>NZ_JBPXMQ020000015.1:151527-164171 GCF_053470405.2 Azospirillum mesophilum
TTTCGCACCCCACCCCTGCACGACACTGCCTCCGGGGGCCCCCCCCCCGGCACAGGCGGCCCAATACGGGCGGAGGGGCCGGCCATAATACCACATAAACGGGCAGACGGCCCGTGACCTCGCGTGGCACGCTGGTCAAACGGCGCCGCCTGTGTTAGTGGACTGAACCATATGGATATGGCGCGGCCACAGGATACGGTCTGGTGGTCGCGCGATGCCCGCCCCCGACACGCCTACCCTCGTCCGCAGAAAGAGCCGTCGCCGATGAAGCTGGCCAATCTTACCCGCTCCCTCCTCCGCACGGCCGCCGTGGCCGCGCTCGCCTTGACGGTCTCGGCCTGCGCCACCGCGCCCTCCAACAGCGATGCGGAGGCGACGGTCAGCGACCCGCTGGAGGTGCCGAACCGCTTCGTCTTCGCGGCCAACGAGGCGGTGGACATCCTCCTGATTCGCCCGGTGACGGAGGTCTATGTCGGCGTCACGCCCGACCCGGTGCGCGAGGCGGTGCACAACTTCATCCAGAACCTGATGAGCCCGCTGTACATCGCCAACAACCTGCTGCAGGGCGATTTCGACGGCGCGCAGGTGGCGACGGGCCGCTTCATGGCGAACACGATCCTGGGCGTCGCCGGCTTCGCCGACGTGGCGACCGGGCTCGGCCTGCCGGAAAAGCCGAAGGATTTCGGCCAGACCCTGGGCGTCTGGGGCCTGGGCTCCGGTCCCTACCTCGTGCTGCCGCTGGTCGGGCCGTCCAACGCGCGCGACGCCGTCGGCTATGGCGTGGACACGGTCGCCGATCCGCTGCGCCTGTGGGGCTACGCCACCGACCACCGGGGCCTTCTGACGGCCCGCACCGGCACGTCCGGCATCGACCGCCGCTCGCAGCTCCTGCGCGAGGTGGACGATCTGCGGCGCAGCTCGGTCGATTACTATGCGACGGTGCGCAGCCTCTACTCGCAACAGCGCGAGGCGGCGGTTCGCGGCAACGCCGCGCCGGCCGCGCCGGAATACCCCGACTTCGACACCCCCACCAAGAAGTGAGGATTGGCAAAACGCCGCGGATGGCCGGACTGCGATCGATGACGGTTGACAAAGCCACCGCGGCAGCCACTTTTGCCTAGCCATGCTGACACGTCGCCTGTTCCTTGTGTGCGCGGCCCTGCTCGCGGTGAGCAGCTGGGCCGTCCGTCCCGCCGCCGCCCAGTCTTCGGATCCGGGCGCCACCGCGTTCATCCAGAAGCTGGGTGACGAAACCGTCGCCACCTTCTCGAACAAGAGCCTGTCGCGGGATCAGGCGGTCCAGCGATTCCGGGCCCTGCTCTACCGGGGTTTCGACGTGCCTTACATCGGGCGCTTCGTGCTTGGGCGCTATTGGAACTCCGCCAGCCCGCAGCAGCAGGACGAGTACCAGAAGCTGTTCGAACAGCTGATCGTCAAGACCTACGCCGACCGCTTCGTCGAATATTCGGGCGAGACCTTCAAGATCACCGGATCGCGCGCGGAAGGCGACACGGACAGCGTGGTCACCACCCAGATCGTCCGCACCGCCGGCCCGCCGGTGAACGTGGAATGGCGCGTGCGCAAGCGCGACGGCAACTACAAGATCATCGACGTCTTCGTGGAAGGCGTCAGCATGGGCATCACCCAGCGCTCCGAATTCGCCTCCGTCATCCAGCAGAACGGCGGGCAGGTTCAGGGGCTGATCCAGGCGCTGCGCCAGAAAGTCGGTCAAACCGGCTGACGCGCGAAACCCTCCGTTGAAGTTTGCGAAAGGCCGCCTCCGGGCGGCCTTTTTCTTGCGCGTGTTCTCGCCGTTAGGGCGCGCCATGTCGTGACGCGCTCGACCGAACGGAGTATCCTCGCCGCCTGCACCATTTTTACGCGGCAGCGAGCGCACCCGACCCATGGCCGAGCGGACCCCGAGCGAGATCGAAGAGATCAAGGCGATCATCGTCGCCCATCAGGCCTGGCTGAAGCGCCGGGGCGGCCGGCGCGCCGATCTCAGCTTCCGCGACCTCTCGGGCCTCACGCTGGCGGGGGTCAGCCTCACGGGGGCGAAGCTGGCCGGCGCCAACCTGTCCAACGCGCGGCTGATGCGGGCGGATCTGACGCAGGCCGACCTGTTCGGCGCCGATCTGGAAGCGGCCAACCTCAGCGCGGCGACGCTGACCGGGGCCGACCTGCGCGGCGCCAACCTGAACCGCGCGACGCTGACCGACGCGAACCTGCGCGGCGCCGATTTCCGCGCCGGCGCGCTGATGGAGACCGGCGGATCGACCGGCGCCGGTTCCGCCAAGACCAAGGGCGTCACCCGCCTGACCGAGGCGAAGATGGAGCGTTCCATCCTCGCGGGCGCCAACTTCGCCGGCTGCGACCTCACCGGGGCAGACCTGAACGACGCCGACCTGACCGGGGCCGAACTGACCGCCGCCGTGCTGGTGGGGGCCGATTTCTGGGGCGCCACGCTGGACGGCGCTACCTTCCGCGGCACGACCATCGATCAGGCGACGCTGGACCGCACCTATCTCCCCTTCGAGGTGAACGAGGAGGCCATCGTCCAGCCGACCTACAAGGAGATGCCGCTGCCGGACTTCCTGGAGGCCGTCGCCGCCCATGAACGCTGGGTGGACAGCCACGGCGCCGACGGCAAGCATCTCGACCTCGACTTCGTGTCGATTGCCGGGGCGGACCTGACCGGCCGCACGCTCGCCGCCGCGCGGCTGCGGCGTTGCCGCCTGCCCGGCGCCAAGCTCTCCAAGGTTAGCCTGGACATGGCCGACCTGTCCTACATCGACCTCAGCGGCGCCGATTTGACGGAGGCCAGCCTGCGCGGCGCCAACCTGCGCCGCGCAGGCCTGGGCCGCGCGCTTCTGGTGCGGGCGGACGCCAGCCCGGCCAAGCTGTCGGGTGATCGCCCCTGGCCGACGAACTTCGACGGCGCGACCCTGACCGGCACCGACCTGCGCGACGCCCGCATGGGCGACGCGGTCCTGCGCTCCGCCACCCTGACCGGCGCGAAGCTGGAAGGCTCCGGCATCACCATGCCCGAGGCCGCCGCCCCTCCCGCGCCCTCCAAGCCGCAGGAACGGCGCAAGCAGAAGCGCTACGTACGCCCCGGCCTGATCGTGCAGACCGACCGCGGCACGCACCCGACCCGCAACTGGTCCATCGGCGGCCTGTGCATCCAGGCGCCGGAGCAGCCGTTCAAGAAGGGCGAGACGATCACCGCACGCGTGACCATGGCCGGCCGGGAGGAGGTCGCTGCTACGGCGCAGTTCGTGGTCCTGCACCTGAACCACGGCAAGGGCCACGTCTCCGTCCGCTTCCACCAGTACAGCGACGAGCTGAAGCTGCTCCTGAAGACGGCCTTCCTGGAACACCAGAAGCTGGAGGGGTGAGAGGCTGTAAGTTTATCGGCGAATAAAAGCCCCCTCGCCCGGCTCCGCCGGGAGAGGGAAGGGCCCGTGGCAAAGCTATGGGAGGGTGAGGGCAAGGTTTCACCAAGAATCCAGGGCATGCAGTCGCAGGATTTTCGGCAAAACCTTGCCATCACCCTCCCGCACCTTTGGCGCGGGCCCCTCCCTCTCCCATCGGGGATGGGAGAGGGTTTTCAAGTCAGCTCCCGATCCTAATAAAAAAGGCCTTCCTCCCCTTGCGGGGAGGAAGGCCTTTTCAGTGCCAATCTGGCTTAGGCGCGCACCAGCGGCTTGTACTTGATGCGGTGAGGGTTCACCGCGTCCTCGCCCAGGCGGCGCTTCTTATCGGCCTCGTAGGCTTCGAAGTTGCCCTCGAACCACTCCACATGGCTGTCGCCCTCGAAGGCGAGGATGTGGGTGGCGAGGCGGTCGAGGAACCAGCGGTCGTGGCTGATGACCACGGCGCAGCCGGCGAAGCTCTCCAGCGCCTCTTCCAGCGCGCGCAGCGTGTCGACGTCCAGATCGTTGGTCGGTTCGTCGAGCAGCAGGACGTTGGCGCCGGACTTCAGCATCTTAGCGAGGTGGACGCGGTTGCGCTCACCGCCCGACAGCTGGCCGACCTTCTTCTGCTGGTCCGGACCGCGGAAGTTGAAGGAGGAGACGTAGGCGCGGCTCGGCATCGACTTCTTGCCCAGGTCGATGACGTCCAGCCCGTCGGAGATTTCCTCCCACACGGTCTTGTTCGGGTTCAGCGAATCGCGGCTCTGGTCGACATAGCCCAGCTTGACCGTCTCGCCGACGCGGAAGGCGCCGGCGTCCGGCCCCTCCTGCCCGGTGATCATGCGGAACAGGGTGGTCTTGCCGGCGCCGTTCGGGCCGATCACGCCGACGATGCCGCCCGGCGGCAGGCGGAAGGACAGGCCGTCGATCAGCAGACGGTCGCCGAAGCCCTTGTTGATGGCGTCGGCCTCGATGACGACGTTGCCCAGGCGCGGCGGGGTCGGGATGACGATCCGCGCCTCGCCGGTCTGCTCCTTGCCGCTCTCCGCCAGCAGCGTTTCGTAGGCGGAGATGCGGGCCTTGCTCTTGGCCTGGCGGGCGCGCGGGGACTGCCGGATCCATTCCAGCTCGGTGGCAAGCTGCTTCTGGCGGGCTTCCTCGGCGCGGCCTTCCTGTTCCAGGCGCTTCTGTTTCTGCTCCAGCCACGAGGAGTAGTTGCCCTCGTACGGGATGCCGGCGCCGCGGTCGAGTTCGAGGATCCAGCCCGTCACGTTGTCCAGGAAGTAGCGGTCGTGGGTGACCAGGACGACGGTGCCCTTGTAGTCCTCAAGATGCTTCTGCAACCACGCCACGGACTCCGCGTCCAGGTGGTTGGTCGGCTCGTCGAGCAGCAGCAGGTCCGGCTTTTCCAGCAGCAGCTTGCACAGCGCCACGCGGCGCTTCTCGCCGCCCGACAGCTTGGTCACGTCGGAATCGCCCGGTGGGCAGCGCAGCGCGTCCATGGCGATCTCGACCGTGCGGTCGATGTCCCAGGCGTCGGCGGCGTCGATCTTCTCCTGCAACTCGGCCTGCTCGGCCAGCAGCGCGTCGAAGTCGGCGTCCGGCTCCGCCATGGCGTTGGACACTTCGTTGAAGCGGTCCAGCAGCGCCTTGGTCTCGGCCAGGGCCTCCAGCACGTTTTCCTGGACATTCTTGGTCGGGTCGAGCTGCGGCTCCTGCGACAGGTAGCCGACCTTGGCGCCCTGCGCGACCCAGGCTTCGCCCGAGTAGTCCTTGTCCAGGCCGGCCATGATCTTCATCAGGGTCGACTTACCGGCGCCGTTGACGCCCAGAACACCGATCTTCACGCCGGGCAGGAAGGACAGCCAGATGTTGTCCAGAACCTTCTTGCCGCCGGGGTAGACCTTGCTCAGGCCCTTCATCACATAAACATACTGATAGGACGCCATGCGCCGCTCCGACCCTTCTGCACAAAAAGGAAAAAACAGGACGCCTCCCGCGGCGCCGCTTCGCTCGGCAAGGGTTTTAGCGCATAAGAGCGCAACATTAAACGGCGAAGGAGGGTGTCCGGGTGGTGGAGATCTATGTGGATGCCGATGCCTGCCCAGTAAAGGCTGAAATTTACCGGGTCGCCGGCCGCACCGGCACCAAGGTCTGGATCGTCAGCAACGGCCCCCTGCGCCTGCCGACGGAATGCGTGTCGGAACTGGTCGTCGTCGGGTCGGAGTTCGACGCCGCCGACAACTGGATCGCCGAGCACGCGACCGAGACGGACGTCGTCGTCACCGCCGACATCCAGCTGGCCGACCGCTGCGTCAAGAAGCGCGCCGTGGTCATCGGCCCGACCGGCCGTCCCTTCACGGAGGACTCCATCGGCTCGGCCATCGCCACACGCGCGCTGATGCAGGACTTGCGCGACATGGGCGTGGTCAGCGGCAACAACAAGCCGATGAGCCAGCAGGACAAGTCCAAGTTCCTGCAAACGCTCGATCAGGCCGTCCAGTCGCTCAAGGCCGGCCGTCGGCCGAAGTGGCGGTAGAGTCCGCGCCGTCGTTCAGGATGCGCCGGACCTGATCCGGCTGATAGGCGATCAGCTTGATCAGGTTCGACGACGCCTCGTCCGGTTCGCGCGTCCCCTGTTCCCAGCCCTGAAGCGTGCGCAGGGGAATGTGGTAAGCCTGGGCGAACTGCGCCTGCGACATGCCCAACACGCGCCGCACCATCCGCACCTTCTGGCGGGGCTTCAGCCGGTCGGAGTTGACGCGCGCCCGCAGCCGCCACAGCGGGTCGGTCGTGTCGGGCGCCGCGTCCGGATTTTCCACAATCTGGCGGGCGATGTCCTCGTCGGTCATGGCGTCGATGGCGTCCCAATCGACGTCGGCCAGGGCCTTCTGAACCATGTCGTCGGTCACGGTCACGGTAGCCATCGTCGCTGCTCCCTCCGGTTCGCCTTGCGAACCGAGATGATCCGGCACAGGGTCCCGCGCAAGGTGTAAACGCACACGAAAAGCCGGCCTGCGATCAGCCCGTAGGCAATGCGGCGGAGTTCACCGTAATCGTCGCGCTCGTCAATCTCTTCACCGACACGGTTGGCAAGAACGACCCGCCCGAGCACGAGCGACACCCCATGCTTTTCGCGGTTCGCCACGTCCTTCGCCGGATCGTACGCGATCTCCATGAACAAAAGAATACGTCATTGAGCGATGCCCGGACCGGCGCCGATTGACGCATCACCGGCAAGCGCCCGCGCCGCGCCGTGCGTCGCAACGCCCCGCTCGTCCAGCCGCAGCAGCAGGGCCGCCGCCAGTTCGGCCTCGGTCAGGGCAGGGGCGAACACGTCGGCCCGGTGGTGGTGCCCCGCCATGCCGAAGGCATCCGCCAAGCGTTCCAGGGGCGCCCCCTCAAGCGAAGGCTCCAGCGCCGCCGCCAGCCGGCCGAGGTCGAGGGCCGGCGGGCGTTCCGGCTCCGGCAATCCGGCCTGCGCGCAATGGCGCGCCAGCGCGTCCAGCGCGGCGTCCACGCCCACGCCGACCACGACGCAGCCGTGCAGGGCCTCCGCGATCACCGGCCAGGCGTCGGCGAAGGGCCGTGCGCCCTCCACCATCGCCGTGGTCACGCCGTGCCGGGCGGTCGCCTCCGGCGGGATGGGAGTGCCGGGATCGACGTACAGGTCCAGGCACAGGGTGCGGAACACGCGGGGACCGGCCATCCGCACCGTCCCGACCGCGACCACGGCGCCCTCCTCCAGCCGTCCCGTCGTCGTGGCGACCCACAGGCTGACCAGCGGCAAGGTCATCAACGGCTCTTCGTCGCCGAGGTGCGTCGCCTTCGCGGTCGGGCGCATCACCACCCGGTCGCCGGTCAACAGCGGAGACTGTCCGGGTCCGCGCGCCGGGACGACCAGCGCGATCCCGGCCTGAAGCCCCAGGTCCTTCACCCGCACGGAGACCTCCGCCCCCTGCGCCCGGCGCAGCACGGCGGAGACCATGCGCCCGTCCTCGCGCGCCCGTTCGATGGCGCGGAACAGCTCCGGCCGGGACAGGTGATCGTAAATGTCGTCCCCCGCCGCAATCCCCAGCACGCCGGAGGCCGCCGCGTTCAGCACCTCCACCCGCCCCAGGTCGTCGAGCACGACCACCGGTTCCTCCAGCGCCGACACCACCGCCGAGAGCCGGTCGTCCGAAGCGGTCGCGCGCTGCTGGCGCCGCAAGGCGTCGGCCGCCGCCTTGGCGAGCCGTCCGGCCTCATCGTTGCGGGCGTCGGTGCCGCCGCCGACACCAATGGCCGTGCGGCCACGTGCGCCGGACAGCTCCTCGCGCAGCCGTTCCAGGTCGCGGAAATGCCGGCCGAGCCGCGCGAAGGCCGCCCACAGCGCGACAACGCCGAGCGCGACGACGGCCATGTCCGTGTAGTAGGCCTCGCGCTCCTCGCCGATCAGCCGGCCGACTTCCGCCCCGAGATAGGCCAGCGCCACGCCCGTCACCGCAAGGCCCAGAATCGCCGCACGCCACGCACCGCCCGTCATCGGGCCGCCTCCCCACCCGCCGTCCATTCGAAGGGTTGACTGTACCGCCCCCGGCGGGCGGCGGAAAGGGAGCCGTCCGCGCCCGCGCCACTCCACGGGCGGGCTGGGGCGCCACAACCGGGCCACCCTCAAAGACACGAAGCCATAGGGGCCTCCAATTCCATCCTTCTCAAATGACAGCGCCGCAATCTAAAGATGTTTTAAGAAACATCGGCGAATGTTAAACTGCAAGTGGAACAAAATACTTAGACATCGAAGAATACGTGCCAGACGGCCGGTCGGCTGAACGGAACGGAGGAACGACACCCCATGTCCGCGACCATCGACGCCCTGTTCGGAGCCGCCAGCACCGCCACCGCCAAGTGGAAGCCGATTTCCGCCGCCCAGGTGGCCGAGGGCAACTGGAAGGCCACGTCGGCCCCCGTGACCAAGCCCGTCGCCCCGTCCGGCGACAGCGTGGAGGTGAGCGGGCTCGCCAAATCGCTGACCGGGGTGGCGGGCAAGGTCTTCGCCGCGCTGGGCTCCAAGGGGCGCGCGATGCTGGAGGGCTTCGTCAAGTCCGGCCAGATGTCCGAGGAGGAGGTGGCGCGCGGCCTGCGGTCCATGGCGACCAGCGCCGTCCGGGGCCGCTTCATGAAGGAACGGCCGCAGGACGAGGAGGACAAGGCCTGGGCGGAGAAGGGGGCGCTGGCCGACAAGGCCCTGCATCGGAAGATGGAGCGTATGAACCAGGCCAGCGAGGTCGTGGGGCGGGAGCGGCAGGCCGCCCACGCCGACTTTGAAAAGACCCAGGATACCGAGGCCTTCCAGGCGCGCATGCAACCGGTCTACGAGGCCTTCCGCAAAGAGGGCGAGGCTATCGACCAGGAAGCGCGCGACACCGCCGGCGGCGATCCGATGGAGGTCAGCACGGCCGCCATGAACCATTTTCTCAAAAAGGGCATGACGGAGTTCGAAAAGCTCGACTTCGGGGACGAGGACGGCGGATTTCTGCCAACCAAGGACAAGAAGGGCGCGGCCGCGGTCGAAAAGATGGCCGACCTGGGCTTCATCGCGCGCGTGTACCGCAACGCGCTCGCCCATTTCGCCGCCGACGTGGACATTCCCGGCATCGGGCGCGGCTCGGTCGGGGACCTGCTGCCCGACTCCGACCCGTCCGCGGCCGAGGAGGCCGCCGCCTCCGGCAAGCCGGCGCCCACGCCGCCGCCCACCGTTCTGACCACGCCGGGGGCGCCCGGCCAGCGCAGCTTCTCCGCCGTGGCGGACGATGCGCGCGAGGCGCTGGACGCCGGCTACGCCTCGATGGCCAAGGCCGGCCAAAAGGACATGAACACCCTGTTCGGCGCCTTCGACCGCCGCTCCCTCTACGCCATCGCCAGCAACAGCGGCAAACAATTCTCCAAGGACGAGCAGGCGGCGGCACAATCGGCCATGGCCCGGCAGCAGGACGACGCGATGAAGGCCGCCAACCCCACCGGCGCGGACCCCGCCGCGGCCTACCGTGCCGCCATCGCCTTCCTCGACAAGGAAGCCAGCGAGGAGGAGAAATCCTCCGCCGGCTGGTCGCTCCAGCGGGCGGCGGTGCAGTTCGGCTACGAAAGCAGCATGCGCCGCAAGGGCGAGGAGCCCACCCGCCTCGACAGCGCGAGCCCGCTGGCCCGCATGCTGAAGGGCGCGCTGGACAGCCAGCCGGACAAGGCCGCCAAGGCGATTTCCGGCGGCGGCTATGTGAAGGATCTCGCCAACTCGCCCCTGTTCCGCGACGGCGTGCCGGGATTGAAGGAGTTCCTGAGCAACGCGGTGCGCGTGACCGTGTAACAGGCGGTCAGGCGGGAGCGTGCGCGGTCCCCGCCTATCCACCCACCCCCGTCAATTCGCCGCGAAACAGTAGAGCAGCCCCGCCCCGCCCGTGCTGCGCAGCGCGTCCTGACTGCACCCGCCGCGGGTCAGGTGGGAAGCGTTCCAGGACTTGGCCGGCGGGTCGTCGCTGAGGCCCTGCCGGTCGTGGTGGCCGAGCATCGCGGCACCCTCCGCCCCGCTCTTGGTCCAGTTGCCGCAGGTGCGGTCCTCGGCGGTGGTGAAGGCGGTGCCGTCCGGCTGGGTGCCGGTCAGGATGTCGTGCGTGTTCGGGTTGTCGCCGCGCCCGTTGACGGGCTCCCCCTTCTCGTTGAGGGCGGTCTGCTTGGTCAGGTTGTTGGCGCCGTGCAGTTCCTCGACGTTGCGGGCGATCACCTGCCCTTTGGCGTTCTGCCACGGCCCTTTGCCGATGCGGTCGCGCGCGTTGACGGCCGGCTGCCCGCCCGTCGCCTGGGTGCTGAGATAGGCGTGCCAGGTGTGGTTCCCCGCACCCGCCGCCTGGGCCAACCGCTGGCAATGCTGATCGGCGCCCGCCAGCCCACCAAGGTCGGCGCCCTTGCCCAGCCCCGTGCTGGTGACGAAGAAGGTCATCGCGCTGGAGCCGCCCGCCTGCTGCGCAACAGCCCCCGTGCTCAAGAAGCCAGCCCCGACAGCCAGCACCGCCGCACCCAGGATCCGGTTCATGGTCATCCGGTTCATGGTCATCCTCCCCTCCGGTTGTTCGTTTCCCGTCGGGAGGTCTGACGCCGGAGCGCCGCTGATTATTCCCCAGCCTACAGTTTTCCCAGGCCGTCGATGGTGCGCAGCACGGCCGGGCCGATCAGCACCACGAACAGCGGGGGCAGGATGAACAGCATCATCGGCAGGGTCATGATGGCCGGCAGGCGCGCGGCCTTCTCCTCGGCCTTCAGCATGCGCTCGTTGCGCATCTCCGACGCCAGCACGCGCAGCGCCTGGGCCAGCGGCGTGCCGTAACGCTCCGTCTGCGCCAGCGTGGTGACCAGCGCCCGCACGCCCTGCAACGGCACGCGCTCGGCAAAGCCTTGCAGCGCCTTGGCGCGGTCGGGCAGGAAGCCCAGTTCGATGGCGGTCAGGCCGATTTCCTCGGCCAGTTCGGGGCAGCCCTCCCCCATCTCGCGCGCCACCCGGTCGAAGGAGGAGTCGAGGCTGAGCCCCGCCTCCGCGCAGATGACCAGCAGGTCGAAGGCGTCGGGCAGGGTCCGGCGGATCGCGGTCGTCCGCTTCTCCGTCACCTTGCGCAGATAGTAGTCCGGCGCCAGCGACCCCAGCAGGGCCGCCAGCAGGCAGCCCGCGATGGACTGGGTGGGGTCGAGCATCCCCGGCCGTCCCCCATAGATCACCAGCACGGCCAAGCCCCCGACGACCAGCGGCAGGATGCCCTTGGCGAACAGGAACACGGTCAGCGCGTCCTTCGACCGGAAGCCCGCCCGCGCCAGCTTCGCCGCCGCGTCCGCCGCCGTCTTGCCACGGGCGAGCCGCAACGCCTCGACGATGCGGCGCATCGCGCCCATGCGCCCGGTCGGCCGCTCCATGCGACGGGCGGTGCGCGACAACTCGCCCTTCAGCGCCGTGCGCCGCGACTCCAGCGACTTGAGCCGCGCCGACAGGGGATCGCGCTCGACGAAGGCGCTCCAGATCAGCAGCACCACGACGAAGGTCCCCGCCCCCGCGATCAGCGAGGCCACGTCCTCCATCGCCATGCCGGGGAAAAGATCGGTCAGGGTCATGGCTCGAAATTCGCCATGCGGTACATGATGAAGGCGCCGATGGCGATCATGGCCAGCGCGATGCCACCCATGATCATGCCGCGCGGGTCGGTCCACAGCATCATCAGATACTCGCGGTTCATCATGTAGACGATGCCGAACACCACGAAGGGCAGCGCGCCGACGATGTAGGCGGAGGCCCGTGCCTCCGACGACAGGGCGCGGATCTTCAGCTTCAGCTGGCGCCGCTTGCGCAGCAGGTCCGACAGGTTGCCCAGCGTTTCGGCCAGATTGCCGCCGGTCTCCCGCTGGATCGCCATGGCGATGACCAGGAAGCGGTATTCCGGCGCGTCGATGCGCTTGGCGATGTCCCACAGCGCGGCGTCCAGCGATTGGCCGATCCGCACGGAATCGCCGACGCGGCGGAACTCGATGCCGATGGGGTCGGGCATCTCGCGCCCCACCGCGGCGATGGACTCCGTCACCGGCAGGCCGGAGCGCAGGCCGCGGCAGATCAGGTCGATGGAATCCGGAAACTGGTCGATGAACTGGGCGACGCGCCGGTCGCCCATGGCCTTCACGACGAGATGCGGAACACCCAGCCCCACGACAAGGCCACCGAACAGCGGCAGCGGCCCCGGCAGGCCGGCCAGCTGCCACAGCGCCAGCCACGCCAGCGCCGCGCCCAGCGCGTTCGCCAGCGCGTATTCGCCGAGCGGGATGCGCCGTCCCGTGCGGTCCAGCCGGTCGCGGATGCGCTCCGGATTGGGCAGCACCGCCTTCAGCAACCGGTCCAGCGTGGGGATGGAGCCGGTGTCCTGTTTCTGGAGGCGCACGGACGGGCTGGCCTTCCCGCCGGAGCGCGGATGGCGCGCCTGCCCCTCCGCCCCCACGCGGGCAAGCCGGCGCTTCGTCTCCCGGTCGCCGTCGCCGGAAAAGGCTATCACCAGCAACAGCACGACGACCGCCCCCGCCACCCCGACCAGCCAGACGATGGGCGGAAGGTCAGTCATGGGAGGGCTCCCTTGTTCCCTCTCCCCTCCGGGGAGAGGGTTAGGGTGAGGGGGGCTCCCTCTCCCCTCCGGGGAGAGGGTTGGGGTGAGGGGGTTGCACACATGA
>NZ_JBPXMQ020000016.1:0-156751 GCF_053470405.2 Azospirillum mesophilum
GACGATTCCCCGAGACGCGCAAGGAAGCTTCCCCGGTATGAGACTAATTTACGCAGTATGACGGTATTTTATCCGGCATGAAGCTATATTCTGCGCAGACATCTGGATGCAGGCGATGGCGCGTTCGGCGGGGTGCAGGGCGCTCAGCATAGTGGGTACTCCAACCGGTGATGCGCCAAGCTTAAGCGGGGCCGCTTATCGCGTCAAATCATAAGCGGCCCCGCTTATTGGGTGAGTCAGTCTGTCGCAGGCGCTGCCGCAAGCTCCAGCCGGCTGGCGCGTTCACGAAGGTGCGCCGCGTCAAGTCGGCACACCTCGACGGTGGCCCGGACCGAGTGCGGCCAGAGAACCCAGACCAGCAGCAACGTGATCGCCATGCCCACATGGCGCGGGAGGTACTCCACGCTTTCGGCTACAAGCGGCAGGATGGCCGCAGCGAGCGCGATGCCAAGCAGGAGGCGTAGTTTCCTGACGTCCCCCCCAAACTTGGCGCGCAGACGTTCGTAGCGGCGATTTCCCAGCGGGAAGAAGCGGCTCATATGGTCCGCATGACCATCCAAATCGTCGGCCGTTTTCCGGCACTTGGCGATCTCTGCCGCGGTGTCCCGTACGGACATTGCGAGCCTCCCTTCTAGAAGTCGGCCTTTGGCAGGGTGCGGTCGGAGCCGGTCAGCACCTCAAGCCGGCGCTTGGCGTTGGCGATGGTGGCACGCCAGTCACCGCCGGTGAGGGCGGCCTGCCGTTCGCCGCCGGTCCATCCGGGGAGCGTCGTGGTCCGCGTCACGATGAGGTCCACCCTCGCCCCGGCGGGCAGCTCCACGGAGCGCGGCGACGACGGGTTGCCACGCATGCCGCTCTTGCCGTCGACGCCCGTCGCGAAGCCCGACAGATTGGCGTCGACCACCTCGCCGTCGGACTTCGCGCAGGTGATCGACTGGGCCTGCATATAGACGCGGCGTTGCTCGACGTTGCCGAACCCGGCCAGGATCACGTTGCAGTCCAGCAGGTCCAGCGGACCAGCGACGACCTTAGCCGCGACCGGCAACGGGTTCGTCCTGTCGGCATCGGAGGTCTCGACGGCGTGCTGCAGGACGACCGGGAGCAGGGTGCCGGCGGGGAGGGTGACGCCCTTGGCCGGCTTCTCGGCGTTCGTTGCCGCCCAGGACGGCGGGACAACGTTGCTCAACCCAGCGGCGACCGCTATCTGGCCGGGCTCGGTGGCGGCGGTCGACGCGCAGCCGCAGAGAGCGAGCAGGGCGGCGACGGTGGCAACTTTGCGTAAGGACATCAGGCCATCTTCCTTGCGAATGGAGGTTGTAGTCGTTGGGGCTGCTTTGCGTTCTGCGACGGCGGTACGGGCCTTCGCGCCCCTGTCATTTTTGTTTGGTGCCCCCGCCGCCTTTCCCGCTGGCGTTTTCGCTCCAGGGGTCCTCGATCGTGTCGAGCCGAGTGGTCGCGCCGGAGCCCGCCGGCAACGCGGGAGACTTGTCGTCCAGGACGATGACCTCCTGAATCCGGTTGCCGGCGAACAGGTCGTAGGCATCGCTGACCGCAATGCGCGTTGCCGCCGTCGTCACCAGCGTCTGTCCCGAGACGACGATTTCCTCACACTGCTTGACGCTGACTTCACCGAAATGGTCGCCGAGTTGGACGCACAGCGTGGGTGCGCTGGTCACCCCAGCCACGAGGAGTCGGGCTTCGACACCGTTATCGAGAAGCAGCTGGATCTGCGAAACCGTACCGGCCGCCGGGGCTCGGAGTGCCACCGTCTGGCGATCCTGGGACATGACCACGGTGGCGGCGGCGTCCGCGACCACCGAGCGGACGTGCTTGCCCATCGGAGCGGTGATGGTCACCGGCTTGCCCGGCGCGGCAATCACGGTCTGCGCGTTGGCGACGGCCGGACCGGTCACGAGCAGCAACGCGAGCGCGGTTCCGAAACAGTAGCGGCCACCCTTTGGCCGGAGCGAATGCGGCATCGTCAGTTCCCCTATGGTTTGTCCCCCGCGTGTCGGCGCGGTGGTTTCACGGCCTGAGAAGGTTTCCGCCCCTACGCCGACGGCATCGCGCCGGCGCCGGCCACCATGAGGCCGATGCCAGCCAGGGCGATCAGATTGGCGGTCCGCGACTGGTCCGGCCATCGCAGCCAGACCGCCCCGCCGGCGCTCGTGACCACGGCGCCGGCGGCCAGCAGCCCGGTCACCAGCGACTGCCCGAAGGGCAGGGTGAGCCCGGCGATGAAGGCGCCGGTCAGGCCGAGCAGCAGGAGGAGCGAGGCCGGCAGCAGGGCGCTCGCGGTCGGCGTGGCGGGGGAAAGCCCCCGGCTTGCGGAACGCAGCAGGCTTTTCATCGGGACGGCCCCTCGGCGATGGAGCTGGTGTTTCCGCAGGACGTCACGAGCGCCTGCAGCGTGCGCGCCTCGCGCGGATCGACGGCCAGGTCGTACTTGCGCTTGACCGCGAGGTAGCGCTCGACGTAGGCGCAGCGCGCGGCGTTGTTGGACGGCTGCCAGCCTGCGATGTCCTTGCCGCCCTTGGCGTCGATCACCCGCTTCGCGACCACGGCCACGTTGTAGGTGTCGTTGTAGGCGGCTTTCTTCGCGGCCGGCGACCACCGCCAACCGCCCGACCCGTGCATTTCCTGAATGGACACGATGTGGTCGATGTCGATGTCGGCCGGGTTGGTGAGCGAGGCCCCGGTGTAGGGGTCGGTCCAGCGGCCGGCGATCACCGTGCACCGGTCCGGACTGAACACGGCCGGGACCTCGCTGGTCTGCGCGAGAAGCTGATCCCGCATGCTGGAGCATTTCGAGAGCTGCTCCCAGCCGCCCCAGGCGCCGCTGTTGTAGCCGTCCCGGTGCTCGGCCTCGACGCGCGGCAGCCAGCCCGGCGCGGCCGTCGGCGCACGGCTCGACCATTGTTGCGCGTCCGCGGCGGACGCGATGCCCATCAGCGACAGAGCAGCCGCCAGGGCGGCGATGGCGCGCGGCATGGTGGACCTCCTAAAGCGGTGGCAGGTACGGCCGGTCGGTCTCCGGCGCGATCTCGTAATCGACCAGGCGCTCGCCCGAGCGGCCCTCGCCGGCCAAGGCGAACAGGCGCCCCTTGACCGCGACGATGCGCGAGAAGGCCCAGCGCGAGGCATAGGTGACGTAGCCGTCGGCGGTGAGGCAGCGCAGCAGCTCGCGCTCCAGCGGGTGCAGGAACTGCTCCTTGCACGGGCGCACGGCGCTGTCGCCGCGCTTGGTCGGCGGGTTGTGGTCGACGCACAGGACGAAGTCACGCGGCGACGGCGTGGACCAGGCGGCCGGGAACCCCAGGATGGCGTCGCGGCGGGCATCGGCGGGCGCCTCGAGGATGCGGCCGAACACCAGCGTCACGTAGAGGTGTTCCGGATCGCGGTAGGGCAGGGGAGATCCGATCCGGCTCAGCCGGTAGGTCGGGATGTTGCCCTCGCAGGCATCCACGCACTCGACGGACCGGTTCACCCGCCGGGCGAAGGCCTGCAGTTGCCCCAGGATGTAGTGCTGAACCGCCGCCTTCGCGGCGCGCGGGGTCGGCTGGGCGCTTCCGAGCGCGTCCTTGGGCAGATTGATCAGGGTCGTCCGATCCGGAGCCGCATCGGGCGCGGTCAGGCCGTCGAGCAGGCGTAGCGAACCTTCGAGTAGCGTCGCGGCGCCGACCCCGCCAGGGCTGAGCGGGTTCTGGCCGAGCGCCGCCGCCCCGGTCACCCCGGCGACGGTGGCGACGCCGGACGGCCCGCTGCCGCTGCGCCGGGCCTCCGCGCCGTCGTGCCGGGCGAGCAGAACGGCCCGTTCGCCCGGCGCCAGGAGGAAGCGGGCCATGTACTCGGCGCCCTGGAGGTCCTGTTCGCTGGCGACGGCCCGCACCAGCGGCGGTCCCTCGCCCACGATCATGCTTTGACACGCACCGAGCAGGCTCGCGCCGAGCGCGGCCATGATGAGGGATGCCGGTCGGAAGAATTTCATGGGTCTGCCCGCTCCAAGCCTGTCCTGGTCGGCGGGGCGCAACCGCCACTCCGACCTTGGGACTATCGCAAAGCCAGCGCGCGAAATCCCCCGCTCCAGATGCCCGCTACGGTAAGCTTTCCCGGCCAAATCCGCGCCAGACCGTTACATGACCCCGGCGAGCGCGCGGAGGTCCGCGTCGAGCGGCACCGACCAGCGCGGGGCCAGCCGTCCCAGGTGCCCGGTCGGCGCCCAGGCCGGGTCGTCGCGGCGGTCGGGCGGATCGCCGAGCGGGGTCAGCACCAGCTTGCCGCCGTGCCACAGCTCGTCGAGGATGTCGCGCAGAGTTGCCGCCACGGTCCGGCCCGGCGCGGCCAGACGCAGGCGCCGCGACACGTCACGCAGCACCACGCAGCCGTACGTCGTCGCGGTCGGGGTGGTCAGGAAGGGCTGGTCCCAGTGCACCGGCTTGATCGTCACGTCGCCCCACAGCGGGCCGTCCGGCAGATGCACGTCGCAGACCACGCGCTGCACCGTGAGGGTAAAGCGTCCCGGATCGCCCCAGCGCGGCTCGACGCCATCGGCGCGGCGCCAGCGGTCCAGCATCTGGCGTTTGCCGCCACCTTCCACCAGCTGGCCATAGCAGCCGCCGTTCAGATCGATCGCCAGATCGTCGAGGCGCTTGAGGGCGATACGCATGTCGCTGGTCGATCCGGCGAGCATGGCCTTGTGCAGATCGTCCCGCAGATCGTCGGCGCGGCTCAACAGGCGTTCGGTGTGCTGCATGGTCATGGCGGTAATTTGCTCCGCAGTCGGGCCTTCGCTGGCGGACAGGGGCAAGCGCGAGAACAGCGAGTATTGGCGGGCTGACCCAGACATGATGCCTCCTCCGTGTTGCGGAGAGTGTAGTGGGCGGCCTTTGATGCTCGCTAGTTTTTATGTCACTGCCCTTTTCTTTTAAGTTTTGGATCGATTTATCTTCCGTTGTCTTATCCGTATTGTCTTTGGCGGGCGGTGTTTGGATGACGTTCTCCGTGGATCGCCAGCGTCACGAATGAACACGCTCTATACGCTCGGGACCGGATCGTGCGCTGGGCGTGCTGCCCGCGTGCTCGCATTGGCTGCCGCCCAAGTGAGCCGCGCCCTGGCCAGGCTGTCGCCGAATGGTGTGGGGTTGCCCCGTGCCAGTTGCCGGAGCCGGCTACCGGTGGGCCTTCTTCGGTTTCGGTCGCACGAGAACGCCGATCCGGCCATCCCGTCTGGACACGAACTCAATGCTTTCGTCTACAAGCGCGTCGGTGATCGCTGTTTCGCTGTCGGCCGATACGGGCGGCGTGCCCTTTTCGAAGGCCTTCAATGTGCGAACACTCAAATGAGCCAGCTCGGCGAGCTGGTCCTGGGTCAGATCGAGCAGCGCTCGGGCGGCGCGGCAGAGAGTCGGGGTGAGGGTGGTCTGCGGCATTCCGCGAGCATACGCGCAGTCGCACTTTTTGTGCAACTTTCCCATTGACCGCTCGCGCTTTTTGTGCGAGTGTACCGCCCTGAGAAGAGATGCGCGGGCTCCGCACCACAAGCTTCGACCCAGCATCTCCTCCCCGAAACCGTCTCCCAGGACTTCCCTCATGGCCCTTAATCCCACGCTCGACGCCGACCTGATCCGCCTGCTGAACGGGATCGACGCACACCTGACGAAGGTCACCTCGCCGTCGTCAGCGCCCGTGCCGGCGCTTCTCGCGGACACCCGCCTGATGCGCGACCGTCTGGTACGTGCCACCGAGCCGGACACGAACCGCAGCATCGACACGTGGCACAAGAACCTGTTCGAACGGCTGGCCAGCATCCGCGAGCGCATTGTCCGGTCCGGCGACTCGTTTTACGAGGCCGACGACACTGTGGACAGCGCCCTCATGGTGGTCGAACTGTTGAAAGCGCGAAACGACGCCGCCGCCCTGCTGGGCGTGATCGACACCATGATCGCCAACTATCTCCCCGACGATCCGTCCGAGGCGGCCGCGTGATAAAGCCCGCCTTACCCCGCGTCGAGCGCGAGCCTCCTGCGACCCCCCCCCCCAGGGCTTGGCGCTCGGCTGCAGCTGAGGCTTGCACGACCGGCTCTGGAATATGCCCGTGACGGCCGCTGGCACAACCTGTGCTCATGGTCTGATCGTGCGGGCGAGTCGCCGATCTGGCCTTGGCTGCACCGCACTATCGGAGCCGGGATCGCCGCAACAAAAGGGTGGGTGGAGATTGACGACACATGGGTCCGGCTCATGCCGGAAGGTCGTGCCGTTCTGGATCACCTCATCACGAAATGAGTGCCGCCATGGACCGACGCATCGCGTTGCTCGCCGATCTGCTGAGCGAGATCATCACCGAAGAGGTTGCTCAGTAGCTTGGGGATGGAACCGGCAAGGCCGAGGAATACCGGCGTAGGCTGGACGAGATCATGTCGTTCAACGACGACCTATAACCGGCAATACTTCTCCGGGCGGTGCAGAGCGCCACCGGAACCGCTACGCCCCGCCGGGAGGCATTGTGTCCCGGTTCACCGAAGCCCCTCGCCCCTCCAGGCCGCGAGCCTTGGGTGATCCTCGTTGATTTCCGCCAAATCGAAAGACGCCATATGATCGTTCGCTGGACAGAAGCGCGTCGTAAGCTGCTCCGCGATCTCTGGCTTGTTGACACCCCCCGTCGTGAGATTGCCGCTGCCATTGGCGCTGGGTGCACGCCCGATGCCGTCGATGCCCAGGCGCGACTCATGAAGCTGCCAACCCGTGCAGAACTGCGCGCCGGCGACCGTGGTCGGGCCGTGCCTGCGGAATCCGCCGGTCGGACGTCCCCGAAAGATCAACAGTCCGCCCGCTCGGGCAAGCCTGCACCGGTTCAAACCATATCCGATCTGGACCCGCAGCGAATCTTCCGCCCTACCGATCCAGACTTTCCGACAACGCCCGCCATCCAGGAGCGCCTGCGCATGGAGGGGCGGGTTGTTTTCGAGCCACCGCCCGCGGAACGCAAAGCGGACGCGCTTCGATCTGCAAGCGCCGTTTCTGTGGCAGCACGTCTTCCGATCAGCGTGGGCGTCGCGTCCATCGCTTCTGAGGCCGTGTTACTCACCGACGACACGCGAAATGAAGGACTGAGCGGAGGCGAAACTGGGACCGTTTACGATCACCGTGCCGCAGAAGCGCCGGTGCACGCCACAGCGGCGGACAAAGCTGCTCCCGTCCAGACGATCGAGGCGACCAAACCGCAGGCCACCACGACAGGTTCCTTGGAACTGGGGTGTGATGCTGATGGGCGGAAGGTCACGATCGACCTTCCAGAGTTGATCGCCGGACGTCTCCTGGTGACGGGCAACTCCGGCGCCGGGAAGAGCTGGCTCTTGCGCCGTTTGCTCGAGCAGACTTGGGGCCTTGTCCAGCAGGTGGTGGTAGATCCCGAGGGAGAGTTCGTCACCCTCGCCGAAGGCCTAGGCCATGTGGTCATGGCGCCGCGGCGGGACGCTGCTACCGGTTACCTGTTCGACGCAGGACTGCGTTTGCGCGAGCACCGCGTGTCTGCCGTCCTGGACCTCTCGGAGCTTGACCGAAACGATCAGGTCGACGCCGCCGCCTCACTTTTGAACGGCTTGCTCATGGCACCGCGTGAGCATTGGCATGCAGTGCTCGTCGCCGTGGACGAGGCGCATCTCTTCGCGCCGCACGGACCAACGGGTGACGTCGATGACGACGTGCGAAAGGCAAGTCTGGCGGCCATGGCCGACCTCATGGCCCGCGGGCGAAAGCGTGGACTGTGTGGTATCCCGGCGACCCAGCGCTTGGCTCGGCTGGCGAAAGTCGTTGCTGCCGAACCGACCAATTTCCTCGTAGGGCGCACGCTTCTCGACCTCGATGTCGCGCGGGCGGCTGAACTGCTCGGCTGGGAGCGCAAATCCGCCGAACGGCTGCGCGACCTTCGGCCAGGCAGTTTCGTGGCCTTTGGTCCGTCGCTGGCGGTACGCGCCACGGTGGTGAGGATTGGTGAAGTATCGACCACGCACCTCGGTGCGACCCCCGCCTTGACCCCACCGCCCGCCTGCCCGCCGGATAAGGCCCTTGAGTTGGTGCTTCCACCCCCCACCAAAGGGGCGGAGCCAGCTGGCTCGCTCGATCCCGCACCCACCAGCCTCGTCCATCTCAGCGTGCAAAGGCTGCCCTCAGACGCGGCCCTTGCCGCCGCTGGACCATCGGTCCGCGAGCGCTTTGACATCCTCCGGCCATTGCTCGAGCGCGAGACTGCTCCCGCCACACTGGTCGACAAGCAGGCTGCTATAGCCGGCGTCGCTGCCTCGACAATCCAGCGATGGCTCCGCCAGTATCGGCAGCGTGGCCTCGATGCCCTGACGGATCACCGACGCCGAGCCCCGGCCCCACCATGCTGACCGCCTCGTGGTTCAGCTATGCGGGTCCCGGCCGGATCGGCTTCTCCCGGTCGGCGCCACCACGAGTGCAGCCAGGATATACCATTTACGCGCCCTTAGTGCCCGGCCCGTGGTTCAAGGCCGTCGATTACGACACCTACCGCCGCCGCTACTACAACCAACTGCGGGCGCTCGACGCTCGGCGTGTGTGGGAGGACCTGCACCAGTTCGCCGCCGGCGCCGAGCCAGTGCTGCTCTGCTGGGAGCAGGCCGGCGCCGGTCGATGGTGTCACTGGGCGATGGTCGCCGCGTGGCTTGGTGACCGGCTCGGCGTGCCCATTGAGGAAGTCGGGCATCCTGGGCGGGTCGGCCGCCACCATCCGCTGTTGCGTCCACAGCGCGCCTGACCGGTGGTGTCTGTGGTTCCGCTGGTACGGCAAGCGAACGGGGCGCATGGCCTGCATCCGGATGCTCTCCGGCTTGAGAGCATCAGGGAATGCTATCACGGCTCTTGACCGGGAAGGGGGCGGCCCTTTTGCGCGCCGCAGAGTTCCCTTCGGCCAGAGAAGGTCCTGGTCCTGTCTGTGAGCCGTAGGCAAATCGCGTAGGCCCGCGCGGATAGGAAGAGGGCAGGGGGTCTTGCAAGCTTCACCGGGCAGGCGCCAGTCGCGCTTTTTGCGCAAGTTCTCGGTTGATCGCTCTCACTTTTTGTGCGAGTGTACCGTTGCAGCAAGCAAGCCGGTTCCGCCCGTCCGCAGCAACATAATGGCCGGCCCAACACTTCCCATCTCATCACTGGAGGGGTCCATGAACCCGTTCTTCATTGGTTTTATCACCGGCGGCGCCGCGGTCGGCCTCGCGCTCCTCACCGTCATCTTTCGCCAGGCCGATGGGTGGAAGCGGACGGCGCGCGCCGACGAGGATTGCATCGGGCGCTGATGCGGCGGGGCCGCTCCAGGGTGGGGCGGCCCGCACCCGGCGGAATTGCCACATCTACCACCCGCTCTGAGCGGGACGCCGAAATGGCACGACACTGAGGAAATTCGCCAAAGAGGCATCAATGAGCGATGAGAGGTTGTTTGCGCCGGGAGATCCTGATTACCCGGCGACGCCCGCGCTGCGCGATCGCCTCGCGCGTATGGGAAAGTTGGCTCCGCCGTCGAATGCGTCGGGCCGGGCGCCCGGAGACCGTCAGGGGGCGACTGGCGCCGCTGTGCCCCACGCGGACAATCCGCGAAGTTTCACGCCCGCTGACAAGGCGTTGATCCGGAAGGTGCACGGCTATATGTCCGCCGAGCAGTTGCTATCGCTGCTCAACGATCGCTTGGTGAGCGACCGCGGTACCGGGGTGCAGCGTTATACCATGCAGCAGCTGTATGCCGAAATCGCCGATGTCGCGGGTGCTGCCCCTACTGATGGAGGGTACGACTGGGCGGGTCTGCGCAAGCTTCTCGCCGCGGCGCGCGCTTCCGGTGTCCTGGACCAGGTCGACGAGCAGATCATCGAGGATTTCGCCGTCGTGTTCTCCCTCAACGCAAAGCAGCTACTGACCCTGAAGGACATCGTTCTTGGGGCGAAGGAGGAACGGCCATGAGCCACAGCGTTATTCGGCGTGAGGAGATGCTGGGGGCGTTTCTCGATCTGGGCGGTGCTCCGCTCGACCTGGCGGAATACGCCACCACCGGACTGCGCATCGTCACCGTGGGGCCGAGCGGCATCGGCAAGACCAACGCGGGCCTCCTTGTGGCCGAACAGCTGTCCGAACAGGGCTGGGTCAGCGTCCTCGTGGACCCGGAAGGCGAAATCGAATCCCTGTACGGAGAGGCGGTCGACGGTCCGGAGCGTCTGCGCGAAACACTGATCCGCCGCGACCGGCAGATCGTCGTCGTGTCCGCCAAGGATGCCACCGAGTTCATTCCCTACGGCCGCACGATTCTCGAGGTCGCCGACGAACATCGTAAACCGGTATTCCTGATGGTCGACGAGGGTCAGGTTTTCAGTGCGCCGCGTAAGCGGAGGGAGGATGTCGGCGAGGCCTCCGACATCATCAACGAGATCGCCGGCCGTGGCCGCAAGCGGGCTCTGGACCTGTTTCTCACCGCGCACCGCTTCACCGGGTCGTTGCACCGCGCGATCTTCGGGCTGAAGAACCTGTCGCTGATCGGCTGCCAAGAGGACCCGACCGCCTGGGCCGCGCTCGCCCCGCAGTTCCGGGCTTCGCGCATCGACTACAATGACCTCGCCGCCCTGGCGCCGGGCGAGTTCATCTGCTTCAGCCGGCGTGGCGTCGAGAAGGTCCGGATGCCAATGGCGGCAGCCTTGAAGGCGGTCGCGGCGGCGGCAAAAACCGCCAAGCCGTCGCTGCCGGCGACTTTCAGCCAGTGGGACCGCGCCATGCGCGACATCCCGACTCACCGACTTAAGGCGCTGACGGATCCCGTCGTTCATCTGCTTGGCGCCATCGCCGGGCTACCGCCCCAGCAGATGCTGTCCGGTGCGCGTGCCCTTCGCGACGAACTCGAAGTTCGGCCATGACGGATCGTGCGCGCCTGGCCACCCGCGCTTCAACCGCCGACGAAGGCGGTTGGGAGCGGTTCGTACTGGCCCACGGATGGCGGGCGCCGCTTTACCAGCTCGCGGCCGTCGTCGGCCGACCGGCTGAAGACGTTGAGCGTGTGCGTCGAACCGGCGCCTGCGCCCGTCTGGCGCATCCCAAGGGGTTTGTCGAACTCTTCACGCTCTGGCATGGCCGCCCGCCGGCAGAGGCGGACTGGCCCGCCCCATGCAAGCGCGGCGGGCAGGGATATGAATGGCTCGCGCCGGAGGTCGGGCTCCTGGCGAGCTTGGTCGGAACCCTTGGTGTCGTAGAGATTGCCCAGGTACTGACGGCACGGCTTCGGCAGCTGACTGGCGACGCATCGGCGGAGCGCTCCGCCACTGCCGTTCAGGTCCGCATCAACGCCATCGGCTTGCAGACGAAAGACGTTCTCGGCGGCATCACCGCTACGGAAGCCGGCCACGAGATCGGCTCCCTGGCGATCGTCCAGCAAGCGATCGCAAAAGGCCACCTGACCGCGAACCGCGTCGGCCGCCTGCTGGTGATCCCATACGACGCCTGGGCGGCTTGGAAGGCGACGCGCGTTCCACCGCCCGACGGCTACGTGCAACTGAGCACGCTGCGGGAGCAACTCGCCATCCGCAGCGACAAGCTGTCGGAGTTCGCGCGGCTCGGTTACATCCCGACCGCCATCCGCTGCAACCCCGATGGTGCGAAGGCCGGCTCGACCCAATTCGGCACTTGGTACGTCGACCCCAGGGTGGCCGAGACGCTCATTGCGGACCGCCAAGCCGGGCGTCCCATGCCGTGGCACGGCAAGCCGATCGCAGAGAACTTGCGAGCCGCCTTCGGCCTTTGGATGCAGCGCAGGCACCCGGCCTGCTGCAAGACCTGCACGGAAATTTGGGGAGCGCACGGCCCTCCGCAGACCTTCGAGGACTACTCACGGCGCTACCCACCTCTTGCCCACGGCGCCAAGCGGCATCTGACCCGTATGTGGGACCCGGGCCTGACCGTTCAGGAACTGGCCGCGCAGTCCGGACGGCCCGAAGCGTTGGTCAGGCGCGCGATTGAAAACGGCGCGCTGATGGCCACGCGTCAGGGCCGGCATCAGTACGTGTCGCGAACGGACGCAAGTCGCTGGATGGCCCGGCGGTGCCCGACGGGCGATGGTGAGGCCTCCTGGATTTCGCTGGAAACAGCGTCCAAGCTCTACCAGTTCACCATGCCGGAGTTGGAAGGATTCATCGATCGCGGCGAGATGCTGTCGAAAACGGGCAGCCACGGCGCTGCTCGTGGCGTGGTCTATGTGCCGCGCCAGCAGTGCGCCACGTTGCGCGAGACGATCGGTTACACCGAGGCCCAGGCCGCGCAGCGCATCGGCGTGAGCGTGCGTGAGTTGCGCAAGCTGCTGAAGGGTGTTGACTGGCGTAAGGCCGAGCGCATCCCGCTGGTGACGGTGCAGGCGGTTATCAAGCGCCTCCAGTCCCGCGCCGGATACAGTCTTGAGGAAGCCGCGGCCATTCTCGGCGTGACGGAGGAATGGGTCCGTGATCGCATCCGGGACGGCACCATCAAGGTGCTGCGGGCGAAGTGGAACGATCAACGCACCTACATCTCGGAGCCGATGCTGCGCCGCCTGGAGGAGGCGAGGGGCCAGCCGGTCACTGAGTGCGAACCGCTTGATGATGACTGGCTATCCGCCGGCGCCGCCGCCCTTGATGCCGGTGTTTCAGTCTCGACGGTCTACAACTGGACCGCCGCCGGAGACCTCGAGCGACGTCAGTCCGGCAACCACTGGGTCTATCAGCGCGAGACGGTGCGCGCCCGTGCCCGGCGGTATTGGGAGACGGTGCGGCTCCACCGTGCGGCTCTACCGACATGGTTGCAGGCAGAGCGCCGCAGGGGAGCCGGTGAGACGTCGCCACCCCAGACGCTCGTGGTGTCGCCGGTCCAAGCGTCGGCCGAGGCCGACGCTCCTCCGCCTGTGTGCGGGGGAAACGGCGTCGCGGACGTTGACGCCGCGATCGCCGCGTTGACCCACAAAGAAGGGCTGGTGATCGTTCGCCTAAAGGGAAACCGTTACCTGGTCGATGGCATCCGCTCATGGTCGGAGCAGCAACTTCTCGACCATGCGCGACAAGTGCGCGTCTTCTAAGTTCGCGTTGTGTGACGGGACGAAAGCCGGACCCGCCGTCCTGGGCATCGCTCGCGCCTCCGGCGCGCTCCTCACGCCATCGCTAAATTTCGGATGAACGCCGCCGGTACGATGCGCGCGTAGGGTCCCGTCGTTCCAATCATCATCCCGACGAACTTCCCAGAATCGGTAAAAACCGGTCCGCCGGAATGCCCTTCCAGAACATCGAGATTGGCCTCATACATCAGGCCATTTTTGCGTTCGAAGGTTCCCATCGCACAGTCAGGCGTGGCGTAAGGCCAAGTCTCGTGTTTATGAGGGAAGCCGTATCCAACGATGGCCTCCCCCGGCTTGGGGTCCTTCTGCCGCCCGGTGCAGTCGATGATGTCCACGTTGTCGAGGAAGGACTGATCCAGCGTCGGCAGTTTGTCGTGTCGGAAGACAATGACGTCGGCCATCTTCCCAGAATCCTGGTCATGGACGAACTTGAACGCCGGGACTCTGCTTGCCGAAGAGTCGAAGAGTCGAACGGTACGTGTTTCGCTGCGATTGAACAACGTTATGTAGTCGGGCCAAGTATGGAAGTCCGCGCGCGGCTGCCTTTTGATGGGCATATGGGCGGCGGTCACCAAACAGAGGCCGCACACCGGAACGCGGATCAGGAACACTGTGCCAATCGCAAAGGTTGCTCCGCCATCTGTTGACGCGCACGTGGCGACGCATGGAGAATTTTTCTGCATAAGGTGAATTATGGAAATTTAAGGTTGATGTTGGTTAACTCAGAGCTAGCTATGGTCGCGAACGACGGATGGTATGCCGCTTTTTGTTCGCCGT
The DNA here is from genome assembly GCF_053470405.2 of Azospirillum mesophilum. NCBI lineage: Bacteria > Pseudomonadati > Pseudomonadota > Alphaproteobacteria > Rhodospirillales > Azospirillaceae > Azospirillum > Azospirillum mesophilum. The sequence continues at coordinate 13,898 of NZ_JBPXMQ020000016.1, forward strand.
CCACAAGGGATCTTCACCGCGTCGCCCCGCCGTCGCTACGGCTGCGGATCCTCACCCGCCGCCTTGCGCCGCTTCTTCTCGCGCGTCAGCCACCAGCGCAGGCCCTCCTCGATGACCTGGGTGCGGGTGGGGCCGGTTTTGCCCTTTGGATCGGTGAAGGCATCGACCTCGGCGATCAGCGCCTTGTCGAGCCGCGTCGGCACCATCACGGTGTCGGGTCTGGTCTTCGGTCTGCCCATTTCCGCTATACAAAACCATTGCGCCCTGAGGCGGGTTTCAGTAGATTACGGCTATACAAAACACTTCGCAAGAGGTTCGCCGTGACCATCGAAAACGCCGCATGCGACGCCCGCCAGACGCAGGATGACGCTGGCGCGAAGACGGCCGGCGCCGCTGGCGCAACCCTGTCCCTGTTCGCGCCGGGCAGCCTCCCGTTCGCCCCTTCGCCCGCGCTGGTCGCCACCGCTCAGCGCTCCGCTCCGCTCCCGGAGCAGCGCGGCGTGATCGGCCAACTCGCCACGGCCTATGGCGTCGGCACGAAGACCGAGGAGAACGGGGCCATGGCGGAGCAGCACTTCGCCCGCTATCCCAGCGACCGCCTGTTGCCCATGCCGGCGCCGGATGCCATCCATCCCGACTGGCCCGCCGAGGAGATCGCCGACATCGTGAAGATGTCGGAGCGTCTGGCGCGCGCCGGCGACGCTTCGACGGCCAACCTGTGGCGGTCCCTGCTGGAGGAGCCGCGCCGGAGCGCCTTCTTCAACGCCGCCACGCGCGGCCGCCTCGTCCGGTCGGCGGAGCGCCGGGCGGCCATCCGCGCCGGGCTGCCGGTCGATCCGGGGCTTACGTTCAAACTGACGTCGCCCGACCTCGCCTCCGTGCGGCCCGAACCCACGACGCAAGCCTGCGGGCGAGGCAAGCGCCGCGTGCGGCTGTCGGCCGGCCTGCTGTCTCTTGCCGCTCTGATGCGGGCCGGGCACGCTGTCGTGTCCGTGCACTGGAGTAACCCATACACGCAGCCGCCGTGCGGGCTCCCCCGCACCGTCTGGCAGGTCGCTGTGCCATTCGGCACCGACACCAAGGCCGTGCTGGAGGCCTGCGGCCCCGATTTTGAGATTGGCAGCGGCTGGACCGTGGGGATCTCCATCCAGACCCCTCCGGGGGCAAAGTGGTCAGACGAGGCCAAGGGCCGCGTGCGCCGCCGCAACCTGAAGACCCGCCTCGATAAGAAGGTGCCCTTGCTGGCTGATCTGCTGTACCAGGAGCAGCTCGCGCACCGCCCTGACTACTTCGCCGGCAAGCCGCTGCGCGCCGAACCGGTCGCACCGACGGCTCAGGAAGTGACAGCGCCCGCGGACGAAGCGTCGTCGCTGCTGGGGCACAACGGCGGCCCGGCGCTCGACCCGCTCGAATAGGCGGACAACAGCGTCCTTTCGCGGCCAAGGGGCTCTGCCTTCAGCGCGGCCCCGCTTCGGAAATCGCCAATCAGGTCGATGCGCCGAGCGGCAGCTCCGGCGTCAACGTGTCGTGCGGATCGCGGCCCCGCTGCCGGTCGATCTCGGTGACGCGGCCGACCGGGTCGCGTAGCGTGCGGTCGGCGGTCGGCGCTAGTGTGCCCGCTGGTGAACTGGCAGGCCGGGCGCGGCGCTTGGGCGTTTTCTGGCCAGAGAGCAAGGCTGCAAGGGATTCCGGCTTCAGCTCCCCTGATGCCAGCGCCGCCGCGATCTGCCGCAGTGGCGCCTTCCCCTCTTCCGGGACCCACAGCGTGACCGGGCGCAACCCTTGCTCCCGTTTCCGAGCGGCGAAGCCGGCCTGTCGGCGTGATGCGGTGCGGTCCATCTGCGCGCCTTGCCGTTAGAACTCACGCTTTCAATTTAGCATGGCGCATGTGGAGCGTCAGCACTGACGGGACTGGAACGTGGCGGTTTCGGTCCGGGGCTGATGTTCTTGGTCTGGCTGGCCCCGTATCGCACCCGTTCTGGACATCCGGTGTCGCAAGCGGATTGTGCTTCGCGAGGTGCCATCAAGAGATGCGCGGTGACCGTCGCCCGGTCAGATGTCGGAGCGACATGTAAAGCCTTCGTGGCTCCACACGATCTCGTTCTCGCGCAGCCGGACGAGCGCCTTCTCAACCTGAGGCCAGAGATCTGCTTCCACCGGCTCGTCGTCACAGGCGTCCCGATACGTGTTTGCCAGCAGATCCCAACTGTACGCGCGTAGCCGATTGACGCCGCCATACGTCACGAAGCCAGCGTTGTGTTGGCAGGACGTGCCGATGATATGCTTTTCCCATAGCCAGTTGCCGGGAGCGTTCGGGTTCAACGTGTAGCCCTGCGCCATCAGGCGCTCCGCGATGTCCCTCGCGGCTTGGTCTTCGACGTAGTCCGGACGAGCCGCGACCATGTCATCCAGGGTCTTGTAATCGGGGTTGCTGTTGAGGGGCCGCTGTACCTTGAACTGGACGGCGATCAATTCGTCTGGCGTCAGCGGCCGGGAAGGACGACAGACCCGTCCGGGCTCAACTGCCTCCCGCACACCAGGGCTGCGCAAAGCCACGCATTGGATCGCTCCGGTCGTCCAGTGGTTCCAGGCGGCTAGCGGATCCGAGTAGACGTAGTCGTCGGACACCTCAAACAGTATGGCTCCGGAAGGTGCGGGGACGATCTTCGACAATTCGGCCAAGGCCAATTGCGTGCTTTCGAATGATCCGAGCGACTTCGCAAGCGGTGAGGGCGTTTCTTCGGCATCCGGGCCGTAAATTTCCATGAGAAGGAACGGCATCTGACGTCTTGTTGCTTTCAGTGTCTCAGACGGACGGGGTTCACAGGAACGGCTCACGAGCGCGCGGCGGCGCCACGACGTTCACCGCCCGCTCCAGCGCGGCAGCCAGCTGATGGATGCCGGCTTCCATGCCAAGCAGGGCCGCTTCGATCTCGCGCGCGCCGGCGCCGGCGGGCAGGACCACACTGTTGCGTCCCCAGGTGACATGGACCTTTCCGTCCGCGCGCGTAACCTGCAACCCGCTGTCCGCGATGCACCCCTCAGGCTTCTCCGGGCCGAACTCCTTCAGCACTTCCGCCGGCGGGTAGCCGAGGCGCAACGCCTCCTCCCGGCTGAGCGGCCAGCGGCCCCGCAGACGCGCGACGTGCTCGGCAAGCGTCAGGGTGGTGCGAGGCCGGCGTGCCGCCAGTCGTGCGTCCAGTGCAGCGACCAGTTCGGCGGGCATTCCGGAGACGGGCAGAGCGCGGGAGAGCATGGTTGAGGCCTCGCGTTCAGGAGAGGGGTTCGACGTGGCGTGGTCGGGCGTGTGGCAGGGACGGCGTCACAAGCCGATGAGCGCCGCGCCCAGCTCGTGCAGCGCCTCGCGCGCCACCGGCACCAGCGGGGCCACCGCCCCCTGCCCCGCGTCGGTCTGCGTGCAGTACCACGCCAGAACGCCAAGCGTGGCAGCACCATAGGCGGCTTGGCCGAGCCGATCGCCCAGGGCCCTCACAGCGTGGATCAGTGCGTGGGTGGACGAGCGCCGGGCAGTTGCGGGCTGCCGATTTGGCTCGGCCATGGGAGCGGCTTGGTGGTGCAGCTGACGGACCGGAATGATCCTGGTAGGCATGCAGACCTCCTCAGGGGAATTACCGAGACGGAGCGTGTCGCCAAAACACCGGAATGGCCGCGATGAAAACGCATGGCGTCCAAAACATCACATGGCTGGTCAAGCGGCACAGGGGGTGTTCGACTATTGCTGTGAACACGGCTTCCTCCGCAACGGCCGCACGCATTGACGCTGTCATCGCGTCGATGTTGAGCGACGCAACAAGGGCCAGACCGCAGTGCAAGCCCAGCAGAAGGAGCCAAGCCGACGTGGATAGGAACCGCGGTGGCAAACGCATGACCGGCACCCTTTTCGTCTTATAGGTCAGCACCCGTTGCCGAAGCGGCTGCGGATTGCGGCCTTCAACCGCTTCGGCAGCATGATGGCCATGTCGTGCAATCCTTCGATCTTGAGGCTCACGCGACGGTGGAGTGGAGGGAGGCGGACAGGCCAGCAAGGGCCGCTCTTGCCCGCGCCTCGCGCTCCTGTTCCCGCTGCCGCTCCTGGTTCATGCGCTCCTCTTCGGCCTTAGCCTCCTTGTAAGCGTCGATGGCGTCGCGGATGTCCATGCCCGACACCTCGTAGCCTTCGGCGCGAAAAGTATCGGCGATCTCGAAGTGCATGGCGCCGGCCTCGTGGGCGGTGATTACCTCGACGATGCGGCTCCGCAGCACCGTATAGGCGCTGGGTTCGCGGATCGACGCGGGCGAATTGGGCTCCGCCCCCCCGCTCCAGGGCGGTCGTTGTGAGGCAGGCGGCCGCAGCTACGAACAGGACGCCGGCGGCCGGCCCATAGCCGACGTTCGAAGCGAGGAAGCCACCGGCGAGGCAGGCCGTCCCGGCAATGTTCGTCAATTTACCCATTGCGGCAATTCCCTTCATGGAAGCGATTTGCAAGGATCGGTTTTCGGAAAAGCGGTCGATGCGGCGGCACTATCGCAGATGTTGCAAAGCCGAATCCCGGCGTCCAGATGCGCTCTGGAGTAATCTTTCTCGACCAAATCCGCGCCATCGTGTTGTCCGGACAGGCGCGGCGTCCTCACGGCGCCTACCGGGGGCGCAGCCAGGGGGCTGGCGGGTGCCGCCGGCGAGGGTCCGTCTCGGGAAGCTCCGTACCGCCGCGCCAGCCGGCGAGTGGCGGCACATCGACCATTTCCGCACGGTCGCGCGCACCGAGGTCAACGCTTTCGGCCAGCTTCTGCCGGAACACCGCTTCGAGGTCGCCAAGCAACCGGCTGCGGCGGTCGCTGTCGGGCTCCGACGAACCGGCGTAGTACCCGGCCACGACGACGATGTCGTTCGCCAGCTCGGCGGGGCTGGTGCCGAGGGTGCGCGCCAGGGCGCGCAGATAGCCGCCGGCCCCGCGGAACACCGCGCACAGCGGAGCCTCCGCGCCGTGCCGCCAGCGCCCCTCCCCGTCCCGGTACAGACCCGCGTGCGCGTCGATCGTGCCGGCGGGAAGCTGGAAGCCGGTCAGGCGCACTTCCTCGACCGCGCGCACGGCCTTGGCGCGCAGAACCTTCACCAGTTCGTCGGCCAGCAGCGCGCGGTTGGCGTCCACGTCGTACTCGGAGCCGATATAATAGGCGGCGAGCTGCGTGAGCACGCTCGCCATGTCCGTCGGGCCGGTGCCGGTGCTTTCCGCGATGGCCCGGCAATGCGCGGCGATCCGGTGGACTCGCCGCCCCTGGGGCGTGTCGTTCCCGAAAAGCACGACCCCGGCGGTTCCGTCGAGGACGACGCTGTCAGGTGGTACGGCGGTGTGCATGCGCATAATCCCTCCATTTGCAGTTCGGTGTGAGCGTTGTCCCCCAGTTACCAGGGCTATCCCCGGCCAGCGGGCGGGCGGGCGCATCAGTGTCCCGCCCCGAGCGTCAGACGGGGCTCGGGGTGTTCATCGCGGCGGCGGCGGCCCAGAGCGCGGCGTCCTAGGGCGCCGTGGGCGGAGGTGCCCGGCGTGCGGTGGGCTTTCTGGTGCTTTTTCGAGGGGTGGGTTTGGCCGGCGTGGTTGCCATTCTGGGTTACTCAGGTATGCGGCTCTTCATGCATGCCGTGGCATGTCCTGTTTAGATTTTCTCCCTCTGCGCGTGCAAAGGTTTTTTGCGATACGAACGCCGCGCAATTATCGCCCGCCATCCACGCGTGACACGACGTGTCGCGTGGGCACCGCCATAATCCGCGGCTTGCGGCAAATACAGTATGACGTACTCGTTTTAATCGTCGCGCTTTCTTCGCTTTTCTCTTTCCCTGTGCGGTGCTGTGCGCAAAATCGTCCCAGGTCACGCCGAACACTCGGCCGCTAAACCAGAGGATCAGTGCAATGAACGCTCTTTCCCACAGCGTCCGCGCCTGCGTCGATGCTTCTCACCTTCTTTCGACGGCTGATCGGTACTTCAACGCCACCATCGACACCGTGATCGCCGAGCTGCTTCAGAACGCCCGGCGCGCTGGTGCCGCCGCCGTCGCCTTCCGCGTCACCGACGACAACCTCACCATCGAGGACGACGGCTGCGGCATCGACAATCCGGAGAAGCTGCTGACGCTGGCCGGCTCGGGCTGGGACGAGAGCATCGCCCGCTCGGAAGACCCCGCCGGAGCCGGGTTCTTCTCGCTGGCGCACCGCGAGCGCGTCACGGTGCGGTCCCGCGCGTTCGAGATGGAGCTGGACCCGGCGGCCTTCGGCGGGCAGCGCGAGGTGCCCGTGCTGGCGGCGCCGGAGCGCCAGGGCACCGAGATCACCCTTTCGCTGCGGGCCGGAGAACGGGCGCAAGCGGAGCACGCGGTGCGGTCGCAGGCCCGGTTCGCCCCGCTGCCGGTGACGCTCAACGGCGCGCCGGTCGAGCAGCAGCCCTTCCTGGCCGGGGCGGCGCACGTCAAGAACTGGCGGGGCTTGCGGATCGGGGTGTTCGCGGATCGTGTGCACCGTCCGGGGCGCACCCTGTACGGCACGACGGAGATCAACTTCCACGGCCTGACCGTCCCGGTGAAGCTGCCCGACGTGGAGGACGCCGCCGCGCCCGGCGGCAAATGGGTGGTCTTCGTGGACGTGGACGACGCGCCGGAGCTGGCGCTTGTCCTGCCGGCCCGCCGCGAGGTCGTGGAAAACGCTTTCCTCGACGAGCTGCGCAATGCGTGCCGCGTGGCGATCTTCGAGTGCGTCGCCGCCAGGCCGAAGCATCGGCTGCCCTTCCAGCGGTGGCAGCAGGCCCGTGAACTCGGCATCGACGTGCCCGAGGCGGAGCCGTGCCTGCCCCTGTGGCAGCCGGGGACCGCGGATCGGGACGCCTACGAGCCGCTGCGCGAAGGCCGGTCGCTGGCGGAGGTGGCCGACCCCATCCTGGTCGATGTGGGCGAGGTGTGCCTGGAGCAAGCGTTGGCGGGCGCTGCCGGTGCCGCGTTCGACCGCATGTATGAGGCACGCCCGGCCTACGCCGGCTATTCCTGGTACCCGACCAGGCGCATCGACGACTTCGGCATCACCGTCACCGCCGTCGCGGGGGAGCGCGCCGTCACGCTGACCGACACGGAGGCCCCCGACCTCGACACGCTGGTGGACCGCATCGACGTGTCCGTGTCGGTGATGGCCGAAGGCGATGAGCCGGTCGAGACGCTGACCGGGACCATCCCGGCCTTTGCGTTCGAGGCGGACAGCATCGAGTTCACCGCTTGGTGGGTGGCGCGGGACGCCGGCCAGGGAGCCGCGCACACGATCCTGATGAACATGACGTTCAACCCGTCGGATGACGCCGACGCCGACAGCTACGACACGCAGCGGGATGACTACCGGAGCACCGTGTCGTGGCACCTGACCCGCCTGCTGACCGGGGACGGCGAGGCGTTCAAGCAGGCCATCGCCACCGCCATCGAGCGGCTGTACTTGCGCACGCCGGACGGCGGCCCCGCCAAGTTCGTGCTCGCCTTCGACGGCGAGGGGCGCTTCACGGGCGTCGAGCCGCTGGTGGAGGCCGCGGCGGGCGAGGCGGCGGTCTCCTGACCGTCGCGCGGTGCCGTGCCGCCCCATCCCGAGGCCCAGGCGCGGCGCCGGGCCTCGGGCGCTGCGTATTGACGGCGGCGGATGCGGACACGAAGATCGCGCCACCAATCGTAGGCGATACAGAGGTTGCCGTGTCCCGTATTGACTTGAATGCCCACCAAGCGCAACTCGCCGCCGACCTGCGGGCGTGGCAGCGCGAGACGGCGGACGTGCTGAACGATCTCATCAAGGTTCAGGACGAGATCGCGGCGGCGCGCCCTCTGCCCGGTTCCGACAAGGATCGAGCGCTTCAGGCACGCCTTTACCATTGCGAGCAGCACTTCCAGGCGGTCGATCAAGCGCGAGCCAACATCGAGCAGGCCCTCCAGCGCGTCACCTCGATGATCAGCCAGGGTGGCGGGGCTCCCCGCCGCTTCCCGGCCCCGGCGCCCACCCCCGCGCAGCTCAAGGCGCGCGATATCTTCGTGGCCGGTTTCGCGCTCCTGCGCACCATCGCTCCAACGCTGCCCGGCCACCTGTACGGCGATGCCGGGGAGGTGCTGGGCTGCCACGATCCCAGACAATGGAATCCGGTCGAGGTCGAAGCCCTGCTCAACGTGATCGGGCATCTGTCCAACGGCCTGGAGAACTTCGGCGATCTCGTGGCCGCCGACAACCCGGTCGCCCTGGAACGGGATACGGCCTGGATCGTGGAGCGCATGGAGCGCATCGCGGTGCCGGAGCGTGTGCTCGGCATGGCCGTCTGGCAGCGCTTCTGCGAGGTGATCGGGCGTCCTCTGGGGAACCCCCTCGCCGTCCAGGCGACCGCGTAGCGCGCCGCCAGCTCCGTTTCGACGGTCCCGAGCCGGCTGGCCGTTCGTCTCCGACCACCGCACCTTACGGAACGCCTCAAACGCTTCGTCGGCCGTCATCCGCAGGATCGCCTTGGCGCTGAGCGTCCGGGCGGCGGCGGAGAGGAGAAAGTGTTGGGCCATGACGGGCGTCCCCATCGGGTGGTGATGGACGCAGATTATTGGCGTGACGCCAACTACGCCAGATCTAATATTGGTGTGACGCCAACTTCCTCCGTTGACGGGTTGGCGTGAGTGCAATATGATGCCTATATCAAGACGATGGAGACAATGATGGCCACCCTGATCACCAGCCAGCACTATCTGAACGACGACATCGTTGAGGAAAAGCGCGGCGCTCGTGATTACGTGGTCACCCTTTCTCCCGAGTTCGAGTATGCCGGTGATCGGTATCAGGTCATCATCGACGGCACCCACTCGTTCGCCGCCGCTCTGTTGGACGGCATTGAGCCCGAATTCGAAGTTGCCGGCCGCGAGAACGATACCGTCATCCTGCTGGATCGCGGCGACATCGAAGGCTTTCTGGAAGCTCAGTGGAACGATGGCGACTACCACCATTTCTGCAAAGAGTTTGTCGAGGCCGGCATCGCCCGCACTGTCTGGTAATCACCGCACACCACAAGGGGGCTCCCCATGAGCACACAACAAACCGAACGGTGGTACGCTTTCCGCGCCTACAACAGCCAGACCTTGTACGGCTGGGGCACTGCGGCGGAGGCCGCGCGCTACGTCGACGCCATCAACGTTGGCAAGGAAATCAACCTCTACGGCATCGACGAACTGTCGGCCGAGCAGATTGAGGATCTGGGACTGGAGAAGCGCGACGACGTTTTCAGCCTGGAGGACGAGCTGCGGGGTTCGCGCCGTGAACACTGATGCGAACCCGCTTTGGGCGCATCAGAAAGAAGCTGTAGCGGCGGCCTTAAACGAACTGAACCGGAGTGGCCGGACGCAGTTGCGCATGGCCTGTGGCACCGGAAAGACCAGGGTTGGTCTTGAGGTGGTCCGTGAGGTTCTTCCGGATGGCCTGAGCGTGTGGCTGTGCCCGACCATCGAACTGATGGCTCAGACTGCAATTAGGGCACGTGAACTGCTTGGCTCTTCGGTGACGCGCGTGATTGTCGGAGGGGCTGGGGAGATCGACGGTATTACCACCTGCCAAACCGCCGCTGATGTTCTCGAAGCCCTACCGCCAGCAGGAGTGATCTTCTCGACGTACTCCTCTCAGGCGGATGTCGGTGCTGCGCTTCGCCGCACCGGACGGCACGCGGCGTTGATCGTCGCCGACGAAGCGCACAAGGCCGCAGGGCCGGCAGACAAACTCTTTGCTTGGTGGCAAAGCGACAACAATCTCCAAGCTGACCGCCGCCTTTCCATGACCGCCACCCCACGCATAGTGCGCGGTGGCGTCGAAGGCATGGACATTCTGTCCATGGACGACTTCGAGGCTTTCGGCCCTGTCGCCTTCGCCTACTCTTTCGCGCAAGCTCTTGCCGATGGCGTCATCTGCGACATCGATGCCCTCATCCCAGTGATCGAGGGGGCTGATACCTTGTCTGCGCGCGTCGATGCACTTTGCCGTGTCATCGACGAACACGGATTGCGCAAAGTGATGTCGTTTCATGCGACAGTTGCAGAGGCTCAGGCGTTCTCTGACCGTCTGAAACACATCGGCCGTCACGCGCTGCATGCCAACGGCCGGTCAACGCGTGAAGATGTTCAGGCGGCGCGTGAAGCCCTTGCCGGCACGAAACCTGTTGTCGTGACCAACGCTAGGCTGTTCTCCGAAGGCATCGACATCCCCTCCCTGGATGGAGTTTTCTTCGCCTCGATCAAGCGCAGCGTTGTTGATATCACGCAGCAGATCGGCCGGGCTGTTCGTAAGGCTCCGGGGAAGGAGCGCGGTTACCTAATCCTGCCGCCGGTCGCCAAAGTGGTCGCGGAGGATCTGGGACGCGGGCAGATGGCCCCTCTGTGGCGGATTGTGTCGAGCGTGCTGGAAATTCAGCAGCCAATGGATGAGCGGTGGGATTACGGCCAGCCCCATATCAAGCTGAAGGTCGTCGGAGGGTCGGAAGCCGATGCGGTCGCAGCCGAGACTGGACTATCGCGTCTGGTCGAAATACGCCGGATCGGGCTAGCCGATTATGGCTTTGTGAAGACGGCCGACAGGGTCGCCCAGTTTATCGAGCGAGGCGGGCGAGCGTTCTCGGCGTCGTCCCCGTACCGAACGTGGCTTTCTGAAGCCGCTCGTTCCGCGAAGGAGGGGCGACTGAATGAGGTTCGGCTCTCGGCTTACGGTCGTGTGCGCGCAGCCATCATTAAGGTCCATGGCGAAAAGCGACAGCGCATGGAAGCGTACGTCGAGGCCGTTGAGAATGGCGATCCACCTGATGAAACGCTGTCAGCCTCGTTGAAGCGTCTCGGTCGGAACCCAGCGTTCTCGGATCTAGCAGAGCGTCTCGCCCTGGCGCAAAAGGAGCGACGGGTGGCCGGACGAGGCCGAATGGTCAAGTTCCTGGAAGCATACGAAGCCGGCGAACCGACGACCATAGACCCTAGCGCCTACGCCACCTTGTTCAAGGGAAACGCCTATCACGACCTCCTGCCGCGATTCCGCGTCGAGTTCGAGCGTCGACAGGCGGCCAAGGAAGCCTTAAAGGCCCGCGCAGTTGAGTTGAAGAGGAAAGGCATGGGAACGATGGCGATAGCGCAGGAGCTTGATGTGACCCCCGCAACCGTTCGTCGGTGGACCGCATGACCACCTTGCGCGATCTAAGGAAGAAAACCGGCCTTACCCAGGCTGGATTTGCCTTCTTTGCCACTGGAGAGGGCGAGTCTGGTAACGCCACTGTCTCCAAATGGGAAAGCGGTAAGCTGAACGCCAGTCGATCCACCGTGGCCCTATACATCATGGCATCCATGCTGACGCCCGAACAGATGGAAGAGGCCCGGCGCAGAATGGATGAGATGCTTCCGCCGGCATGACCGGACCCACCACGCTCACCAAGGCCCGCCCTCACCCGGCGGGCCTTTCGTTTGCGTATGGTCGGGCTTGGTGAATCTGCTACCTAATACCGGGCTTTTCTTGTGCCTGCTCAGCGTGCCGGGCACCGCGGCACGCGGGCGGCCTTGCGAACACCCTGGTTCGCACTTCTTGTCCTGAACGGATGTTTTTTGTCCGTTGCGTATGAAGCGCGTAAATAACTGACATGAAAAGCGACTTCCGATAAAAAGATTAAACGCTTTTCGGCACCTCTTTACTTGTTGTTGCTCTGGCCCTTCCGCGCAATCCTTCCCAAGCCCAAGCGGCGAGCCAAGCAACGCAAGGAGGCGAGCGTGCCGGACACCACCATCAATGTCGTCGTCGAGTATGGGATGTCCATGCAGGCGTACGGTTCCAGCACCCTCGCCATTGCGGTGCCCGGCGACGCCGACGAGAACACGGTGGCCGAGCTTGTGCGCGCCGCCGTGCGGAAGGCGCACGACGCCGGCACCCTGATCGCCGGGTGGAAGCCCGCCCCCGACACCGCCGACGACTACCGCGTCGTGAGCCTGCGCGTGGCCGAGGATGGCCCGGTGATCGATCCGGACGGCTTCCCTTTGGACGAGTCCGGGAACCGCTATCTCACCAAGGCGGAGCGCGCCGTGTTCGACGCGCCGGACGGCCGCGCCCTGCTCCGGGCCGCGCCGCAGATGCGCGAGACGCTCGACCTGCTGGTGGCGCTGCTGGGCAACTGGAAGCGCGAGGCCCTGGTCGCGCACGGCCTGGACGATCTCTTCGACCGCGCCACCGCCGCGCTGCCGAACGCAACGGCCAAGGAGTGACACCATGAGCCTCGCTTCGAACGCCACCGCTCCGGGTGCCGCCAAGGTGTCCCTTCCGAACGGCACCCTGGCCGGCTGGGACGAGCAGCTGCGCCTGATCGGAGCGATGCCGCTCGACGGCAGCGGCGACGACCCGACCGGCGTCCTCAACAGCTATCGGTGCGACTGCGGGGCCGAGTGGACCGACACCTGGGACTGCGCGGTGGACGACGACTGCCCGGCCTGCGGCGCCCGCCACATCAGCCCTTACCTCAGCGAGGACCTGGACCCATGAACACCGTCCCCGAGACCGGCCCGGACGAGGTCGTGTCCAAAATGGATTTCGACGCGGTGGTCGCCGCGCTCGCGGTGCTGACCCCGGTCGCGCAAATGCTGCACACCCTGCTGTATCAGGCCGGCTCCACGACGGCCAAGCAACCGCCGTCGCTGGTGGAGGCGAAGGAGCTGCTCGCGCGGATCGGCGCCAAGGTCGAGTGGCTGCTACCACCGGCCGGCTACCGCTGGCAGGACGTGACGGTCAGTCCGACGAATGTCGTCGCGGTGCCGCTCGCTGGTGCGGAGGCCCTGCCTTCCAGCGCCGGCGCCGGATCGCTGCCGGGCAAGATCGCCAAGACGATCCTCACCGTCACCATCCTGCATCCCGTCGACGAGAGCCCCGAGGGCAAGCCGCTGGACGCCATCGGCCGTGAACTCGACGACGGCGGTTGGATCGGCCAGATCGCCAGCGCCTCGGTGACCGCCGTTTCCGACGACCGAGTGCGCGACGAACTGATCGCGCTTGGCAACGACGGCACGTTCTTCGACACGCTCCTGGACAGGCAGGACGGCTGACGCGCCACTGGCCAGCGTTCTCCCAACCGTCCCCATTCCGGCCTGACGGCGACACTCCAGCGCCCCTCTTCCCCGCTTGCTTTTCGCGGAGGCCACACTCATGCCCATCACGACCTTCGACGCCGCCATCCTCAAGGCGCTCAGGCCCGAAATCGACGCCGCACTGGCGGATCTCGGCCGGAAGCACGGCATCACCTTGCGCGCCGGCAACGCCACCTTCGACGGCGTCATCGCCTCTGTTAAACTCGAACTGGCGGTCGCCGGGACGAGCAAGGAGGCCGAGGCCTTCAAACAGTTTCACAAATCCTATGGGCTGGCGCTGGAGGACCTCGACCGGGAGTTCGTGCTCGACAAGGTGATGTACCGGCTCAAGGGGTTGGCTCCGGGCCGCAAAAACCCCATCGTGTTGGAGCGGCTGAAGGACGGGAAGATTTATCTCTTCACGGCATCCATTGTGCCGCAGCTCAAGGCCGCTCCCCCCTCTGCACCGGAATCCTGAACGATCCCAGGGCACTCCGACCCAGAATCCGAGCCGGTTACGCCGCCCCCGCCTGCCACACGTCACCGGTTCGCGATGTGAACAACGTCACAGTCCGACGGCTTATACCCCGCTATTTCAGAGCGCACCGACCAGAAGGATGGTGAGCGATGACTACGGTTTCGAGTGCATCACTGGCAGCGGCGTGCGCCCGCCCCGACGGAGCTTCGACGGTGCGCCTGCCTGGCCGCGTCACGTCGTTGCGCCTTGAACGCGTGTTCATGGACGGCTTGGCGGCGATTGCCGCTGAAAAGGGCATCTCGATCAGCGCGCTGGTGGCGGAGATTGATTTGGCCCGTCGCGCCGGAGGCAACGCCGACAACCTGTCCCGCGTCATCCGCGCCTACGTGACGCGGCATTTCATCGAGGCCGCTCAGCGGCTCCAGCAGCAGGCTGCCGGGGCATCAACCGCAGAGGCCGCGAGCGCGTCCGAAGTGGCCCAGAACAACTCCCTGGCCGACACGACCGGCGTGCCGGACGGCCAGGATGGTGGTCGGGGGGGCTCGTTAGGCGAACCTCCGGTGACTGTCCAGACCTCGACCGCGCCGCCGCGCAAGGGGCCGTTGTGGACGCCGTCCATGGTGATGCCCGCCGCCACGATCCGTCGCCGCCGGACCACGGCCGTGCGCGCCCAGTCCGACGCCGCGTGACGGTGGCGATGGCGCTGCGGGTTGTGGACTCACCAGCCATGGCATGACGATGGTGATGCTCGCCCTGGACGCTCCGGTGATCCCCGCCGAACTCCCTCTCGCCGAGCGCGAGAGCGCGGCCCTGTTCGCCTTGCTCGGGCTTTGGATGGTGGACGCCTTCGGCCAGGTCGAGCGCATCGTCGGCTTCCGCCGGCAGCGTGGTCGCGGAGCCGGCTGGTTCGTTGCCGTGGAGCGGACGGGCTTGTTCGGTTGGTTGGAGCCGAGGGAAGTCTGGCCCGCCGCCGTCGGGGCGCTCGCCGGCCAGACGGCGGTGGATGCCCAGTGGTCCGAGTACGCGTGGGGAATGATCGCGCACCGGCTCCAGGAGCAGTCGGTGGTGCTGTGCCAGCACCTGGCCGACGCCGTGTGCGTCGCGCGTGCGCGGCGGTACTGGAGCCATCTGTTCGAGGTCACGGGCAGCGGCCCGCTGTGGACGCGCGCTGACGCTCAGGAGGACCGCCTGCGGCGGCGGATCATCCTCCGGCGGGCATGCCGCACCGCCCTGCCGCCGGAGGCCGTCGATCTGCTGCGGCGCTACCTGGAGGCCGGGGCGGTCGAGCCGCGGTTCCAGTCCGCCGAGTATCGCGCCCTGTGCCGGCGCCTCCACGACGAGCGCGATCCGCTCGGACGGTCCGTCTGGCGCTTCGTAATGGCGAACGACCAGGAGGTTTGGCGGTTCGCCCGCCAGTTTTGGTCTCGGTTCGAGGATCGCTTCCAGCGCGCGCGGGAACGGCGTCTTGAGCGCTGGTGCGCGGCGCAGCCAGGCGTCGCCTACTGCCATCCAGCGGGATGACCGGCGCTGGGCGCCGGCGGATCGTCGTCCGCCGTCAGGCGCCAACCGCCTGATGGAAAGCGGCGATCGAGCGTTCAGCCACCATATGCAGATCAAGGCTGGATGTGGCGGGGCCGAAGACGGCGACGGCCCCCAGCGACAGGCTGTACGCCATCTCCGCGGGATTCTCGCAGTCCTCGATCGCCACCCCGGCTTCGAATGCGGAGTGCAGGACCAGAGCGTCTAGGCCCGGTTGCTCGGCGTGGTCTTCGGCGATGGCCAACAAGGCGCCGATCAGTTCGCCGTGCTGGCTGGTGATGGCGAGGGCTGCTCGCAGTCCGGCAACGGTCTGGAACGCCGATCCGGGGCGAAGTGTCGCGTGTATGCCGACCGATACGGTCAATCCAGCTTCACCCCGCTGAACAACGACCACATCGCCACCTTCGGCTTCACGAATGATCGCCGCTTGGGCGCGCAACTCGGTCAGGCCCGACCACCCCATCTCCTCCGCCATTTTCGGCGGCAGGGGGAGAAAGCATGGGCCGCTGGTCCTTTCCTCGCCAATGTCGCGGAGGTCCTTCTCCGCTTTGGCTTCAGCTTCGGCCCGAACGACTTGCATCCAGTTGCGCAGTTCGATCAGCGTGTTCGCCGTAGCATCGCCGACCACCAGCAGCGGCGCCTCGTTCCCCCGCATCTCCGCGGCGAGCTGCTCCGGGAAATCATAGTCAGCATAACAAACCGAAAGGGCGCCTCCCGGTCCCCAGATCAGGAGGTCGTGGAATTCCTCGCCGGCGACCGTCGCAACCAGGTCAAGCATGCAACCGACGACATCCCCGTATTCCTTGCAGATCCGCATCGCCGCCTTGCGGGCTTTGGCCGAGCGGAAGTCCTCCGGTTCGCGGCACGTGTCGTCGTTGAGGAAATCCACCAGCAGCCAAACGCTGTCGTCGATGTTGCGGAAAATTCCGACGGTGGCGGTCTTTTCAAACTTCAGGATTTGCCCGACCAGGGCGTTGAGTGCCCGCGCCCGGTCGGCGAGGTTCCGGATGGCGTGTCCGGCGTGGCCGTATCCAGTGCCGATGAGGCTCGCCACGTTCGACAGCGGCAGCGTTGGCGGGTTGAGCTTGCGAGCGCCAACGGTCGAGGGAGTCGATGGTCTGTCACCAGCGGCCGCATAGCGGTCGAGCACCATGGTCAGGCTCGGGTATCGGCTCCGCTCGGTTGGGATCGGGGCGGGGTTCTCGCCAGGCTCCTCGCCGAGAGCGGCCATCGCGTCATCAAACGCTTCCATGTCGGGTGCGGCCGCGGGCTGGCCGTGGTCCTTCTGCTGCGCCTGCGTGTAGGCCCACAGCATGGCGAGCAGGAGGGCGGATTCGCGATCCGACATGCCCTGTTGCTGAGCGAAGTTGAGTGTGCCCAGCACCACGACCGCTGCGGCGGTGGTGGGGGGAAGCTTATGCTCCTGTCGAATGAGCATGTAAGCATCCGCGACCCGCTGAAACGCGGCGCTTTCCTGGGCGAGCGCGAGCGGGACAGCGAAGTCTTCGCGAGTGGCTTCGGCGTCTGGAGAGTCAGCGGCCAGCACGAACTCGCCGAGCATTTGGTGCCAGCGTGCGAGGCCCGTGTCCTCCATGACGTACCGCCGCTCACCTGTCGGCAGCTCAGCCGCGCCCTCACCATAACTCGCTGCCATGTAGTCGAGGGCGCGGGCGAGCAGAGCGTAGGTCATAGCCTCTGCCGGCAGGTCATCGTCTTCAATGCAGATGGACTGCTTGGCTTCTTCGACGTCGGATCGGGACAGGAAGGGCGGAATCATGGCCGGGGTCCGGGCTCAAGGATGGTCGTGTCATTCCACACCTGGTTCAAATTCAGCGCAATGCGGCGAAAGGGTGAATTTAGCATGCAAATGATCGCGCGGCTTTCCGTGGTCAGGCCCTGGTTAGGCCGCGCGCCGCCCTGTTGGACATGTTCGTGTCTGGTTGGGATTTAATTTAGTGCGGTCTGCGGCAGTTCCGGTGCTGCGGCTCCACGTTAAACGCGATTAATCGTCTAATTAAACGTTCTCGTCTGGCGTCATTCTTGTTGTTGATCGTGGATCACTGCGAGACGATAGCGCTCAGTTCCACAGCGCAACCGCGCTCATCAAAGCAAGAGGCTAGAATGGTTGACGCGAATTCTTTCGCTTCGGCGGCGTCTCGCCTGACCGCTACTTTCGTCCGGCAGGTCTGGATCGGGGACAACGCCCATGAGCTTGGGCGGGACATCATCGACGTGACCGACAAGGTGCTTCGCCTCACCGCCGCCGACATCAAGGCGTTGCCGGCCAGCCCCGACAACGACCATCTGGCCGAGGATACGGACGTCGGCAGGTCCCACGACGGGCCGTTCGAGGTGGAGGTGGACGAGGCGGACCTGTGCGACTTCTTCGGCATCCGGTGCCTGGAGGACCTGACCGACGCCACCGTGGCGGCCCGCCGCACGGCCGTGGCCGCGGCTGCCACGCGGACCGCCCGGAGCATCGACATCGAGCAGCTTCTGAAGGACGTCGCCGGCCGGCAGGGTTGGAACGAGGCCAGCCAGATCGCGGTACTCACCGACTTCCTTGACGATCTGGTGGTTGTCGGGAAGATCTCCACCGGCGACTTTGCCGACTGGCTCGATGAGATCGTGGCCGAGGAAAACGGCGAGGCGGCGGGCGTCGACATCGCCGCGATCACGCGCGAGGCCCTCGCCGGCCGGCGTGTGCCGTCCGCCGCGCCCACGGGCGCCGAACCGGCCGCGCCGGCGGCCGACCCCATCCAGGCGCTGATCGAGGAGTTCGGCGGCGAGCGTGGGGTCTGGGGCGAGCACCCCGACTACCCGCGGTCGGACTGGCGCTGCGAGGTCGCGAATGATGACACCAATCTCGGGTACTGGCCGTGGGTGGCCCACGAAATCGAGGTGAAGGAGAGCGAGGCCGAGGAGGGCGACGACGTTTGCCGAACCTGCGGCGGCCGCGGTGCGGCTGGCGGTGACAGCTACGACGGCGAGTGCCCCTCCTGTGCCGACCGAACCGCTGAGGATCGGGATTTCGCCACGGAGCGCGCGTGATGACCAGCGGCTTCAAAATCGGTGATCGCGTCTGGCAGAAGTTTGCCAGCCCCGATCACGTCGGCGCCGTCGACGCCATCGACCCCGACCGCGGCAATCCGTACACCGTGCGCTTTGACAACGGGGTGACCGGCGATTCCCGTGCGCACCACCTCCGTCGCGCCGAGGGGGAGCAAGAGGCTCAGCGGCTTCCCGAGGTCGGTCAGCGCATCCGTCTGGTCCGCATGGGCCCGGACCCCTGCCCTATCGAGGCCGGCGCCACCGGCACCGTTCGGTCCGTCAGCATGTTCAAATACGGCCCGCCGGGGCACGTCCAGATCGGCGTCGACTGGGACAACGGCCGGACGCTGATGCTGGCCCTGCCGGAAGACCGGTACGAGATCCTCGACTAGCGCCACGGAGCGTGTCGGCCAAGGACGCGCTCCCTCCCCCGCTCCCCACCAAAGATCAATCGCCGCCGGCCCCATCGCCGGCGGGATGGAGGTTCGACATGCACAAACCCCGCAAACCCCGCCTGGCCGGACTCTTCGTCATTGCGATCGGCCGCCCTGGACCTGCCCGCTTGTACGCCAGCGGCGTCACCGTCGAACGCACCCTGAGCGCGACCGCCGATCCCGCCCAGGCATCGACCGGCTCTCGGTCCGAAACCGCCAGCGTCCTGGCTCACTGGCGCACAGTCATGGGGCGGGAGGACATCTTCGCCGTGCCGCTGGCACGGGCGCTTCCCCCCGACCATCCGTGGCAGAAGCCTCAGCCGGCTTGCGCTTGAGCGCCCCGGTCTTCGTGCAACGCCGGAGCCGCTGGAACGCATCCCAAACGGACGGCCCCGCATCAGGAGGTGGTTCATGCCCAACATCGCGCACACCTACATCGAGTTCCGCGGTCCGGCGGCTCTGGTCCCGGCCATGGGTGACATCGCGCTGCCCGGCGGGCGGTGGGGGAACGAAATCGACTTGGTGAAGCTCGCCGGAGGCCCGTTCCCCCCGTACGGCATCGTTGATGGGATGCACGTCGCCAGCGGACCGGGGCATCTTCGTGTCGCCCTCCGGGCGGTCCACGACGACGACGCATTCCAGATTGCCGAGGTGGCCTCGCGACGCCGGCCGGACATCGAAGTGGTCGCGCTGCACGTCCCGACCGAAGGCTGCCGGACGCGTGTCGTTTTCAAATCCGGCGTCGAGATCGCTCGATCCCTGGAGGGTTCCACCGAGAACGCCTGGGACGCCCTGTCGCCGCATGACAATGGCGCTGATCTTTGCCTGTTGTGATGTCTGTTGTGTATTTATTCTCTGGTTCTTGTCGCATCCGTAAACGTTGGCGTGGTGGATATTGGTCATTGTGCAAGTGCCAGCATCGCGTAGCCTGTCCATAGAACTTCGCCATCTGGAGAGTTACATGGTCACGACGCCGGACACTCTGCGCCGTTTTACTACCAGCGACGGCTATCATGTTTTCTTTCTCGATGGCGTGTGGCGGGACGGCCTGTGCGCGGCGGCGACCGACATGACCTTCGATGGCACCGTTGAAGGTCCGGTTTCCGACTTCGACGAAGGCCCCCTGCCGGGCGTGCTTGACCTCGTGCAGCCCGTCCTGCGCGTCGAATGGATCGACGGGCCGCGCACCGGCCAAGTGGCGCGGGTGCCGATGATCGGCCTGCCCGACATGCTCCAGGTGGGCGGGGTGAGCAGCACCGGGTGGCGGCTTGCCCGAGGACACGCGCCGGATTGGGTCGCTGAATGCCTGGAATACGGCATCAACGAAGGCGCGGACCTCCAGGGTTCGCGGCGCCTTGCGGACACCGCCGACGACGAGGGCGACGGCGCGGGCGCCCTGCTGAACCTCGCCTATCGGGTCGAGTTCCTGCCGGTGCCGACCACGACTCCCTGACCTCCAACCGCCCCAGCGCCATCGCGCGCGGTCCCCTGCTGCCTGTTGAGGAGTGCTGCCTGTGTCCACCCCCATCACGAAACACATCGGCCAGGGCGAGCTTTTCCTGCCGCTGCTGCACGTCCTGGAGGACGCCCCGAAGGGGCTGGCGGCGGCGGATGCGGTGGCGGCTGTCGCCGACCGCCTGAACCTGCCGGAAGAGCGCCGCCGGGAGACGGTGGAGCTTGCCTCCGGCACCTACCGCGCGCTGGACCGGGACGTGCGATGGGCGCGCCAGAAGGCCGTCCTCACCGGACTGGTGGACGGCTCGGTGCGCAACCTGTGGCGCCTGACGCCCAAGGGGAAGCGGGACCTGTGCTGCGCCATGCCGGGCGTGGTGATCACCGTGTTCGAAACGGCCAACGGTGCTGCCTTGTGGGCGGAGGCCGAGAGCGCCTTCGGGCACATCGCCGATGGCTCGCTGGGCCTGATCTTCACGTCCCCGCCGTATCCGATCCTGCGTGGCAAAGACTACCAAGACACCACCGACGTCGGCTCTTACCTGGACTGGCTGACCGGCCTCGCGCGGGAATTCAAGCGCAGCTTGGCCCCGGACGGCTCCCTGATCTTGAACCTGGGCGATGCTTGGCAGTCGGGCAGCCCGACCCTCAGCGTGTACCAGGAGCGCCTGATCCTGAAGCTCGTGGACGATCTCGGGTTCCACTTGGCCCAGCGTTGCCAGTGGCACAACCCGGCGGCGCTGCCTTCGCCGGCGCAGTGGGTTACGGTTAAGCGGGTCCGGTTGAGCCAGAAGGTCGAAACCCTGTGGTGGCTGTCGCCGTCGGCCAACCCCAAGGCCGACAACCGGCGCTGCCTCCAGCCCTACAGCGAGGCGATGGTCAAGCGCTTGGCGCAGGGCGGCGAAAAGGGCGCGTCGCGGCCCTCCGGCCACGTGCTGGCGGCCGGGGCCTTCGGCGCCGACCACGGCGGCAGCATCATGCCCAACATCGTGATCGCGCCGAACACCGCGTCCAACTCGGCGTACCACCGGTACTGCCGCGACCAGAACCTGCCGATTCACCCCGCCCGGTTCCCCGCGGCCATCGTCGAGCCCTTCGTCAAGCTGACCACCGACCCCGGTGACGTGGTGTGTGATCCGTTCAGCGGGAGCGGGGTCACGGCGGCTGTGGCGGAGCGCCTCGGCCGGCGCTGGATCGCCGTCGAGAAGAGCCTGACTTACCTGCGTGGCGCGGTCGGCCGGTTCGATCCGGGGGCGCTCAGCGTGGCGGCGTAGCGCGCGCCGTCACGCCTTCGGCCCCCGCCCCGGATTGCCCGGCACGTCGCGCTGCGCGCCCCAATCCGGGCGCGCGTACACCCGCGTGCCGCAGCCCGTGCAGCGCCCGATGATCGCCGGAACCGGCATGTCCGGCCCGAAGCGGCGGATCAGGTCCTCGACGGACAGCGACGCCGCACGGCCGCAGGCGATGCAGTGGAACAGCACCGGGAGACCGTGGTGAGCGTCGCGCAGATGCGCCAGCGTCGCGGCGCCCTCCAGCGACCTCACTCGTCCCATTCGGGCTGGCCCTCCGGCGGGGGCGGGGGCTCCGGCGGCGGCTCCTCCGCTGCCGGCAGCCACCACGCGTCGGGGATCACGACGACCTGGCTGCCGTCGGGGGCCACCACGATCACGCCGTCGTTGGAGGCGTTGATGCGCGCCATCCAGCCGGGCAGATCGGCGGCGAACTCCTCGGCGGGCACCGTCCTCAAGGCTGGTGCTGGCCAGCGGCGCGCGGCGGGTGTGGGGGGTGGTCCGGCCAGGAGGGCGTGATCCACTTCGGGGCGGTGGGCGCGTCGGACATCTGTGTTCTCCGTGGATCGTATTCGCGGCGGCGTCGCTGCATGTTCACCTCTTGTTCGCGTCCGCGCAACAGGAAAGCGGCAGGCTCCGGATGAGCCGGTCGGAACGTTCAGGCAGCGGAGGCGTCGGTTTCGCGGCAAGGCGCCAGTATCCTCGCGTCTTCCGTTGCCCAGCGGTCCGCTTCGTATCCTGTTGTTTTCCGTTGTCCGAAATGGATGGCAATAATCCCATCCACAAACGATAAGCGGGGCCGCTTTCTCGCTTTATGGTCCGACACACAATGCTACGCTGCCGATGTCGAATACATCGATCAGCACAAGAGGCGCGTCGTGGACAACATCCGGCACATCGCTCATCTCACCATCTCGGAGAACCGGGGGCGTCCGCGACTTTGGGTGGACGGTAAGAGGCTCGCCGACATCGGCGCTGTGCGGGGCAGCCGCTTCGACCTCACCACCGACCCGGCGGGCCAGCAGATCGTGATCGACATCACCGAGACCGGCGCGCGCAAGGTGTCGGGCAAGCCTGACGGCCGCCCGGTGATCGACGTGGTTGGTCAGCAGGTCGGCGCGGTGTTCCCGGCAGGAACCCAGGTGCAGGTCGTGTTCCAACCCGGCCGCATCACCGTCTCGGTCCGGCCCCGCGATGGTGCCGCGGCCGAGCGCGCCGCCCGGCTTGCCCGCAAACTCGCCAACGGTGATCCGCTGGACGTCGGCGCGCTGTCCTTCGGCATGGGGGTGCTCGACGCCGCGATCGCCGAGGGCCTGCACGCTGCCGGCATCAAGACGCACCTGCGCTGGGCGGTGGACATCGACGGCGACGCCCTGGAGCACGCGGCGACGCGCAACCCGGTGTGGCGCCCGGACACAATCTCCGTGGCGGCGGACATGGCCCAGGTCGACCCGGCGCTTCTGCCGCGGGTCGACGCCATTGTCGCGGGGTTGCCTTGTGTCAGCCACAGTCGGGCGGGGCGGGCCAAGCAGCGCAGCCAGGACCGGGGGCTGACGCACCCGGAGGGGCATGAGGCCGGATCCCTGTTCGTGGACCTCATCCGCTTCGTCGTGGCGATGAACCCGGCCGTGGTGGTGCTGGAGAATGTGACGCAGTTCCTGAACTCCGCCGCCTACGCCTGTTTGAAAGTGGTCCTTGGCAAGCTGCAATTCTCCGTCACCGAGACCACCCTCGAAGCCACCGACTTCGGCTGCAACGAGCGGCGGGAACGAATGGTGATGGTGGCCAACACCGGAGCGCCCATCGACCTCACCGGGCTCGCCCCGAACATCCCGCCTGCGCCGCTCGCCGCGGTGCTGGAGGACATCCCGGCGTCCGACCCGCGGTGGCGCTCCCATGCGCATCACGTGGCGAAGCAGGAGCGCGGCGCGGACAAGGGCCAGAACTTCAAGCTGCAGCTCGTACGGTCGACGGACCGCGTCGTCGGGACCATCGGGGCCGGGTATGCCCGTGACCGCACGACCGAGCCCCACATCCAATCCGCCGAGGACCCGACCCGCTCCCGTCTGCTCACGGTGAAAGAGCATGCCCGGATCAAGCGGGTGCCGGAGGCCCTGGTGGAAGGGCTCGGGCACACGTTCGGCCACAAGCTGCTCGGGCAAGGGATTGCGTTCACGCCGTTCGTGGCCGTCGGTCGCCGCCTCGGCAGCGCGCTGAAGGGGCGCACGCTCCACCGGTCGACGGCGCGCGTCGCGGTCACCGCCCGGCCCGTGCCCCAGGTCCAACTCCCGCCGCCGGCCGTCGCGCAGACCGTCATGGCGCGCCGCGCCCGTGCAACTCCCCCTCTTCTGAACGGCGCGGAGGCCTGCCCCGGCCTCTTCCCCCCCGCCGTCCCAGCCTCACACCAACCGCTTGCCCGGAGTGCCCGCCCATGCAGAGCGTCCTGCCCTTCGCCGTCACCGCGCAAAAGCCCGCCCGGCGCCGTCGGGCCGCACCGATCCGGCGCCGCGCCCAAGTGACCGAATCGTGGCCGCTCGACGGGCGAATAAATGTCGTGCTTTTCGCGGGACTAGGCGGGGCCTGCCAAGGCCTGGAGCGCGCCGGGCTGCCGGTGCACGTCGCGGTCAACCACGATAAGGTAGCCATCGCCGCGCATCGCGCGCTGAACCCACACACCCGTCACTTCCAGGGTGACATCTTCGACGCGGATCCCGTAGCATGTGTTTCAGGGCGGGAAGTTCATGTGCTATGGGCAAGCCCTGATTGCAGGGACCACAGCTCCGCCAAAGGTGGTGCCCCTCTCAGCGCGCGCGTTCGCTCGCTTCCCTGGCAGGTCTGCCGCTGGGCGGCCAAAACCAATCCTTCCATCATATTTGTCGAAAATGTCAGAGAAATCAGGGGTTGGGGAAGGCTCGTCGCGAAGCGGGACCCGGCCACGGGGCGCGTGATCAAGCGGGACAAGACCGTGGCCGCCCCTGGCGAGCGTGTGCCCGTTCAGGACCAGATGCTGGTGCGTGATCCCAAGCGGACCGGGCAGACCTTCCGCCGCTGGGTCGAACACCTGCGCGCCCTCGGGTACGAGTACGAGGACCGCGATCTGTGCTGCGCCGAACACGGCGTTCCGACCAGCCGCCGCCGCTTCTTCGCGGTGGCGCGCCGGGATGGCCTGCCCATCCGCTGGCCGGAGGTGACCCACGCGCCCCAGGCCGAGGCGCCGGCGCGCGGCATGCCGGCGTGGCGCGGTGCGGCGGAGATCGTCGACTGGACGCTTCCCCTGCCGTCGATCTTCGACCGCCCGAAGCCGCTGGCCGAGGCGACGCAGAAGCGGATCGCGGTGGGCCTGCGCCGCTTCGTCCTCAATCACGCCCTCCCCGTTCCTGATCCACCTGACGCACGGCGGCCGCGAGCACTCCGTCGCTGATCCGATTCCGACCATCACCAGCGCGCACCGGGGCGAAATGGCCGTCGTCGGCCCGACCATCGTGCCGGTCTGCCATTCCGCCGGGGACCGGGTGCCGCACGACGGACGCCTGCCGCTCCCCACCATCACCACGGCCAAGGGCGGGGAACTCGCCGTTGCCGCCGCGCGCGTTGCGCCCTATCCCGCCGCGGCCGCCTTTATCGAGGAGCACCAGACCGGTTCCGTCGGTCAGGCCGCGTCGCAGCCGCTCGGCACGCAGACGCAGAAGGACCACCACGCCGTCGTCGCGGCCTGGATGGTCCAGCACAACACGGGCGTCATCGGCCACCACCCGCTGGAGCCGACCTCGACCCTGACGACGCTCGGCACCCAGCAGCAGGTGGCCGCGGCCTACATCACTGAGTTTCGCGGATCCTCGCTGGACGGGCAGCGGATCACCGAGCCCGTGGCGACCCTGTGCACCGGGGGCAACCGGGGCGGTGGGCACTCCGGCGTGACCGCCGCCTTCCTGGCGGAATGCCCAGCCGGGGAAGAGCGGCGCGCGGAGGCCGCGGCCCCCGGCGGCTCCGCTGCGGCCGACGATCCCACGCTGTCCACCGAGCAGCTCGCCCGCGCTCGGGAGATCGCCGTGTTCCTGCGCCGCTACGGATGCTGGTCCGGCGGGGATCTCGTGACGCTCACGATCGGTGGCACGACCTGGCTCGTCGTCGACATCGGCATGCGCATGTTGACCGCTGCCGAGGCGGCGGCGGCCCACGAATTGAAGCTCCCGGTGGAGATCGAGGTGGACGGCAAGCGCCGTCCCCTCACCAAGACCGAGGCGATGCGCCTGATCGGCAACTCGGTGCCGCAGCGGATGGCCTATCTGATCGCCCGCTGCAACGTGCACCATGCCCTGGACGGGCTCGCGCAGAGGGAAGCGGCGGGAGCCGTGATGGTGGCTTAACGACGACACTCCAGCGCTGAGCCGCCCGCGATGCCCGCTCAGTTGTTCGGACCGAGCTTCCGAATGTGCTGAATCATCCTGTTGCATGCCGGGGCCATCAGCGCCGCCGCGTCTTCGCCGGGTTCGTAACGGTAGGGAATGGTCGTGATGCCGGCGTAGTCGCTGGGGAGCTTCACCTTTTCATCGCGCGGCTCCATGAGAATGGCCCGCGCACGCCCCAGTCGGCCGATGAACATGCCGAGTTCGAACACGACGTTGTCCCGCGGCGCCGGCCACTTGGTGTCGCGACTCACGGTCATGTCGTCCGGGTGGGCAATCGCGATCGCGAAATCCGATTGGTCAAGCTGGTCCTCAAGGCTCTGCAGCGTATAGCTGGCCACCTTGAACACCCCGTCCGTCCAGAGCGTGGGCGTCACCGGTTCATGTTCGAACGCGTTCTGGATGGTGCGCGCGATGGGTAGCGCCTCGGCGGACGAGATGATGAAGACCTTGATCTTGTCGCGATACGCGCTGATCAGCGCGTTGCGCTGACGAAGGCGTGCTGCGAGCACTTGGCCGATGCGGCGCCAGAGCACCGGAAACGCATCGCCGAGTTGGGTCAGTTGCGGTTCGGTCAGCTTGGCAACGACGCTCGCCTCCTTCGCCTTGACGGTGGCCGCGCGCCGCTGGATCGGCTCGATGGCGGCCATCTCGCCGACGTGGTCACCTGGTCCGCGGGTCGCAACCTCGCGCCCGTTCACGATCACCGAAAAGGTCCCGCCCAGGATCAGGAAGATGTCGGTGTCGTCCGCTTCCTGTTCGATGATGACGGTGTTGGGCTGGATGTCCTGCAGCTCCACCATGTCGGCGAGTATGGCGGCCATTTCCTGAGTGCCCGCCACCAGCTTCTGACGGCAAAGCATTTCGACGAGGCGGCGCTTGCCGTCCTCTCCTTCAAAACGTTCCTTCAAGACTCACCTTTGGGGTTGTCGTGGCGCGGTTCACCGTTCGCCTTGAACGGGCAAGCGTCCATGGTTCCGCAGCAGGTGAAGCCTCCGGCCTTCAGGGCGGCGATGTATCCCGCCTCGGTTCGCTGCAGGTCGTGAACGTGCCCGATCACGTCGATAAGAAAGTCCATGTGGTCGGAGCAGTCGCGCCGGCTGACCGGACGGCCCTTCCGCGTCCGCCCGCAGGGGCAGGCCTTTCGCAGGTTCACCAGCGCCGTTGGCCGGTTCTTCGCCTTGGCGACGACGCGCCGTCCGTTGAGC
This sequence comes from Azospirillum mesophilum, assembly GCF_053470405.2. Classification (NCBI taxonomy): domain Bacteria; kingdom Pseudomonadati; phylum Pseudomonadota; class Alphaproteobacteria; order Rhodospirillales; family Azospirillaceae; genus Azospirillum; species Azospirillum mesophilum. The sequence continues at coordinate 40,869 of NZ_JBPXMQ020000016.1, forward strand.
AGCAACGCCAGGCCTTTGCGGTCGACCGTGATCTCCCGGCGCCTGACGGCGCACGCGAGGGCCGGAGACACCAGCGCGGCTTTCAGTTCTGCCAGTTGCTGGTGGAGCGCGGCCTTGCCGTGCGCCCAGCCGAATTCGGCCGGCCAGCGGCGGGTAACGTTGGTGCGCAGCTGCTGCCTCAGATACGCCACCAGCGCGTCGAGCCACTGGCGCGCCCCGTCCTCCGTGGAAGCGTCGATCGGCGCGCCGTCCCGCCAGTAGAGGCAAAACGTGCCGTCCTCGTTGATGTGCCGTTCCGGGCAGGCCGACGGGAGGCGGCGGTTGGAGGAGCCGGGGGCCTCGCGGGCCACCAGGTCACCGACGCGCGTCTCGACCGCGATGTCGAACGGCACCAGCCTCCCGGAGGCCATGGGAATGCTGATGCGCAGCGCCGCCCGCCCCGGCGACATGGACAGCACCTCGTGCCCATCGGCCAGGGCGGTGCGGCAGAGCCGGCTGATCTGAGGGCTGCGCACCAGCGCGTCCAGGCTTCCGGCCGTCTCGGGTGCGGCAGCGGTGCTCACCAGTGGCGGTCCGAGTGCGGCCGGGCGTCGGCTTCCTCTGCCCGGCGGATATAGGCCGGGGCAACCTCCATCGCGGCTTTGACCACCGCCTTGGCCGTGCTGTCGCCGGCGTCGTCGAGCGCCTCCACCGCATCGTCGTACGTCAGGCCGGCGCGGCGACGATCTTCCCCGAACAGTTCCTGGACGCCGGCCGTCGCCGCGGCGTAGGCCGCTTCGCCCAGAGCCGTTTGGCTGCCGTCGCAGCCGGACTGTTCGCGCTCGGCCCGGAAGGTGGCGCGGCCGATGGAGCAGCGGTTGCGCGCGCCGCGCACGCCGAGACGGGTCAGCGATGCCGGGCCAAGGTCAATGCCGATGGCCAACCCAAGCTCGTCGATGCCCTCGACTTTCTCCTTGGCAAGGTCGAAGCTGGAGCGCATGGCCGCGGCACAGAGCACCGCAGTGGAAACGCTCGCCTCCCGGTCGGTCACCTTGGCGCCTTCCGCCAGGACGCCGTGCACGCAATCCCCAATGAACCGTACCTTCAAGCCGCCGAAGTCGCTGTGGAGCACGCTGTCCAGTTCGGACCGCAGCACATGGAGCGCACGCACCACCGCCTCCGGATCGTCCTGCAGGTTCTTCGCCACGTAGGCCGTGAAGCCATCAATGTCCGCGTAGATGCTGCAGCTGTCGATATGGCGGGAGCCGCCAGGGCCGACGGTATCGAAGGTTTCGTCGAAGTCGCGCAGCGGTGGCGTCGGCCGCGTGAACTCGAACTCCTTGAGGGGGTGGCTTGCCAGCTCCTCCTCCCAGGTGTCGAGGCAACTTTCCTTGGTGATGCCGATGTCCGCAGCCTCCTCCGCACCGGCGATCTCGGCGTCGGTCAGCGGGGTGTTCTTCGGATCCTCGACCTCCTCGTAGCCGGCCACGGCGCGTGCGTTCGGGGTGACGAAAATGCCGGGCGTGGCGCCCGCGGCGAATTTGGCCGCCAAGTTGGCCGGGTTGCCCAGGAACAGCGGTTCACGGCTGCCCCGCCGTCCGTTGTTGACCGCAAGCGCCAGACCACTGTCGATGCCGACGCGCACCACGGCCGCCGGCAGCACGTCGTTGGGGTCGGACACTTCGGCCAGCAGGTCGACGATCAGGCTGGCGATGGCCACCGCCTTGTGAATGCGCTTTGCTTCGTCGTTCAGTGGATGCGTGACAACGGCGTGGAGGCGCTGGTTGTGGAAGTCGACCTTCACGGCGCCAGCCCCGTTCAGGATGGCTTCCACGGCGCGCTGGTGGAGGTTGAGGAAGCGGAGCACGCGGCGGTGCTTCTGCTCGGTTTCGCTGTCAGTGCCCAGCAGCGATTCGGCGTTCAGCAGGTCGATGTAGAGGTGGACCGCGTTCACCCGATACGCGTCGGTGACCTTGATGCCGTCGAGGCTCATCTCCCGCGTGAAGTCCTTGACGGTCACTTTGTCCACCGCCGCCAGAGCCTTCCCGATCCGGTCAGCGGCCTTGCTTTCCTTCCATGCCACGTGCGTCACTCCGTCAAACGTTGGTCGCGTCCAGTCGGCGCGCGCCACCACCCTGGCTGGCGCGCACCTCGCCCGCGGCTTCCGGTTCGGCGGTCGTGCCCTTGGGTTCCGCAATTACGAGGTGTTTCATAGATACAATAGACTTTTGGAGAATCAAGGGACAGCAGGTGGTAACCTAAAAGAGTTAACCCGATGCGCGGCGCACCGGCTTTGCTCGCCACTGGTGTGGGGGCGGCCACCTCTTCACGGCAGCGCGGCGGGGTGGCTGCCTCTTTGCTGGGGGCGCACGCCGAGGCAGGCGGCGGATGCGGTGATACGCCCCAAAGCCCCGATCGTTTGCAGCCTGCCCAGGCTCATCCCTCCGCCAGACTGATTTCCACGCCCGGTCCAAGTGGCTGGCCGAAACCGTGCATTCGGCCAAGGTGCCGGGCTCAGGAGCTTGCCGGGGCGGCTTGGTGCGCGTCGTCGCGAATGCGCTGAGGCCCTGTTTACCAAGCCGGACGCTTGTTGAATGCCAGGGCGCTCATCTGGCCGGCGATGCGGCCCGGATCGTCGATGAACGGGCTGTATGCGACGATCCCCTCGGATACAAAGCTGCCGCCCGCCCGCCGACGTGGCTCCGTCTTGGTATCGGCGGGGTTGCCCATCAACCACGTGTAGAACTTCACGAGGGCGCCCACGATGAAGGCCAGCACAACCAATCCCGCCATGTTCGCCTCCAGCGTCTGCCAACGCCGACATTGTAGCGCACTTGCGCTACGATAGCAAACAGAAGCGTAGTGCGCTTGCGCTACGCGTTGCATAAGGGTATGCTCGCCTCATGACCCAGGATCGAGCCAGAAAGATCTTGAGCCTCTTCGGCTGGGGGCCATCCGAGACCGCGCGGCGGTTCAACCGAGTTGCCGGGACGCGGTACACGCGGCAGCACGTCAATGAGCAGGTGAATGGGGCGCGCGGCGTGTCGATGCCGCTGGCCGTCTTTCTGCGGATGGCGGTGCGCGTGGCGGTATTGGAACGACGCCGGGGCGCGGCCAAGGGATCGTAACCGGCAGGAAAAATATGTCGCCGCCGACGGCTCTAGTGCACGTCGAGAACCTGCAATTTTGCCACCGTGCAGGTGGCCCGCCGTATCACTGCGATGCGGCCCTTCCCTTCAGGAGTGATAGACCATGGGCACCGATAGCACGAGCGAAAAGCTTTTCAGTGTCGGTTGGACCGGCGGCCCCTCTGCCGTCTCCGTCTCCGTTTATACCGACCACGCCAAGGTGACGCGCTGGAATGACAGCCGGGCGAAGAATCTCCCGCTGACCACCGAGCAAGTCTCCGCGCTTCAGAAGATTTGGCAGGAGACGCAGAGCCAGGGCGACACGGCGTGCGCGACGGCGGTCGCCCTGGAGGCGAACCGGCTGACGAGCTACGCCATCGGCTCCTTTTCTTCGGAGGCGGGTGGTGACATCGGCGATTGGCACACCCGCCAGATGGAGAGCATCGAGGAGGCTGCCCGCTGGAGCCGTTGACCTAGACATCGCCATTCCCGGCGCTCGCCGCTCAGCGGCGCGCGACCGGGAACAGAAACACGGGCGTTCGAACTGAGCCTGCCGCTCAGACAACCACCGGTTCTGGAGGAAGCAAGACCGGCCAGGGGCGAGTGACGCTCGCCTGTCTGGCCGGTCGGGTCTCGTGCGTCGGTTTCGGTTTGCGACGAACGGTGTTGCCGTCCGCCCTGGATCAGTATGCGAAGGGCGTGAGGCTGCCGCTCATTTCGACGCTTGCACCTTGTCGTTCGGGTCCGTCCAGCGGCACCGCAGCTCGGTGGGAACGGCCGGAGGCTCGCTCAGGCCGCGTTCGGCCTTCAGCAGCGCCGGGAACGACGTGTTGATGTCAGCGCCGGAGAGCCAGCAGTCGCGGCGGTTCCACCAGTGCCAGACTCCCTCGCGCTCGGCGAACTGGTCCAGGCTTGGCGAGCTTTCCTGGATGCCCTTACGGGCTTCGGACGTCCAGAGCGCGGAGCGGACGCGCGACTGCAGGTATAGGCTGCCGTGGAACAGGATGGTGGTGGTCGCCGAGCTGGTGAGCACCCCCAGCGTTTCCTCGTGGATCATCAGGCGGGCGGAGTCTGGAAGCTTGCGCTCCTGCCCGGCGAGCCAGAGAGGCACGCAGGCCGAGGCGCAGACACCGTCGTCCCTCACTTCCGTGACGATGGTCCGGTCAGGCGGAAGGCCCTTCAGCAGGTCGATCATGTCCTTCATGGCCATGACCATGCCGCCTTCGCTGTCGAGTTCGATGCGAAGGGGTTCGCTCGACGGCGTGGTCGCCAGAATCTTCACCAGAGCGCGCGAGAAGCTCTTCTTGGTTTCGGTCGTGATCATGCCCTTGACAACCAGGGTTGACCCGCTCGGCTCGGGGACGATCGCCTCGTCAGGGGGCGCGCTGGTGTCGAAGAGGCCTGCCGCGTGGGCGAGGAGGACTGCAGCGACGGCGGTGCCGATCACCGTGCGGGCGGTGATCCCGTGCCACATGCGGCGAAACTCCGCCTCGTCGAAGCGGTACTTGGCGGACTCCGCGTCGAAGTTGCGCTGGACGGCGGCCCGGTCCAGCTTGCACAGGAGCGCCGCCACGGCCCAGTACCCGAGGGCGGCGAGACCCACCGCGATGACCACCGCCAGGCCCACGGCGGCAGTGGGGGAGGTTTCGCCATTCATGTCCCTCAGCATGGTGACGACGCCAGCGAAGAACAGGGCCAAAGGCACCGGAACGGCGAGATAGAGGATCGGCAGCGCGGGGCGCAGGACCGGGGCCAAAGCCAGCAGTCCCATCTCCACGACGATGGTCACGCAGTACAACGCGAGAGGCAAGGCGGGGAGCACGAAAATCTCCTTTTCGATGTAGCCGGGTTGGCGACGCTCTGATTGAGATGCGTGAGGGCACCCTACCACCTTCGGAGCGGGTATTCCTTGATTCTGCGTTTTTTCCCCGCGCGCTCCGGCCAGGACGGGGTTCGGGTCGCCCCGGTCCACCCGACCTCATCGTCCGCTTGCGACCGCGTTGCGTCATGCCGGTTCGCGCCATGGCGCGGAAGGGATCAGGTCCGCGCGTGATGTTTTTCTCTTCTGATCTCACGAGTAAAGACCCGCACTGACAGCGCGCCGATGTTCCAGTTCCTGGAATTAAACGCTCGCAGTCTTCCGGTTTGTTCTTGTTGGTGCTGTGGTGTCGGCTCACGTTGTCTTCACCGACGCACACCACAGGCCAATAGCCCGGAGGACACATGGACACCCACAGAACTGTCGCGGTCCGCAAGCCGGTTGGTTGCTTGCCCGTAGCCAACGACACCATCGCCCACCACCCGCTGACCGGGGAACCCCGCAACTCCGAGCGCGGCGAGTGGGTGCGCACAGGCCTGGACAGCTTCGCCCGCACCACCTTCGGCGGGCGGACCTTCACCGGCATGGTCGAGCAGCACGGCCTGGAGGGGGACGCGCCGACCGTCATCCAGGACTTCATCACCGATGGGCTCCACATGGCGATGGCGATCGGCATGACCGAGGACGCCGCCGTGGAGATGGCCGAGCGCGCCATCCGCATGTTCGCGGACGAGGTCGTGCAGGAGCAGGATGCCACCGAGGAGGCCGCGTGATGCCCGACTTCCCCTTTCTCACCACCATCACCGCGCCCGACGCCGCCACCGCCAAGGCGCTCCGCGACCAGATCGCGGCCTTCGTCGCCACCACGCTGCTCAAGCCCGCCGGGGCGAGCGTCAGCGTCTGCGCCGTGTCCCAGGACCCCGCCCGCGACGCGCTGATCCGCGAGACGGCGCAGGAGATGGCCTGCGTTTGCGAGGGCGAGCTGGAGATCAACGACTGCTCCATCGTCAGCGAGGGGTCCGACAACGGGGCCTACGTGCAGTCCTGGCTGTGGGTGCCCTTCCGGGGCACCGACCTGGACAAGGACGTGATCGCCGCCGTCGACGCCGCGCTGGAGCACGCCCGGGCCCACGACTACCGCCCCGGCCCCGACGACGACGACATGATCGACACCATGCTCGTCGCGGCCTGCGAGGCGCACGGCCTGGACCTTTCCGAGCGCCAGTGCCAGCGGGCCGTCGCCCAGCTGCGCGATCGCGTCGACGAGCTGGACGAGCAGCCCGCTGCGCTGCGCGAGGCGGCGTGATGCTGACCGCCGCCAACGGCCAACCGCTCGTCCTCTGGACGCCGCTCCTCGACGCGATCGGCGTGTCCGGCGTGGTGTACCGCAAGGACGCCGCGCCGGACGGCGCGCACCTGTACCGCGCCGTCGCGCCCGATGACCGGCCCATCGAGGAGAACCACGACGCCATCGACGACGGCCGCTGGTGCGACTCCACCGCCCAGGACCTGCGCGCCGATGTCGAAATGCGCGAGGCCGTGCGCCTGATCCTGGCAGGGCTGCGCGACGCCCTTGGACCCGACGCGGCGGCCGCCGCCGACCGTGACATGGCCAGCTTCCCGCCACTGCCCGAGACGTGGCGTCCCGATCCCCTCACGGCGCTGCAGCTCGGCCGGGCGCTGCGGGACCCGCCGGAGGAAGCGGAGGCCGCGCCTTATCCGTGGGGCGGCTGACGCCCCACGACCCGGCCAGGGTAAGTGTTCCGGCGCCGTCGGCCGGTCCGGCCTCGCGCGCGGATCGGCCCGCAGCGTCTGGGCGGTTCGTGTTCTCAATGGACAGAGTTCGCGCGACTATCCCGCCTTGCTCGTCACTAACGGACCCTAGCTGGTAATCCGATACTATAAACAAACGCCAATAAAGACCGGCTTTATTGTTGTCGAGGCTTTGGTTCTCTTTAAAATGGGCAACAACACAGCGCGCCAAACCCACCCCGGCGAGGCCAGCGCGACCGCCAGCCCGACACAAAAGGCCCCGGCCATGACCGACAGCCGCTACCAAATTCTCGTCAACGGCAAGCCCGCTCTCTTCGGTGACGCCGGGTCCGTGGGCGTCGTCTTCAACAACCTGACGGGCGTCAACTTCCAGGACGCGCCGTGCCAGTTCGGCGGCCACGCCGCGTACCTGCGCTACATGGGCCACGCGATGCTGGACGACGAAAACGGCCTGGTCGCGGGCACCGAGCTGGCCGTCCGCGCGCCGGACGGCGCCACGGTTGCGCGCCACGTGCTGGGCGACCCCGCGCCCGCCCGCTTGCGGCTCAGCGCGCTCGCGCTCGCCTCCTGATCCAACCGCTTCTGACAGGTGATCGTCATGGCCGAGAAGCCGCTTGCGCCCGTCCATTCCTGACCGGAGTTCGCCGCCATGTCCCACCGCATCGTCTTCCGCCATCTCGCCGTGCGTGTCGCCGTCGGCGCTTTCCCTGCCCTGCCGCGTCCCTTCGGCACGCGCCATGAGGACGTCGTGCTGCTGCTGGAGGAGGGCGGCGACAACAACGTCATCCACCAGGACGGGCGGGTGAGCCGCTCCTGGAGCGTGCTCGCCGCCGGAGCTGCGTGGGAGGTGATGCGCGACGCGGTGCGGTTCGCCGCCGCGTGCGAGGGCGGCGGGATGAAGCTGCGCGGCCGCGACACCAAGGCCGAGGCCTACATCGCCGCCGTGCGCCGCGCCGTCGCGGGGGCGGTGCCGCACACGGAGGTGGTGCAGGCCGGCGCCGCGATCACCGGGCGGTTCACCCTGCGCGACGCGGTGGCGGCCACTCTGTCCGCCTATTATCGGGATGCGCTCGCCCTGCTGCGCGCCCACAAGCCGGGCACGGAGCGCGACGGCCCCGATGGTCTGGAACGCGCCTGCGTGTTCAACCTTCTCGACCCGGCCGACCTGCAGCTTTTCCTCTGCACCCGCCATCTGGACGGCGCGCGCGCCGCCGCCAGCCCGTCCCTCACGGTGGACTGGTGGAACCAGACCGAACCGCGCGACGTGGACCGGCTGTTCTGCGGCCCCGACGTGCGCCTCTTTGCCTGATCCCTTCCCTCAACGACCGCGTGACAGGAGATCGTCCATGGCTGCTCCCTCCACCCGCCTGTCCTTCACCATCCCCTGGCCCGAGGGCGTTTCGCGCCACGCCATCGCGCTTGCCCGCGCCGTCGACGCCATCGGCTTCGGCCAGGTGGACCCGGACGACGACCGCGACGCCGCCGAGTGGATCACGTTCAACGGCAGCAGCGACGCGGTCTTCACCGCCGCCCGCGCGATCCACGCCGAGGTGGGCACCGACACCGGCTGCGCCTGGTCCCTCGACGAGGCCGGGCGGCTGTGGGTCCGCGACGGACAGGGGCGCGCGGCGGTCGACGCGGTGGTGGGCGTGATCCGGGCCACGCTGCGCACCTTCGGCCGCAACGACCATGTCGGCTTTGCCTGGGCCGACACCAGCCCTCGCCCGAGCGCCGACACCTTCGGCGGCGGCGCCACGGTGGTCACCCGCCACGCGGTGAACACCTTCTGCACCGCGCAGTGGCTGCAGCAGCAGCTCTGCCCCCAGCCCGCGCAAGCGGCGGCGTAAGCCGCCCCTCCCCGTCCCGCCCATCGCTCCCGCCGCTTCACCGGATCGCTTCCATGACCACGCCCATCCCTTTCGTTGATTTGACGCCGATCGTCATGCAGGCCGGTCCCGGCCAGCCGTACGACGGGTACAAGAAGGCGACGGACTGGCTGATCCGGTGGCACGGCGGGACCGATTGGGACACGGTGTTCGTCGAGCGCGACACGGTCACGCTGGCCCAGGTCGGAAAATGCTCCGTGAGGGTCTCGCTGGCGCTGACCCGAAACGGCCTCTGGCTGAGCGGCAGCGACTACAACGCGCACCTGGTCAGCTGCCTCGACGGCGTCAGCGTCTGGGCGCGGCGGGGCTACCGGTCGCGCGAGGACGCGATCCGGGCCGAGGCGGCGCGGTGCGCCGAGGTCTTCGCCACGGAGGCCAAGTCGCAGAGCAGCCTCGCCACGTCCGGCACGCGCCGCGACTGCGCGCGCATGGCCGAGTTGCTGACCGCCATCGCCTATCCCGAGCAGACGGCTTTGTTCGATGCCTTTGCGCCCGCCGACACCGCGACGGCGCTCCCGGCCCAGGCAGCGCCCACGACGGTCGCCCCGGCGGTCGCCGCGAAGGCGATGACCGCCGCGCCCACGCCCGTCCAGCTCAGCATGTTCTGACGCCTGCCGTCTTCCGGTGGCTCCCCCCTTCCTTTCATTCCATTGCATACGGGGCTCTTGCTATGACTCTCGACTTCTACACGGCCAACGCCGCCGAACGCCCGCACGTCTCGATTTACGAGACCGGCACCGACAAGGTGCTCTGCGAGGTGCCGATCCACGACACCGGAAACGACGCGGCGGACGTGCGCGCGGCGGAGCGGATCGCGGAGCGCGTCCTGGACGCTCTGAAGGACTTCGACCGCTCTTCGTCCGCCGATGGGGGCGATGCCCCGGCCTTCGTGCCCCCGTCCGACCTCACGAACGTTTCCAACCGGTTCTCGGTCGCTTTCACCACCCAACTCGTCTTCGACCGTCCGCTCAGCCAGGCCGAGCAGAAGCACGTCCTCGACAAGCTCCGCTTCGCCCTGCAGACGCAGTTCGACGGCGCTGCGGGCCTCCTGCCGGCCGACAGCGCGGCCGATCTGACCGGCTGGTCCGTCGCCCCGGCGCCGGCCAGGGTGCCGGTGTTCGTCGGCCTCTACGACCATCGCCACGGCACCACCGTCGAGGTGCACGCCACGCGCGAGGCGGCGGAAGCCGAGAAGGCCGCGACCGCACGCACCTGGTGGGCGGAGCGCACCGATCGCTCGGCTCCCGACGATCACACCAGCCTGACCGACCAGGAGGTGATCGTCGCCTACTTCGACGGCCACCCGTCGGAAACCTATGTCATCGAGGAGCGGCAGGTGCCCCTCCATGCGTGACCAGCTGACCCTGGACCTCACGCCGCCGCCCGCCGCCCGTGCGTGTCAGCGCTGGACGGCGGGCCGCGCCTCCTACCGCTCGGCGGGCGAGCCCATCGACCCGCGCCGATACGGCGTGGAGGAGATCGATGAGGGCGCCGCCCGCGCCTTTGTGATGCAGCACCATTACAGCGGCAGCTATCCGGCCGCGCTCTTCCGCGTGGGGTTGTTCCGCACGGCGCCGTTCCGCCGCGCCGAGCTGGTCGGTACGGCCGTCTTCTCGGTGCCGATGAACCCCAACGCGGTGGCGGCGCACGCCGGCACCAGCGCGGGGTGCGAGCTTGGCCGATTTGTGCTGGTGGATGAGGTGGAGGCGAACGGCGAGAGCCATTTTCTGGCGCGCGCATTCGATCTGCTGGCGGCCCTGCGGGACGGCGGCGGCGCCCAGCGCTTCCGGGCCGTGCTCTCCTACAGCGATCCGGTGCCGCGCTCCAGCGTCGACGGGGCGGTCACCCTGCCAGGGCATGTAGGCGTGGTGTATCAGGCATCAAACGCCCGTTACGTCGGGCGCAGCGAGCCGCGCACCCACATCCTGGACCAAGCCGGGCGGATCATCAGCCCGCGCGCCCTCACCAAGCTGCGCAAGGACGAGCGCGGGGCCGCCTACGCTTACGAGCGGCTGCGCGTGGCCGGCGCCCCGCCCCGGCTTCCCTTCGAGTCCGGCCGGGATTACGTCCGGCGCGCCCTGGCCGAAGGCCCCTTCCGGCGCCTGAAGCATAACGGCAATCACACCTACGTCTTCGCGGTGGGGGACCGCCGGACCCGCTGGGACACCAGCCGGACCTTCGCGCCAGCGCTCCCCTATCCGAAGAAAGGCCTGCCGGTCGCAGAGTGAGGCAAGGTCGCCGTCGTCTCCGGTCCGCTGATTATTCGAAAAGCGGGGCCGCTTTTCTGCTCTTAGCATTAAGCGGGACCGGTTATATTCGCGCATGTGCTGCAGCGCCTTGCGCGCACTGCCGCCCCACCCTACGCTTCCCCTCGGCCTTGGATGACCGCGCCGCGCGTGATGCGCGCTGTCATTCTGACGCTGGAGCTGCCCATGACCGCCCCGAACACCTGTTCGTCTGACGAAGTCCGGCCTCACGCGGCGCTCGACGTCGCTCGCAAGGCTTTGGCGACGATCCTGCCGTCCATGGCGACTTTCGCCGGCCGCCCGACCTCCGGCACGGTTCTTGTGCGCAGCCTCCGTGGCCAGCCGTGGGACGGGTATTACACGCGCGTCGCCGGCCACAGCGTCGCGGTCCAGAAGTTCGGCCCCACGCTCATCGTCGGGCGATCGCCCGCCCCGTGGCAGCAGGACGCGGACCTGGTTCTCCGTGGCGCCGAGCTGCTCGCGGAGTTGCGCGCGGTCTTTGGGATCCCTGTCCCGTCCCGGGCCGACGAAGACTCCGCCGCACCGCCGACGAGCCCGCCCGCATCGGCCGTCCCGTCGAGCGCGCCGCCCGCCCCCACCCCGGCGCCCAGTGCGGTTCCCGATGCCGCCGACACTGCGGCCGACACCGCCGACCTCAGCGATGACGAGCCCGATATCACCGAGGACCCCGCCCTGGATCAGGCGGTCTCCAGCGGGTCACGGCGCCTGTTCGGCGTCTACCGGCACTTCGCCGTGCCAGCCGATGCGATCCCGCCGGAACTGGCGGGCGTCGCCGACGGCTCTGCCGATCTGGAGGCTGTCCTGCGCCGCACGCTGCGCTACACCGGCGCCGGCGCGCGAGGCTACCGCCCAACCTTCCGGCCCGTGCTCGGCAACTTCGTCCTGGAGATCCCCGGCGATGTGCCCGACCGTCCCTACGGGCTGCGCGAGCTGTCTTACGAGGAGATGCGCGACCTCAACCGGGCCGATGGCGCGGCGCGGCTGGCTGCCGCTCGGGCGCGGTCCGCAGCTACCACCGCAACTCCATCCGATACGCCGGCGCCAGCCCCGTCCCCGCCCCCGGATCCCGCGGAGCGCAAACCGGCCCAGCCATCTCCGCCGCCGGTCCGGCAACTGGCCCTGTTCTGACCGGACCCTCTGCCCGGCGCGCAGATCGGTTTGTGCGCCGCATGAGAGACCCCGCTTTGCCGAAACGGCAGAAGCGACCCCGCTTACCACTCTCCTTTTCCGGGTGCTCGCGTCGTTGTACCTTCTCCACTGGACGCAGGCCCTCGCGACACCTCGCGCGCACCCGGCCCGTCCCAAAAGCTCGGATCCTCATGGCCCACGACACTCTCACCGCCGTCGACAATCTCACCGCCGCCCTCGCCCGTCAGGCCACGGTCCGTGCCGCCCTGGCGGCCGGGGTCAAGCATTTCGACCGGGCGGGCCGGCTGCTGGCCTCGGAGCGCGACGTGCTGACCGCCCTCTACCGCGACGGCTCGGTCTCCCTCGACAGCACCGTGCGCGGGGAGCGGTTCTTCGGCGCCGACTTCCAACCCGACCTGGAGCGGCCGGCCCTCGCCCAGACACCGCCTGCCGGCATAGCCTGATCCGGCCAGGTGCGCTGGGAGCCACCGCGAGCGGGGCGTGCCCATCCCAACCTCCTGACCGCCGGCCCAGGAACGGCAGCTTGGCCCGCCGTCCCGCCCGCTGGGCCAGCCTGCCGCCGCGCTCCAGCTCCACAGTTCCCAATTATCCCGGTTGTCGGGCGCAGGCCTTCGGTCTGGCCGGCGTGTAGGTCGTGCGGTCGGCCTCCGTCGTCGCCACCACCATGCGCCGGCGCACCAACCCCCGTGCCCGCATGAAGTGGACTTCCTTTGCTTGCCAGTTCGTCCCGGGCGGCGGGTGAAGACGCCAGAAGTGCCCGTGCGGATTCGACGACAATGTCCAACCGGCCAGGAGTTGGTCGAAGAGAGCCCTTTGGCCGGGGCTCAACGGCGGCAGGTCGGCTTTCCCCTCGACCTCTTCCAGTTCGAGCGTGTCCGGCGCGGGCACAAAGATGTCGGCGGGTGTCCAGACCGGTTCCTCGTCCGGATCCTCGACATGAATCGGCGGCATCGATGCTTCCCCTGGATTCTCAATTCACGACGAAGCGCCCGGTCATGCCTTGCTCGGCATGGCCGGGGATGTCGCAGGCGTATTCGAGGTCCTCTACGGCCCCGAACGTCCATACGAGACTGCGCGTCTCGCCCGCTGGCACGGTCACCGCGTTCGGGGCCGAATGTGCCATGTCTGGCATCTCCCGCATCATGGTCCGATGCGCGATGTGCTCGCCAGGGCTGGCGATGGTGAATTCGTGGGGAATTGCGCCACGGTTCTCGATGACGAACCTGATCGTTTCGCCCGGCTTCACGGCGATGCGTTTTTCACGGAAAGCCGTGTCCACCGCCTGGACCGTTATGGTGCGGGTCGCTTCCACCGCCTTTCCAGGGCCGCCGATGTCCTGGGCGGAGGCATGCCCATGACCCTGATGCCCGTGAGTGTGCTGTTCATGAGCGTTCCCGGCCAGCAGGGTGTCCGAGAGCAGGCTGACGGAGAGGGCAGCGCAAAGGGCTGCGCGCTTGAGCATGGGAAACACTGTGTTTTTCTTCTGAGCCGATATTGTGGTGCTGCGGGCGTGCCGCGTGGGCATTGCCCCGTCATGCGAACGGATCGCGCGGCCCCGTCGGCGCGTCGGGCGGCGGCAGCTCGGCCGGCAGGTCCGGGTCCGCCTCCAGCGCCGCCACGGTGGCGTCGAGCAGCGCCTTGAGGGCACGCGCGCGCTCCAGGCCCGTCTTGTCCCTGGTCAGGTCGAGGGAGCCGAACAGGGACACGCGGTCGACGCAATTCTCCACGGACAGATCCCCGATGGACAGCGCCTGCGTCTCATTGGCGAAGGGCTTCAGATCGGACGACATCACGCACCTCCACGACGCCCGCGGGCCATCGGCGCGGGCAGTTGAATGGCCGTCTGCTTCACCGCTTCCGGCAGGGCAGGAAACACGTCGATCCCCGTCATGTCGCGCAACTGCGCGATGGACACGGCCTGCCAAGCGCTGCCCGGGGCATTGTCGGTGAGATACGCGGCGGCCCCGTTGAGCGCCGGGATGTAGACCGCCTTGGCGATGCGCGCTGGTATAGCAACGCGATTGCGCAGCCACCGCGTCTGAGCACCGGCGAAGACCGGCAGCGTCACCACCCACGCCTCGCCGTGGCGCTCCGCCAGCGTACGCGTGGCGATCTCCAACTCCGCCCAGACGCCGCGATTGTTCTCGGGCACTTGAGGGATCATGTTCGCCAGCGAAAAGGATTCGCCCTGCGACACCGGGTCGTCGAAGTCGGCCGCAGGCGTGAGATGGCCACGGTCATAGCCGCTGCGCGCGTAGTCGCTCAGCAGCGCCCGTTCTTCTCCGGGCAGGCGTGCATCTTCGTGGAACGTGTCGCTCGCTTCGGTGCGGTGCTGGTGCTTGGCCGCCGCCACGCGGCGGGCCGTCAGATGGTCGGCGGAGTAGAGCGCCGTCCGCGTCAGACCGGAATGCAGCACGGCGAACTCGGAGAAGCAGAGATCCCGCGTCTTGGCCGCGAGCTTGGGATTGACCAGGTCGGGCGCCTGCCCGCCGAGGAAGTGGGCGGGGCAGGCCGTGGACGCGGCGTCCGCCCCGCCGGTGGCGAACAGCAGGAACGCGGCGAGGCCTGTGGAAAGCGCCAGGGTGCGCATGGGATCGCCTCACGGATGAGATGGACATGACCACTCCGGCGCGACACGCGTGCTGCCGGAGCAAGGACACGGCATTGTACCACAACCGCTCATGCGCTCAACCGCGCCTCCGCGCTTTGGGGAGCCTGGCGCGATCGCCGCGCTTCACGCGAGGTTGACCCGCGCCACCACGACGTTGCCGCGTCCCTCGTACTCCAGAGCGTCGAACGACAGCATGCGCGCCATGGCGATCCCCCGCCCGTGCGCATGGAAGGCGTGATCGAGGTCGATGTGCGCGTAGGCGCGCCAGTCGAACCCGTCGCCGTCATCCTCGATCCGGATCACCGCTCCATCCGGACCGCGCTCGTACCGGACGGACACCGACCGCGCCGAGCGCGCGGGCTCCGCGAGCCGGCGCTCGATCTCTTCGGCCAGGGCGCCCTCCTCGAGCAGCGCCTGCTTGCGGGCGGAGCCGATCCCGAGGTTGCCGTGCTCGATCGCGTTCAGCAGCAGCTCCAGCACGCCGAAGCTGATGTTCCGGCCAGGGGCGTTGACGGCGATGCCCAAGGACACGGCGATGTCGTTCGCCTCGGCCGGGCTGCGGATGACGAACTCGGCGTGGCGCAGGTGCCTGAGTCCGCCTTCGCGCGACGCGACCTCCCGCTGCAGCGACCGGTAGCGGTCGCGCAGCCGCGCGGCGGTCCCGGCCAGGGCGCGCACCTGGGCGCGGTCCACCGGCTTGGTGAGGTAGGCGAAGCACCCGGCGGCCAGGCCGGAGCGGACGTCCTCCAGCCGGTCGGCGGCGGTCTGCAGGATCACCGGGATGTAGCCGTGCGCCGGGCTCGTGCGCAGCGCCGCCATCACGTCCAGGCCGGTCATGTCGGGGAGCGTGCGGTCCAGCAGGATTACGTCGATCCGATGATCCTCCGTCCCCAGCACCTCCAGCGCCCCCTGCCCCGTCTCGGCCTCCAGGCAGTCGAAGCCGATGGTGGTCAGGTGCCGGCGCAAAATGCTGCGCGCGAACGGGTCATCGTCAACGATTAGGGCCGCCATCGCCGGCATGGATCCTCATCACCGCAAGATCAATGGGTTGGCGGGCATGGTATCCGAAAGCAGTCGCGAGCGCAAATCCCTGTCATGGCTGTCCTGCGTTCTGTATTGCTTGCGCTCGCCGCTGCGCTGCGATAATGTTCGGACAGAGTTCATCTGTGGTAATGGGAGCGGGATAAATGCAATACCAAGTGGACACGGAAAGCGGCATCACGCGCGTTGTTTTGAGCGGGGTGATGAACTATTCCGATCAGGCGGCATATCGCGATATTTCTAAGATCATCCAGGGCGCCTCGTCTCCGGTCGTCATCGATGTCTCGGAGGTCGGCGGCGCCGACACCGCCGCGCTCGGCTTCTTCGTGCTTGCCCACAGCGAGGCCAAGCGGCGCGGCGTCGACTTCCAGGTCGCCAACCCGGTGCCGCAGGTCAAGCAGCTCATGCAGGCCGCGCGGCTCGACCGTATGATCGACATCGCCTGATATCCTGCTTCGGCGGGCAACGCACAGCCCGCCCCTGATCCAGCACGGCGCCGTCCCGACCGGGGCGCCGTGCTGGAGGCGCTTCAGGCGCCGCCCAGCGCGTTAGCGGCGCCGGGCATCAATCCCCGCCCAGCGTTGCCCAGACCGCATCCAGCGTCCGAAAATTCAGCTCTGGCTCGTGATCCCAGCCAGGGGCGCCACTCTCGCCTCAGGGCCGCGGGCCGAAGGGCCAGAACACGACCGCCGCAAGCAGCGCCGCCACGCCGAACCAGTGCAGCGCTGTCCCGGCCACCCGCGCCACCTTTGGCCCGACCCCCCACTCCACTGCCAGGGTGACCGCCTGCGCGCCGTCGAACTGCGGCAGCGGCAACGCGTTGAACGCGCCGATGCCCAGCGACATCGCCCCGGCCATGTGGGCGAGCTGCATCACCGCCGGTCCGCCGGTCACTGGCGGCGCCGGCCGCGCTGTCGTCAGGCCCGCGCCGGTCAGCACCCGCGCCAGCAGATCGAAGAATTCATGCGCCATCCCGGCCAGGAGGGCGATGGCCGCCCGCATCCCGTCCGCACCGCCCGCCCCCGCCGTCTCGCCGGCAAGGAGTGCCGCCACCACCCCATGCAGCACCAGCGCGCCCATTCCGAACACGAGGCTCGTTGCCGGTCCGGCAAGGACGATGACCAGCCGCTTCCATGCGGGAACCGTGTTCTGTACGGATTCGGACAGGCGCACCCAGCCGATCACCGGCACCACCGCGACCCGCCACTCCACTCCGGCTGCGTTGGTCCAGCGCAGCAGGCGCGGGCCGACACCGATCCGCACGCTGTCCACCGGCGCGCCCATCATCCTGGCCGCCCAGTAGTGCCCAGCCTCGTGGACAGCCATCACGGCGCCCATCATCACCGCCATCAGCAGGAGGGTCGCCAGAACCATCACCCAAGCCACGGTCGTCCCCTCCTGCCACGGGCGCGGAGGCGCGACACCCCGCCGACCGCCGCCCCTACCCGGAGATGTACCCGGCGCGCGGCCCGATGCTCCCGAACCACCAGTGGTTCAGCCACATCTTCGCCACCGCCTCCTCCGACGCGAGCGGGACTTTGACGTACTGCACGCGCTCGGGCAAGACCAGCCGCAGGTACCCGTACCGCGCGGCCTCGTACGGCTCCAGCCGCTCGTCCTTGGCGTGCTCGAGCAGCACGCCGTAGACCGACATCTGCGCCACGTCGCGGTCGTACACGATGGCGCGGCGCCGGGTCTTCGTCTCGACGGGAACGAGACAGCCGTCCGCCGTCACGTAGACCTGGTCAGGCTGCCCAGCCAGGGGGATCGGGGCGAGCGCACGCAGCGGCTCTTCCGACAGCAGCAGCTGTGCGGTGCGCAACTCCGCCGGCATGCGCTCGCGATCCATCCAGCGCTCACGCCGCACCCGCTCCTGCAGTTCATCGTAGTTCGCCATCGGATCGCCCCCTTACCCCCGGTGTCCGCTCCTGACCGGCACTCCCATGTCCGGCGCCTCCGGTACTCAGTGCGCTTGATAGCGCCGCACCATCGCGTCGTGCGCCGCGTGCAGCGCCGTGCCGCGCGCCCGGTCCGCCTCCGTGCCGCGCGCCAGCCCGCGCTCGTCCGCGAACAGCTTCGCAAGGTCGGTCGGGCTCGCCAGATGGCGACGCGCAAATTCCGGCCAGGACGGGTGACGGGAGGCCGTCACCAGAGCCCGGTGCGGCTCGGTCTGGAACAGGTCCAGAGAGACGCCGAAGCGGTGCATCTCCAGGCCCTCATACAGCGCCTGCCAGCGCGCCAAATCCCGAGACGTTCCCATGGCTGCCTCCACCGTTCCGAGCGTCATGCTCTAGGCGCAACCAAGCACAATCTCAGCCGGACGCAAGCGCTATCCGAGGCGGCGAATTTTATACGGATGGGATGGTTTTGATTCACACCGGACGGGAACACGGCGGCCGGTTTGCCAGCCGCCGTTCCCCAGGTTCGTCAGCCGCCCGTGCGCTCCGGTGTGGGCACCGACGCCGCAGCGTCGCTCCGATCGGGGCTCGTGTCGGTGTCATCCGTCCCGGCGTCGATCCCAGCCAGGAGGGCGTCCATCGGGTGCCCCTCATGCTGGGCCGCCATCTTCACCGCCCGCATCATCCGGCCAAGCACGTCGGTGCGGCGCCGCACGCCTTCCAACACGTCCTCGGCTTCGGCGATGGCCGCCAACTCCCACGGGCGCGCGTCGGGGAAGTCGTCCGGCAGGTACCGCCATTCCCCCGACCGCCCGAACTTGCGCGGTTGGAGTTTCCGGTTTTCGACCCCGCCGTAGAACGTGACCTTCGCCCAATACGCCCCGACCCCGCCAGAGAGAGGCTTGGCCACCGGGATGTACTGGCCCCACTGTGACGACGGCTGCGCGTTGCGCACCCGCCAGTGCTCCTCGTAGAAGCGCCCCATCGCCTCTTTGGCGATCTCCAGCAACCGGGCGCGGTCAGCCGCGATCGCGTGCAGAATCGCGCGATAGAGTTCCGGGTCGCTCGTCCCGGACAGGGGGCCAGCCAGGGGGGTGTTGTCCGTCATTCTGCCCTCTCCACCGATGTCCTGCCGCCCGGAACCCCCCCCCGCGGTGGCCGGGCCTGACGGCCCGACCCCCCCGGGGGTTTCCTATTATAAGCCATTGCGCCACCCCACCTTCGTTGTGCTACGCGGCTTTTTCCACCTTTGTTGTGCTACGTCCCTCTGACCTTCCTTGTGCTACACGCTTTTCCCCTGCTTCGTTGTGCTACGTCGTTCTCACCTTCGTTGTGCTACGTCCTGAAAGCGCAAGCGTTGCGCTATGCGCGATTGCGGGGCATCAGGATCGCGATCATGGCGCGCTAATGTCGTCCATTCTGGAACCGCATTTTACTGCGCTCAGGGCGAGGCAACGGCCAAAATGTATCCCATTAGCGTGGTGGCTTCCGCAAAAAAGTGGTACCGTCCACGGCTGCTGCACGTTCACATGACATGCATTCAGAGGAGCCGATGAGCGGAATACCAAAGGACGTGATTGAGTCGCTCCGTGACGATTTGGCCCGCCTACCCGAAGCGGCGGCCACGACCTTCAGCGTGCGCGCCGCCGTCACGGAATTGCGGGCCGAGATCGAGGCCGCGCGTCGCAAAGGGTATCCCCTTGAGGACATCCTCGGCCTTCTGGCGAAAAAAAATGCCGCGTTCGCCAGCGTGTCGCTCAAGACGTTCCGGCGCTATCTCACCGAGGCGGGCAAGGGCAAGCCGGCGGCATCCCAGCCGCGTCCACCGCGCGGTGGGGCAGCGTCCTCCGGAGCGACCCGCCGCCGCGCCACTGCTACCGACGCGCCTGCGTCATCTCAGACGGCCTCCGTTGGCGCTGCCCCGTCGCCGCAACATTCCAGTGACCATCCAGCAACGCCCCGCCATGCGGGCCTCCGGGAGGATATGTGATGTCCAAGCGTTTCGTCCTTGTCGTGTCCGACAAAGGGGGCACGGGCAAGTCCACGTGGGCGCGCGGTTATGCCGATTGGCTGCGCCGTGGAACGTCCACTGCCTATCTCGCCGACGCTGACGGCACCGTCGGCCAGCTCCTCCAGTTCTATGGCACCCGCGATGCAGACGGCGCTCTCGACCAGAAGCAGGACGGTCTGTCCGGTGTCGCGTACTTCTCCATCCAGAATGAGCGCGAGCGGGATTGCGCCTTCGACGCGCTCGACAGTGGCGCCGACCGTGTCCTGATCGACCTCCCGGCCGGCGCGATCTTGCCGCTCAGCGAGTTCAACAACGCGGTCGGGCTGTTTGATCACGCACGTCGCCAGGGCTACGCCGTGACCATCGTCAACGTCATCACCCCGATGCTCGCCAGCGGTCGCACCGTGGGTCTCGTTCTGGATCGCTTCGAGAAGATCGATGGCGTCTCGTTCGTGGTCGTCAAGAATCGCCTTTTCGGTCCCGAGGACGACGACTTCGAGCGCTACGATGGGTCCAAGGGTCGGGGCCGCCTGAAGGAACGGGGTGGCGTCGAGATCGATCTCCCGGCCATGCGCATGCGTACCTACTCCCTGGTCGACGAAATGAACCTGCGCTTCTCCGACGCGACGAAGGACTCGCGTCTCAAAACCGTGGACCGTTCCGTCGTGCACCGGTGGCTGGAGCGCTTCGACGCCGAGGTCCAAAAAGCGGCTGCCGTGCTGTAACGCCCCGTCCGCGAGGTCATGCGCATGGCTGTCTCCGCTGTATCCTCTCTTGATGACGTTCTGCACGGCGCGGACGCCCCCACCGTCCGCGCCGTGCAGCAGGCGATTCTGGACCGGGGCGGGTCGCTGAGCGATCCCGCCTGGGTGCCATTTGCCGCATCCCTCCGCGTCAAGATTGAGACGCAAAGCCTTGTCCCCGACGCGGTCGCCAGCGTCATCGACCGCACCTCTTCCGAAGCCATCGGGCGCTTCACCTCCGTGTTGAACACGCAGGCGGCGAAAGCTCTCCGCGACGTGGCGCACGCGGCATCGCAGGCGTCCCCCGCAGCGCGCTCCTACCGTCGCCTTCTGGTGATCGGCGTTGTGATTGGCGGCGTCGCTGCGCTGTCCGTGTTTGGTGCTGGCCTGTGGATCGGCCGTTCCCTCGCGGCCCCGCTCGCCGTCGCGCCGGGCTCCCTCACGCCATCCACCGGTAGCGCAAGGGACGTGCGTGACGATGACCAGACGCGTGCCGTGACACAGTGGGCCATCGGTCTCGGCGCTATCGACCCGTTGGTCCGCGCGCGTGTCGATCGGCTGCTCTCCGGGGCCGCGCAAAGCACCGAGGACCTCGCCCTTATGGAATGGGCGCTCACCCCGGCCGGACGGTACGCGCGCCGCTTCGTGTCCGCGAACGAGTACCTGATGCGCGGCGAGTGCCCGTCGTCTGACACCGAACGGCGCAACGGGCGTCGCACCTGTGTGGTGTGGTATGTCGATCCGCGATCCCCGTGAGCCGCCGCCGGCCGCGCTCGGCTGTCTCTCCCTGTTCGGGCTCTCCGCGTCCTGGCAGGTTCCCTTTCTCATGCCCACTGGCTGGGATGACCTGTCGCACATCGTGGGCGATGTTCGGTCCGAATTCGTTCCCGGTGAGATGTGCCTGTTCAGCGGCACGCTGCACGCGGAGCCACGGCTGACGCGCGACGGCCGTGGCGCCAAGCTGGTGGGCGAGCTGCGCGACGCGCATCGCCGCACCGTCCCGTTCACAGCGCTACGCAGCTGCGAATGGCTGCGCGAGCAGCTGTGCAACCGTGTCGGCGGCGAGGTCGTGCTCCACGGTCGCGTCGTCGCGCTGGATCGTGAGTTGGGCCTGTTTGACGTGGAGATGCCCGAGGACGCTTGGCTCGGCAGCCTGCGGCCACGCTACCCCTTTGCTCCGGGCGTGGTGGCGGAGCACGCGGTTCGAACGCGGATGGTGGACCTTCTCAGCATGGCCATTCCGGCGTCCGTGGCCTGGGTCAATAGCGAACTGCGGTGGGCCTGCGGCGACCAACTCCGGTTCATTGACCGGGAGAGTATGGTCGATGTTCTGTGGAACGCGCACCTGCCCGCCGAGGCGGGGCAAGGCGCCGCGGCACAGGCCGTGGTCGAGGATATGCTGGTGGCGTGGGAGGCGGCGGTGCGCGCCGGGCACCTGCCGAAGCCGCCGGAGCCGCGTCCCGACGTGGACGCGGCGTTGCGCCGGCGCTATGCGACCTTGGGCGGCCGCGACGAGCGGGACGAGCGCCGCCGCGGCCGTTGGATGTTCGCGCGGATCGTGTCGGCGTCGCCACGGTTAAGCGTGGTGGGGGCGTGATAGCAGAGCGGACAGCGGTCGAGTGTCCGCGCCGCGACCTGTACGAAATAGGAGCCGCACGAGCACTGCGCGAGGCTGACCGGCTGCCCGGGGCTGCGGTAGTCCGCCAGGATCTTGTGCACCTCGTTGATCGTGAGGGGCTTGCCCGGCATCCGGCATTCGGCCCGCGTCAGGAGGTAGGCATCGTAGCTCTGCAGCCACGCTTCGCGGTTGATGGTGCGGGTGGCGCTTGGGCCGGCCCGCAGGAGATACTCCAGCAGCGCGATCGTCGCCTCGATCAGCTCCTGCTTGCGGTCGACGATGGTCGCGCTTTGCCGGGTCGGCCCCGCGGTCGGGGATTCCCCGGTCGCCTCCTTGATGTACGCACGGACCCTGCCAGCGGGCAGGCCCGTGTATTTGCAGATGAGGGCCGTGGAGACCCGGCGGCGGGCCATGTCGAGGGCGATGTTGGCAAGCTCGACGTCGTTCATCTGCACGAGGTGTCGGGATTCCACAGCAGTCACCCTCCCCTGATCAGACGCGGATGGTCGCGGGATGCGGCCCAGTCCCGAGCGAGGTGACCGCCCCCGACAAGGTGTGCATGACCGCCCTCACGCGGATGAATTCCACGTCGCCGCCGTCGAGCAGCTGCAGCATGTACTGGGTGGGGCGCAGCCGAACGCGCCCGGCAATGGCGTCTGACGTCAGGGCCTCGTAGCACAGGGAGGCGATCGTCTCAGCGCCTTGCGCGGAGAGTTGTCCCCTGGTCATCGCAGCGGTGATCTCAGCGCGGGCCAGACGCTGCAGGATGACGAGGCCGAGGATGGCATGGCCTGCGTGCCACATGGTGTCCGCGAGCGGGTCGGCCGCGGTCGCGCCGGTGTCCGCCAGGTCGGTCCGGATCGTCCCGGTGTACGGCGCCATCCAATCCGCGCTCCAGCCTTCCAGAAGCGCCTGTTCGACCGCTTCATTCCGCAGCCGCTCCACAGGGTATGGCCGCATCATCATCATGTAGCCGCTCACGAAGCGAACATAGTCGGCGTCCGGCATGGCGGCCAGGGTCTCCGCGATCGCGAGCGGGGCCTGAAAGCCGAGGGCCGCCGCGTGCGGATTGCGTTGCGCGGCCTCGCGGAACCGTCCGACGACCGCGTGATTGAAATCGAACGCATCGAAATCAGGAATCATCGAGGCTGCCTCCCCAGAGGTTCGGCCGTGCGAAGACGGCGCCAGATGGCGATCACCTCCCGGCCATATGCGCGCGCGCGCTGTGAGTCATAACAGTGGTAGTGGCCGATCCCCAGCTCGAGATCGTTGGGCGCGGTGGCGACCGCTTCCGCTAGGATCGTCGCCGCCACAGTGATGTTGGTGTAGGGATCGAGCAGATCCTCGGGGCGTTCAACGCGGTGCCCGTGCCAGTGGTAGTTCACCTGCATCAGCCCGATGTCGGTCGCGCGCAGGCTTGACGGATCCATGGAGCGCAGCACGCGGCGGGCGGCCTCAGCGTCGGCCGGGTATTTCGGCCCTTCGGGGCCGCGCAAGGCCCAGGGGTGCGGGCGGAACGCCTCTTCGCCCGGGTAGTACCGCCGGCTCTCGACGAGCGCGATGGCGTACAGCAGCGCCGGATCAAGGCCGTGCTGGCGGGCCACCTGTTCCCATGCGGTGCCTGCCAGCCGGCTGGCTGGGGTTTTCCGTTCCTGGAAGGCGGCCGCCGAGCACGACCAAGCGAGGATCGTCGCGGCGGCCGTGGTCAGCAGCGCCTTCCGCGTGAGTGATCGAGCAGCAGCCCGTGATGCCATGCCTGTCACCTCCGTGCGTGTCAATCCGCTCTACCCGGATGGATAGAATACCGGCTGGACCGGCTTGCCGGATTGGGTAAGCCGAGCGGTCGGTATGCTCCATTTTTTTATCTGAAAAGTCCACTAAAAATCGCGTTATGGTTGCATATTCGGTTATGCCGCTTTCCGTCTTGCGTGTGTGATGTATGGCTCTAAGTGTCTGTTTTTACGGAGATGACGGGCAGAGCGTGCTGTTTGGTATGGTGCATGATCGGTGAACGGTGCTGGTCCGTTAAGGACAGGGGTGGGGGTAGGTGTCCATCATTGATTGCGTGCGCAATCACTTGGGGGCGAGAGCGACGTTCGCTGGGGCGCGGCAGGTCTGTGCCGCCCCCGAGGGAGGCGGACTGACCAGGAACGATGGAAAGCTGGGAGGGAGGGCCGGCCAGGGATAATGAACAGCGCCGGGATCACTGCCCGCCATCTGCGGGTCAGCGGTGGTCCTCGACGATAGTGTATGGGCGTTGCAAGTCTGTTACGGGGCACCGGGCAACAAGTGTCGCACCAAAAACAAAACCCGCGGCGACCGTACTACACGGCAACCGCGGGCGTACCCTCGCAGATTCTGCTTAGCGACCTCGGCGCCTCTCGAACACCTCGACGCTGAGCCGGTTGGCGATGCGGTCCGGATCGTCGATGAACGGCCCGTAAACGACAACACCTTCGGAAACAAAGCTGCGGCCCTTCCGGTGCCCGGGCTGAACTACACTGTCGGCCGGGTTGCCCATCAACCACGTGTAGAACTTCACGAGGGCGCCCACGATAAAGGCCAGCACAATCAGTCCCTCCATCTTCGCCTCCATCGCGTTCCCGCTGTTGCCATCCCATTAAGTTCCACAGCGGGCTCGAGGCGCAAGATAAATTAACGCTCCCACCAAGCGTTTAAATCCGGGACGCGAAGCCCCGGACTGGTGTCCACAAAGGATGGCGATTCACCTAAACTTGCCTCCCGTCGACGCCGCCGCCGGCGCAGTTGTCGGCGCACTCCTGATCGGCGGGTATGCCGGCGCGGCAGGTCGAGGGTTAGCCTTTGTGGGTTGTAGAGGTGGAAAAGGAGGCTTCGCTGTCATCTGTGGCGACGCGGATCCGTTTGGCGGCAGCGGCGAAGGAGGTGGAGTTCCTTCGGCTGTGGCCGCATTGGGAGGCGCACCGCTCCCCACCGATCCGATTGGCATGGTTGAAGGGTGGGTGCTGGAAGGTTTGTCGCGGCCTTCCAGAGAAGGCCGCGACACGTCGTCGCCGCGACTGTCTGACGTGTTTGCGAAAGCTTCCCTATTCCTTTCACTCCCGCTCAGATGACTGGGCGCCGTCGTGTCGTTAGCCGCTACAGTCGGCGATGACGGCACTCTATTTGGCTTCTCAGGCACAGCGCTAGCCTCTCCTACCAGTCTTCCGGCCACCGGGGTTCTGTCGGTATGTTTGGTCGCATTGGCCGCAGTCTCGGCCCCTGGCAGTGAGACGGTATAGGCTGGCACCTCCGGCTGCTCCGAGAACGCCGATGGCCCCAAGTAGGTGTGCTTGCCGATGACGGTGCGCACATGGTCTTTCCGGCTGGCCGCAAAGTCCGTTCCGCGGGCAGCCGCAACGTCTCGGTTCAGGAAATAGGTCGATCCACGTGTGGGATCGCTCATTCTGCCGGACGCAATATCCTCGAGTACAGAGGCCGCCAATCTGCGGTCAGACTCGCTTCCGCGGGGCAAGTTGCGCCAATCACCTCCGGCTGCCCCCACCGGCTCAAACTGCTTATCTTCCTCGACGATATCTTGGGCCGACCATTTCCCGTCGGCGCCTACGGGGCGTGCCGCGAGCCGATTCAGAACAGTGTAAGCGACGCCCGCCATGCCGTTGCGCCCTTCTCCCCCTGCTTCGGCCAGCATCAGCCGGACGAGCGCCTCGTGGTCGTTCTTGTCCAAGGCGATCCGTTGCGGACTGGCCTGTTCCCTATTCCCGCCGTGGCCGCTACGTCCCTGTGGGGTATTCGCATGCGCACCGGCCGAGACGGCTTCCGGGCCATGCCCCGGCAGATCGGGGCGCGAAACCCCGCGAGCAGCATAGTTTTTGTTCAGTGCATCGTCGGCACGGTTGTACTGCCCGACGATCTCAAGATTGGGCTCCTTCCAAAAGGGATTGTCGGGAGATATAAACCCTGCTTTCCTGGCCGCAGTGTTGAGCGCGTAAACCACGGCTTTGTCACCGATCTTAGCCTGAAGCTCTTTGAGGCGGGTGTTATAGCTTGCTTGGGCTCCTTCGTATCCTAGCCGTGTCCCGTCTGCGCCGACGCTCTTTAGCGCGAAATACTCAGCCTGGTCTGGCGTCAGGCCGTGTTGCAAGCCAAGTGCTGCCTGCTTTTCTAGGGCTGCTTCCCGCTCCTGTCCCTTCAGCGGGGTGGGGAGAAAATCGCTGCCCGCCTCTCGGGGGCCCTGGATTTCCAACAGCCGTTGACGCGCATCATCCCGTTGCCGTAGGAGGATGGAGCGTGCCGCTTCCGCACGTTTCTGGCCCTGCCCGTTCACGACAGGGTCGTAGTTGTCCTCGGCCGCTTGCGCCGTTCCTCTTGCGATCCTGTTGTCAACGGATTGCATGCGCTGCTTATGGTCGCCTTCGACAGAAAACCGGCTACCAGGCGCATAACTTCCCTGTTTGGCATCAAGGACCATGGAGGAAAGCGCAGAGTCGATGCCTCGGTTGAAAATTCCCTTGTTGGCACCAGCGTTCCCATATTCGGCACGGCGAGCTGCCGGATTGCCGCCGTAAAGCTGTCCCAGGAACGCGAGTCCTTCGGCCTTCTGGCCTTCGCTCATGGTAGCGTAATTCGTGTTTTCCCCTGTGATCGTCTGGAGAGCGGCGTAAGTCCACTGTTGCTCTTTGTTAAGACCCAGCTTGGCCCCCCAATAGCTGCCAAACCTATCGAAGAGCTTATTGACCGCTGGGCGCAGGCCCATGTTGTCCACGTAATTGGTGATGGCGTTGCGCGTAGGCGCATGTGCCGTGCCAAGGTTGACCGCTGTGTGTTTCGACAGCGTGAGCTGCTCGCCGGCTCGCACGGCGGACGTGGCCGTCTCCGTGAAGGCATCCTCTTTGGAAATCGCCTCCTGGGCCGCGTGTTGGAACGTCTGTTGGTCGGTGACGTCTTTTCCTGACTGGGAGGTGAAATCCTTCCCCCCGGCCACGTCGGATCGCCATTGCTTCATAAAGCTGGCGCTGAACTGCTCGTCGCCGGATACGCGCTCGTGAATGGCTCGGGCGAACTCCAGCGTTTTGGACTTCTGATCCGCTGTTTGCCCAGTGTTGGAGTTTTTGATCTCGCCTACAGCCGCCGCAAAGGGAACTTTGGCTGCGGCCTGTCCGCCAAGGCTATGGGTGAGCGCTTTTGTCTGTGCCTCGCTGAGACCAAGCTGCCCTTTGTAAGCGTCAACGATATCGTGAACTTTGCTCATGAGCATCGACGACGACTGACCGGTACCGATTGTACCGCTGTCCGACACGCTTTCCGACAGGCGACCGCTTGTGGCAGACCGAATGTACCCTGAGAGATTGTTCGCGTAGGTGTTGCTGAACGCCTCCTGCGCGGAGGACGCCTCGCGGTGAGCGCTGGAAATATCGGCTCCCTTTGTGTCCGCAAACATATAATCGCCCATGACCTGCGGTGCGCCGGCGAGGCTATGCCCCCCCACCGCATTGCCCTTCTGCATCGCCTCGCGCGCCAGCATCGGCACCGATGACATCGTATCCGGCGCCACCTTCTTCTCATCGACGAAATCGCCGCCCTGCATCCGGCTGACGAAGCTCGTGGCGGTCACCGCAGAGCCGTAGACCAGCATCAGGGCGAGCCCCGGCGTCGAGGCGGCCAACATCTGACCGGTCGCCAGATACTGTTGAATGAGTTTGTCGCCGCCTTCGAGTCCGGCGAGCGAAAGAAGAGTGATCTTCGAACTGGCGCCGGCGAAGGCCGCCATTTTGGCCTGCACCGTCATCATGATGTAGAGGTTGCAGATGGCGAGGATCGGATACCAGAGCTGGATCCAGAACAGCAGCAGCAGGTAGCGCCCGGCCAAGCTGATGCCGAACGGCCCCATCACGATGATTAACGCCATGAACGGCGTGACGC
Source organism: Azospirillum mesophilum (assembly GCF_053470405.2). Taxonomy (NCBI): domain Bacteria; kingdom Pseudomonadati; phylum Pseudomonadota; class Alphaproteobacteria; order Rhodospirillales; family Azospirillaceae; genus Azospirillum; species Azospirillum mesophilum. The sequence continues at coordinate 68,693 of NZ_JBPXMQ020000016.1, forward strand.
TGAACACGAACCCTTCGATGAAGGTGATCATCGGCCGGATGGTGCGCGTGAACAGGTCGGCTTCGGCCTCCCACTGCGCGTTCCGCTGCCTGACCGCATCGTTGATGGTGATCGCGTACGGGTGCTCCTGATCGACGCTCGCCTCCCCTGCCCAAGCCCTGTGGTACAGCGGCTCCAGCGTCGAGGCGATGATGTAGTCCTTGGCCGTGATGCTGGAGAACCCGAGATCGGCCAGGGCATTGTTCACCCGGTCTTCCGCGTGCGCTCCGTCGGCGGCGGGATCGGTCGTGCGCATCTGGAGTGCCGGCGCGATCGAATAGGGAAGCAGGTCCGTGTAAAACTGCCCGGTCGTGTATTGGACCAACGTGTTGTAGGCGGTCGGGCACGGCACCAGTTTGTCGCCGTCGATCGTGATCGAGGTGTATTTCTCAGGGTTCGTGTACTGGAGCGCGGCGATCAGGCTGTCCGCGGTTTGGATCGCGGCGTGAGACATGGTCCCGCCGCTTGCCGTCGGCCAACCGGTTTTGATGCCGTGGATCGTACATTCCATGATGTAGTTGATCCACGACTGCTCCAGGTTATACCTCCCGGCTTTGCTGGCGTCGTTGGCGTAGCCGTAGCCGATGCTGTCCCAGGTGACCTTCCGAACGCTTTTCAGGGTTTCGAGCGCGGACGCGAAGCCGTTCCGCGTGACGGAAGGCAGGGAAAATGCGGTCTCGAAAAGATCGGTCGTGCCGTATCCAAGCTGGCTGATGGTGGAGCCGATGGCCGCCACCCCGATCGGCACGTTTGCGACAACGCGCACCTGGCCGGTGTATCCGTCCTCGATGGTGACGGTGGTCGCCGGGCCGTACATCGTCATGAAGACGAGCCAGCTCACGAAGATCGCGCCGATGTTGACGCCGCGGCCCCCCTGCGCCATCCCCTGCAGCACGACGAGGAGCATGCCGACCAGCATGCCGATCCGGGCCATGACGGAGAACTCGCCGGTGCCGGTGATCATGGCGACGGCGTTCAGCACCCGCTCCATGTAGGCGGCGTCGCCGATGGAATAGATCGACCACATGGCTGTTTTTCCTCACCGGCCGGGGCGTAGCGTCGATGCGTAGAAGTTTTTCGGCAGGACCTGCAGCACCGCCTGATACGAGCGGAACTGCTCGGCCTCAGACCCGATCTCGGCCTGGAACTGGCTGTACTCGGCCATCATGTTGGTCCGCGCCGTTCGAATGCGGTCGGTCTGGCTCTTCATGTCGGGATGGTTGACGACGACCGACGCGGCTTCGGCGCTGCGCAGCAACTCATCGATGATGGAGATCGCGAGGTGGGCCGCGATGTGCGGCGCGACGGAGTTTGCCACCGTTTCCGACGAACCGGGGCTGAGGGCGTTGAGGCGGATCAGCGCGCCTCCGAGCGGGCTCAACCCAAGGATCCGGTTCTCCTGCTCCGTCGGAGCGCCGCCATCCTGGCGGTTGACCTTGTAGAGCACGCCCTTGCTGTTCGCCCCGCCGATGAGCGCCTCACGGACCATGCTTTCGAAGCCGGTGATCGTCACAGGGGTGGGGCCGGTGGGGTTTAGGCACCCGTCCTCGCTCTTTGTATCGCAGTGGTAGATCTTGATGGTGCCGCCCTTGACCAGATCGCGGATCGTCACCCGCGAGCCGGGGAACTCGACGGTCTTGAACGTTTTTCCTTTGCCGTCCGGAGCGGCGGCCAGTTCATCCTGCACGATGACCGTCCCAGTGATGTTCATAATCACCTCGTTCAGACTGTCGTTCCCGCCGGGGAACCAACCCGCCGTGCCGGACTGCACCAGGGCACGCCACATCAGGTTCCCGGCGAGCTTGCGCCGGAATTCGTCGGGGTTGCCTTCTTTCGCCTTCTCCTGCGGACTTTTCGTGTTGTCGAAGAACGCGTTGAAGACGCCCTGAGCGGCGCCGGTGGTCTGCGCGATCAGCCCACCCTCCTTGACTTTGCCCTCTTCGACGGCGCTGCGGAGGTCGGTGACCAGCCCCTTCGCCAGCTGGCAGCTGTTGGCGCCGAGTTGGTTCAGCGCTTGAATTTTTTTCTGCAACGTCTCCATGGTTTGCTGGCACGACGGGCAGATCGCGCCAAGCGCCATGTTGAAGGCGTAGCCGGAGGCGTTGGCGGCCACCGCGCGCAGGAGATGCACGAACTGGTCCGCCGAAATGAAGGAGAAACTGCCCATGAACATATCGATGCCGCCGCAGCCCGCCTGAAAACTCGGCGGGACGACGCTGACCAACTGCTCGTTCATGATGCGGTTGCGGAGGTTGACGGACCCGCCCGCGATCCCGCCGCGCCGCTGCGTTTCGAAGACGGTGGGCGGGGTGACGTTGCTCAACCCGTTGAACATCATGTTCATCTGGTTTTGCAGGTCCGCCTTGGCGGGAGGTGTCCCGGTCAGGAGGGCTGCCAGCAGGCCGCCGGCGAGCAACAGGGCCTTGCGCATGGCTATCTCCGAATCTTTTCGCGCAGGTACCCGATGAGGCGCTGCGGGTCGTTGGCGATGGAGGCGTCGTCCGGGGGCTCAACAGAAGTGATCGTCGCCGTGGTGGCGAGCGGTCGCGTCGTGGCGAAGGACTCTTCACTGATCCAGCCGGCGCGTGTTGCCGCTACCAAAATGCGTTTTCGCAAATCGTCGTAGGCGACGACCCCTTGCGCCAGCGGCTGGACGCCATCCGGCGGGTGGACCAAGTATAGCGCGGGCACCATATCGACACCCAGCATCGCGGCCTGCCCGGTGTCGCGGACGTAGTTCGGGTAGGCGTTTTCAGGAAGCGGCAGGCCATCGACAGCGATCGCCATCACCTTGAGGTTGGTGAGCCGCTCCAGTGCCTTCAGGACCTGGACCTGAAGGTGGCAGTACGGGCAGTCTGACCGATAGAAGAACCATAGGCCGGACGTCGCCGCGAGGTCGGCCAGCTGGCGATCGGCGTTGTCGCCCGACTGCTTGTTCACCTGGTTCGCGGCGAACGACGCGATGGGGCGCCGGTTGTTCTCGTCGAGAACCTTGTCACCGGTGACAACGCGCTCGGCCATGTCCGAGAACGCGTTCGATTTGTCCATGGCGACCCGTTGCATCAGGTAATACAGCTCGACATTTTCCCGCGTGGGGCTGTCGATCGCCTTTTCCAGCTGTTGGGGCAGCTTTTCCCGCAGCCAGGCCGCGCTGAACATCGGCGGTTCCGGCTTGGCGTCCGGCACTGGGGCTGCCGGTGGCGGCGCGGCTTCGGGAGGCGGCGTTTCGGCGGGCGGCGGCGGAGCCTCCTCCTCGGGTTCCGGCTCGGGTTCCGGATCCTGCTTGTACCAGAACCAGCCTTCCTCATGCCGGTCGATGAACCGGTCCCCTTCGACCTGATGGGTGTAGAAGGACGCGCCGCCGGCGAGAACCGGCGGCGCGCCGAGGATGCACAGCGCGAGGGCCGTGCCAGGGAGGAAGCGCCGTCTCATGGCGGCATGATGCCAGAACCAGCATTTGGGAATCCCGGCGTTCAGGTTCGCTCAGCGGCAACCTTTCTCCGGGAAAAACGCCTCACGCGGCCTTGCCGTCCTCCCGGCGCTCAGGCTGGCCCTCGCCGCCGGCTTCGGGCGGACGCTGAGCGCGCCGCAACGGCGGGAAGGGTGGCGGGTCCGGCTGCTCGGCCGCGAGCCACTCCCAGCATGGGGCGTCCGGGAACAGGTCCGGGTAGATCGCCCGTTTCTTCTCCCGACGCGCCAGGTAACCCGCGTCGTCCCGGCCGTAAACCTCCATCGGCACGATCTGCGCGTCCGTGTCGTAGAGCAGGAAGTCGGGGAACACGACGTCTTCGGCCGCGTCGAAGCGCATGGGCTTTTCGAAGTAGCGCTCCTCCGAGAATAGCTGTTCGGCGATGCGCCGCTCATAGGACGACGAGAACGGGATGAAGGTGCGTGTGGTGAGCATCATCCCCATGCTGATCACCTCGCCGAGCATGCCGTCCTCGGTCCGGCGCGGCTCGACCAGGAAGATCCCGATGGCGCGGGCCGACGGCTGGACGTTCGGGCGCCGGTTCTGCAGCTCGGCGGTGACATCCGGGAACCGCGTCAGGAAGCGCGCCAGCGGCTTGGGCTCCATGATGAGCCGCATCCCGTAGGCCCGGTCGTCGTAGAGCGCGATGGTCGTCGTGTCGAACCCCTGCACCAAGGCGCGGACCTCGCCGATCACCACCAGGCGGGCGATGGTCTTTTGCGTGTCGCGCACCGCGAGCGCCGGCCCGATGACGTTCCACGCCTTATCGACGGCCTTGGCGCGGTACTCGTCGGACCGGTCCGGCTGCACGACCACCAGCGCCGAACTCAGGGACGTGCGGCCGGCGCGCACGCGTTCGGCCGCCTTGGCGATGTGAAAGCCGACCACGGACCAGTACCGCTTGCCAGCCATGTTCGGGTGCCACCGGTTGATCCCGGCCTCCGTCCACAGCAGCTGGAGCAGTCCAAGCTCGGTCATCGCCGTCTGACTGGCCCCTCGGGTCGCCCCCTCATCCTCCGTCTCGGACTTTTCCGGCTCCTCTGGCTCGGTGTCCTCCTTGGGTTTGCTCGGTTTGGCGGTGAGACCGATCTTGAGCCGGATCTTCTTGGATCCATCGTTGCCCTCCACGACGACGCCTTTGCTGTAACCGGCGAGGCCGGACAGTTCGGCGGGGGTGGCGAAAAACGCACAGTCCGGGCTGTGTTCCAGGCCGCTCTTGGGGTACCGGGCGAGCCGGTACTCTTCGCCGTGGCGGGCGACATACAGCTTCTTGGCACCTCGCCCCGGGCAGAGGCAGGTGGCGTGAGTGTCAGGTGGACCCTCATGAACCTTCCGCAGCGCGTCCCGGAACGCGGCCGGAGAGTCCCGCCGTTTCTGCGGACTGATCTTCGTCCCGTCCGGGAATTCAACCCAGTATTGCCCTTCCATTGGCGTCGCCCCAGCTGATCGTAAACCGACCGAGTGTACCGGTGATGGCGCGACGGAATCTCGCCCTCCAGATGACCGCTGGCGCGATCTTCTTCGGGCAATTCCGCACCAAGTCGTGGAGCAAGGCAAGACATCGCGCGAGATGAAACGCCGAATGGCTTGCGCCTTTTCTCCGTCGCCCTGGGTTGTGGCGTTTGTCATTGATTGGTTGCGCGGCGATTCTCAGTGTATTATCTAGGTCGGACCATTTTCTGTCTTGTGGCCCGCCCGATGAACGTCAGCATCGATCTGGGGACGACGACCACAGGCTCGCCCGCGACGGTCGATCTCGAAGAATTACTGGCGACCCGCCTTCTGGTGCAGGGCAACTCCGGCTCCGGCAAATCGCACCTGCTGCGCCGCCTGATCGAGCAGAGCGCCCGCTGGGTGCAGCAGGCGGTCATCGACCCGGAAGGCGACTTCGTCACGCTGGCCGAACGCTTCGGCCACATCGTCGTGGACGCCGACGAGCATACCGAGGCCGCGTTGCAGAGCGTCGCCGCCCGCGTGCGCCAGCACCGCGTCTCCGTCGTGCTGAACCTGGAAGGGCTGGACGCGGAGATGCAGATGCGTCACGCCGCCGCCTTCCTGGGCGGACTGTTCGACGCCGACCGCGATTACTGGTACCCGATGCTGGTGGTGGTGGACGAAGCGCAGCTCTTCGCGCCCTCGGCCGCCGGCGAGGTGTCGGACGAGGCGCGCAAGGTCTCGCTGGGCGCCATGACCAACCTGATGTGCCGTGGCCGCAAGCGCGGGCTGGCCGGGGTGATCGCGACGCAGCGCCTCGCCAAGCTCGCCAAGAACGTGGCGGCGGAGGCGTCGAACTTCCTGATGGGCCGCACCTTCCTGGACATCGACATGGCCCGCGCCGCCGACCTGCTGGGCATGGAGCGCCGCACGGCGGAGATGTTCCGCGACCTGGAGCGCGGGCATTTCATCGCGCTCGGCCCGGCCCTGTCGCGCCGTCCCCTCCCCTTGCGCATCGGCGCGGTGGAGACGAAAGGCCGGGGCGGCACGCCGAAGCTGATGCCGCTGCCGGACACCCCGCTGGAGGACGCGCGCGATCTGATCTTCAAACCCGGCGAACCGGAACCGCCGCGCTCCCCGGCACGCCGCCCGTCCACCGCAGCCAGTGCGGGCCTGTTGGCGCAGATTGCCCGCCCGCAGCCAGCCGAGGCACAAGTCGCCGCCACGCCAGCACCGATGCCGACGGACCTCTTCGCTCATCTCGAACCCCCGGAAAAGGCCGCTGAGCGGCAGGCCGTCTACGACGCCGTGCTGCGCGAGGTGCTGGCCGATCCGGAGGCGCCCTACCGCTCCATCGCCGTGCTGTATCAGGACTTCCTGGTCCGTTGCCGGAACCGCGAGGTGCAGGGCGACGCGCTGGAGTTGCCCGCCTTCCGCCGCAAGCTGGCTGCCGCCCGCGCCGGGGTGGGCCCGGACGCCGGAGAGAACCCCGCGTGGGCAAAGGCCACCGAGGTTGCCGCCACGCTGCCGGTCGACCTTCAGGACGTCTTTCTGCTGCTGGCCCGCGCTGCGCTGGACCATCTCCCCTGCCCGTCCGACACCGAGGTGGCGCAGGCCTGCGGCAGCCACTCGCGCGGCCGGGCGCGGCACCTGTTGGCCTACATGGAGCAGCGCGGTTTCATCGCCACGCGCAGCGGCTTGGGCAACATGCGCAGCATCACCCTGCCCGCCCTTGGCTGGGACACTGCGTTCGGCGACCCGGCGGCCGGAAGCAACTGACCCTGTACAGAACGGACATTCCGTTCGCGCAAACGAAAAAGGCCCCGACCATCGCTGGTCGGGGCTTTTGTGCTTGTGCTGGCGCGCGCGCTTGCCGATCAGGCTCCGACCACCGGCCCCAGAGGGTGCCCGGCCTTCGCCTCGATGGCGGCGAGCGCCGCGGTCCAGTCCTTGAACCCGCCGAGACCGGCGCCCTCGAACGTCACCGACAAGGTGTCGTTGTACCGGGTCACGCTGCCGATCTCGTGGCCGTTTCGTTCCAGACGGGCGCCGAACAGCGCCGGCTGCATCACGACCCGGTCCTTCGGCGGTGGCTCCTTGGCCAGCCGCATCGCCTTGTCGTGGGTGATCAGCTGCACCGTGCCGTCAACGCGCACCGGCAACGCCGTGGTCGCCTCCGTCACGGTGATCAGGGCCACCACAGCCTGCGGGTATTCCGCAAGATGGTGGGTGACCCAGATGGGATTCTGGCCCGCCCCGATCGGGAACATGATCGTTCCGTAGTTGCGCAGCAGCCAGAGCCAGCGTTCACCAGGCTTGAAGCTGCGGATCTTGCGACGGTCATGGACCAGAAAATCCCGCTTGTAGGCCGCCAGCAGGTGAGGGTGCGCATCCTTGATGGCTTCGAGCTTGCGATAAAGCTTGGTCATCATCGTCTCCAGTGTGACGAAGGGCGCACTCCTCCCCTGCGGGGCGGACGTGCGCCCCATCGGGGGAAGGTGTTTGTGAGCGCCTTGGTCAGCAGCTGAAGGCTTTCATAACCTTCGCGGTGACGGTCTCGCGGAGGCGGTCCAGCGCGGCCTTCCGCCGCTCAACCGCCGCCGGGCTGTTGTACTTGGCCGCCGAAACCTTGCCGGTGGCGAGGATTCCCGACTGCCACTCCATCATCGCCAGGAACTCATCGAGGAACGCCAGCGCCGCCGAAGCGGACAGGCGGTGGACCACCGTTTCGGGCATGGCATCCAGCCCCAGGCGTGTCGGCTGCGCGGCGATGATCCGCGGACTCATCACGATCAGATCGATGTCGCCGCTCGCGGGCACACCGGCCACTTCGAGCGTTTGTTGGTCGCAGTGATCATCCATGACGTACCCCTGGCTAGGTGTTGAGGTTGATGAGGTAGATCAGCTTCCCGTTCGCCGGCTTGCGGCGCTGCTGGGCCTGTAGGATATCGAGGTCTTCGGGCGTCAGCTGTTGTTCGATCTCCGGGAGGCCCCGCCGGCGTGACGGCGCCACTCGGAAGGCGCGGCGGATTTCGTCGTCCACGATGGACGGCGGTTCCCCACGGTCGCTGTACCAGCGGGCGTTCGACAACGCTTGCCGACGGATGCGCTCCCGCGGCGTCAGTTCGCTGTACGCTTTCATGATGCGGTTCCTCTGCTAAGCGCCGATCGGCGCGATCCCGGCCAGGGATGCGCTGATTGGCGGTCAAATTGCGGGCGCCCCTCCGACGGTGCCGGCCGGCGTTTGTTTCAGGCCCGGCGCAGCTCACGCCCCGGACGGGTCAGTTGCCGAAGCGATCCCCAGTGGCCGAGCGCGAAGGCTGCGGCCGCGTCGAGGGCTTCGGGGTGGTCGGGCGTGGGGCGTGGCGCCTCGCCCTCGCGCCGGGGCATGCTTCTCGACAAGGTCTGTTGCTTCTGCATTCGTTGCTCTCCGCAGACGTTGGCGCGCCAGTACAGGCGGCGTGGGCGGAAAAGAGGAAAGGCTCCGGCCGAAGCCGGTGCCGATCAGGCCGCTCGGGCAACCGGGATGTCCGGTGCCAAATCGTCCCCATCCCAAAAGTCATCGACCCCAGTGTCGTCGCCGGACAGGATGTCTCCCGCCAGCTGCGCCACCCAGGCCTCGTTCACGTCGTTGTGCTCCAGCTCTCCGGCCGCGACGAGCGCACGCAGGCGCTCGCGGGCGAGGTTTTCCGCCCAGGCCCAGGATCCTTCCGCCGGCGGCCGTTCGACCGCTGGCAGGAAGAGGCTGTCCTGGAAGGTGGCGCCGGCCTGCTTCAGCCGCTCCACCTGTCGCGTGGCCCACGTCTCCATGATGTCCGCCACGAAGGCGTTCGACTTGGAGAACGACGGGTCGGCCTCCCGCAAGCGGTTGGCCGCCTGCCGGGCGACGACGCCGTAGGCTTGGGAGTCCACCGACGCGATCCGGTGCTCAAGGCCGCGCACGGCATGAGCCCCGTCGCTTTTCAGGCCGAAGAGGTGCAGGCGCACCCCTGGCGGTAGTTGGCGATCAAGAATGGACACGACGCTCACGATGCCGTTTGGGCCGTGTACGCTTCTTCGACACATTGACCCGACCCCCAGCGTCCGAGATGCATCGATCCACGGCATCTTCTCGGCGCAGGCCAAGTAGTCCTCAGGCGTATGGCCCTGAATTACCGGCATAAACCGATCAATGATGCCAAGGTCGATGGCCCGCCGACGACACTCGACATTGAGGTTCACGGTCCCAGCGATGCGATCGCGGACGGCTGTGGCATCAGCCGCGACTTCCGGTTCCACGCAGAGGTCCATAGAAGAGAACCTTTCCCAAGGGAAGGCCGCCGCCAACGCCATATAGTCGTCTACGGTCCATGGATATCCCCGGTATTTCGCCATCGCCACGAACCCTGCACTATCCAGGTAGCAGCGCAGGCCGTGCGCATTCTTCAACAGACGGCAGTCAAATCCATCCCACCGTCTGTGCCGGGTGTTCTCGCAGAACTCTTCCCATTCTTCAGGCGTTTTGCGCGCCTTCAGATCGGGGCGGTTTGGCTCGCCTGCCACGGTGGTGTACCGTGACAGGCTGTTGGCCGAGATCATGACGGGAAGGTCAAGCGCCCGAGCCTTGTCCAGGAGCGCGCGGGCCGACAGGCCCGGCAGTCCCAGGATGAACTCGACCGTCATGGCGCACCCGCCGGCGCACGACGCCCCAACGCCTTGTCGAGGGTGTCGCGGGCCGCCGTCTCGCACATGGTCGACGCCGCCGTGCGGGCTTTTGCGTCACCACCGGGATCGTGGAGATGGCGGAAGTTCACAGTGACGCGGGTTTGCGTCACGATCATCTTCAGCCGCTCGATGGCGGCTCGTTCGTCCGCCCGGTTGTCGCGCAGCTCAAGCCGCCCGGACAGAACATCGATGGCATGCTCAGACGAAGTCTGGATCAGAATGACCGCCCCCGGTACGGGCATCACCAGCCGCAACGCCGCCGTAACGCCCGCCACGACCGCCTCCACCGCCGCGTGATCCGCAGTGTGGAGATGATCGCTGAGCATCCCGCCGGCTTTGTGGGCCTTGCCCATGAACCGGATCCAGGCGTGCCACGCCCCGATCCGCTTCTCCGGGTCGAACGCCCGTTCGACGAACACCGTCATCGTCGGCCGCCGGCTGCCCGCTGTGACCGCGCTCCGCCTGCCGACCGCGGTTGGCGGAACGGCTGGCGGAGACGGCTGCGGACGGACGTCGGCCGAAGGCTCCGCAGGGCCAAGGAACGGCGTCTTCTTTTCCGGTTCGGATTTGACCGGCGCCCCGGCAACCGCGTCCAGGGCGTATTCGATCAGTTCCACTTCGTCGGTTTTCGCGTCGCGCAGGCCCGGCTTGAAGCGCCGCAACCCAACGATAACGCCGACAATCAGCAGCCAAGCAACGAACTTGGCGTCGATCAAATCGATCATGGCGATCTCCTTCGCCACCGCCCTCCGGGAGGGCGGCGGCGCTGAAAGGATTTTGGGGAAATCGAGGACCGGGGCGCAGAACGCGCCGAAGGGACCGCTCCTTGCGGAACGGTCCCCGGTCCCCTGTTCGGTGCGCCAAAACGGCGCGAACCAGACCGGTCAGGCGATGTGCGCAAGGCGCAGCATCTTGCCGGTGTCGGGGAGTTGAACCGGTGGCGGCGGCACGTAGGCGCGGATGTTGCGCCGAAGCGCTTCCAGCGACGTTGCGTGCAACGTCTCGACCACCGGACACGAACCCTTGCCGGCCAGCTCGGGCATGCCGAGCGCGACCAGTTCCCTGACCGCCCGTGCGTAGGGGATCAGGTTCATGCGGTACGCAAAGACGATTGCAAAGGCCCGGGCCTTCGGGCTTTCGTCGCGATTGCTGTCCATGGCTGAATCCTCTCCATGCAGGCACACGCCGCCCCCTCGGGGGCAACGCGTGCCCCCGATCGGGGTTGGTGGGTGTGCTGCCGGCGAAGAACGGTCAGCGGTGGCGAAGGTACGGGGAACAGAGCGCAACGACGCGCCGGCACATTGCCAGGTTCATGAACCCGATGTGGCAGAGCGAGTGGTCGATCCCCAGTTGCTCGGCAAGCCAGCGGTAGCCGGCCTGACGCGCCGCCTGATAGTGACGGCGCTTGCCGCCCATCAGCCACGCCTTCCGTTTCCAGAGGCGATCGAAGGCTTGGTGCGCGGCCATCTTGGCTTGCCGCAGATCGCGGTCGGCGACGCGACCCAGCGCCTTGCAGGTGCCGGGATGGCAGCCGACCCAGCCGCATCCCAAAGGGCAGCGGTGGACCGGGCCATAGTCCGTGCCGTAGATCACGGCGCTGTTTCTCAGCAACTCCGTCGGCATGCCGCAGTACGAGCAGAGCAGTCGGCCGTGCTCGTCGCGCGGCGGCTTGGCGGCCTCCGGCTGTTCCGCGGTTCCGGTGGCAGCCATCGGTCAAGCTGCGGACTTTTGCGGCAGGCGCAGGGTATGCACCCGGAGCCTGCATTTCCCGCGCTCCAGCCACGCCTGCGCGAAGTCCGGATCGAGCACGAAGCCGTTACCGCCGTCCGATCCGGACCCGGTAACGCCGTACCCCGTCCAGCTTGAACAGGAATGGTCGTAGAACGCGGAGATGCCGTCCAATTCGAACTGCATCAGGTCGCCAGCTTCCGCGGTGCCGCCAGTCAGGACCGGCAGGTTCCGCCGGATCAGATCGGTGAACTTGGCCTCGACGGAACCCTGCCGGAACAGGACATCGGCGGCCCGGTGGGTCGGCGAAATCTCCCACTCCACGATCTCGCTGACCTGGATGGAAGTGTCGCCGGTAAACCCGTGAGCGCGCAGCCACTGGCGGCCCGTCAGTTCAGCGCAGAACGCGCGCATCGGACCGCCGATCGCCGCGTAGTCGAACACGACCATCGCGGCGACCGCGCCCATGATGTTCAGCTTCTTCATCAACGCTCTCCTCAAGTGATGGGGACGGAGCGCGCCCCCATCGGGGAGCGCTCCCCGTCGGGTTGGTTGTCGTTTTCGGTTCAGATGGCCGGCGCCGTCGCCGGGTACACGAGGTTCGCGCTCGCGCCGACGGGCGGGAGCGCCCGATGGCGGAAGTGGTGCTGCCAGCTGCCATCCGGCTGCTGGTGCGTGCCCATGTACTGCCACTCTTCGGCGCCGTCGGGGCTCAGGCACCGAACATCGCCGAACTCCGCCTTTAAGGCGCCCCAGGCTTCTTGCCACGCGGCCGAACCGCGTTGTGCGAAGAAGCCGGGGAGGTCCGCCAGAGTGTCGAGCGGCAGCAAAGCGCTGCCCGTCTCGCCCCGGCTTTTCGAAGCATCATGCTTCGGCGCGAGTCCAGCCGCCTTCAGGACGGTGGTCAGCGCCATGGCGATCAACTTTTTCATTGATTTTCTCCCACGTAACTAGGAACGGAGGGCGCTCGTGCGAGCGCGTCTCCCGGTCCAGTATGGTTGAATTGATGCACGGATCCGTGTTCGGAGCCGACCCGGCGGTCAGGCCGCCGTCAGCTCCGCCACCGCGAGGGTGTCGGGTACGCATCCCTTGTGGAGCACGAGATAGCCCGCGTCCGAGAGGTCGCGGACCAGATCGTGCAGCGCCTGGTCGGCGCAGTTCTCGGCGATCCACGATCCCCGCCTGGGGTTCATCGCGAACCCATGGCGCCGGAACAGCCGAGCAAGCTTTTCGAGAATGGCGTCCGACACCACCGGACTGACGGTGGCGCGGAACGCCTTCGCCCGGTAGATCCCGCCGTAATTCTCGTCACGCCAGGTTACGGTGAGCGTGAGGTGTTGCTTCTCGCGCATCGCGCTTCTCCTCTTGGAGTTACGGTGCGCCCCCAGCCGGGGGAGCGCACCCGGTGGGGTTCGTTTGGGGGCAGCGTGGGACGCTGCGTGTCAGTGCGCCGGCGACAGAGCCGCGACCACGCGGTCGATCAGCGCCGCCGCGGCGTCAACGGCGGCCCGGTTGTCCGGGCCGTCGTAGCCGGGCGACATGCGGGCAAGATCGATCGTCTTCATGGTTTTTGTCTCGCATGAAAAGATTGATATACACAGACGCCCATGCCTATCCTGGCAGGAGGAACATCCCCGTTTCGGCGATGTGCTCCTGCCAGCGACAGGTGAACGTCGCTTTTACTATGATAAAGGCTGGCGTTTAGCCGTTGCATTTACTCGCGCCGCAGTTCAAGCACTTCTCACATCCGTCTTCACGGATGAGAGCGACCTGCCCGCATTTCAAGCACTTCTTAGCGCCGGGAATGCCCGGCGTCGCCACGCTTTCCGGCGCCGTCACCTCCACGGCTTCCGCCGCAGTGTGGCAAGCGCAGGGTCCTTCGCTGTGCTCATGGTTGCCGAGGGAGAGGATGTACTCCTCGATGCGGTGGCCGATCAGGCTTACCAGACCGTCGTACCATTTGCCCTCGACCCAAGACCCTTGAGCGCCGCGGATCGACTTGAGCTTCTCAATAGCCGAGAGGGGCTCGCAGTCGCGCCGCAGGATGTGGCTCACGAGCTTCGCAACGGCCGTAGCCAGCTCGCTCGTCGCCAGGTCGTCGGACGACACGAAAGCCTCGACGGCACGCGTGCGTCCATCGGGCTCCGTGAAGCGGGAGATGTGGAGGTAGATGCGGCTGTCAGTCGGCGGCCACTCCAACTCGATCCTCTCGCTCGGAAGCCGTTTCGGCAGATTCAGCGTCACGGTCGGAGCCGGAGGAGCAACCGTCGGCGCGGCCGCCGGCGTCTCGCCCTTTTTGACCGTGAGCACGCTTCCCGTGACCTCGTTGGGACGGTAGGTCGTGATGCCCTTGCAGCCCATGCCGTAGGCCATCCGGTAGACGTCCTTGAACGCCTCGAAGGGAATGTCCTCCGGGCAGTTCACGGTCTTGCTGATGGAACTGTCGACGTAACGCTGGCAGACCGCTTGAGTCATGACGTGCTCACGCGGTGTCAGCGTCTGAGCGGACACGAAGTAGTCCGGCAGCTGCGCCGCCGTCTCCTTCGCCACAGGGTCGAGACCGTGCATCCGGCAATAGAGCAGATACGCGGCGTTGAATACGTCCCGCGTGACCCACTCATCACCCATGCGGCGCTTGCGTTCATAATAGTACGCGAACACCGGCTCGATGCCGCCGTTCATGTTCCCGGCATACAGGCCCGTGGTGCCCGTCGGGGCGTCCGACAGAAGCACGCCGTTCCGAATGCCGTATTTCTCGATTCCGTCGCGGATGTCTTCCGGCAACCGCTTCACGAACGGACGCGAAAGGAATTCCTTCGCGTTGAACAGCGGGAATGCTCCCCTCTCCTTCGCCAACTCCACGCTGGCGCGGTAGGCCGCATCGCGATGGAAGCGCTTGATCCGCGCGACCATCTTGAGGGCTTTCGTCGAGCCATACCGGAGCCCCAGCATCAGCAGCATGTCGGCAATACCGGGCGTTCCGATGCCGATCCGCCGCTTCGCCTGAGCTTCCCGCCGCTGCTCATCCCAGGGGAAGGGCGAGCGGTCGAGGACGTTGTCCAGCAGTCGCACCGTGTAGCCCGTCGCCCGTTCGAACGCTTCGAAGTCGAAGCGCGCGCGCGGGGTGAACGGCTCGCGGACGAACACCGGCAACCAGTTCTGGCCGAGGCAGCAGGCCCCATTTTTGGGGAGCATTTGCTCGCCACAGGGGTTCGCGCCGATAATCTTTTCGACGTAAGCGAGATTGTTGAGCTTGTTGACGCGATCAATGAAGATCACTCCCGGCTCAGCATACGCGTAAGTCGCCTGCATGATCCGGTCCCACAGGTCGTGAGCGCGGATGCGGGGTAGACGTACCAGGGCTTACCGTTCCGCTCCTGAACCTCCACGATGTCGGCGTCGCTGAACGGCTGGGCCTCGTGACCCAGGTCGAACATGCCATCCATCTTGAGAGCGTTCATGAAGTCGTCGGTGACGAGCACCGACAGGTTCATCCCGGTGAGCTTCCCGCTCCGCTTCGCGTCGATGAACATCTCGATGTCGGGATGGTCGATGCGCAGGGTAGCGATCTGAGCGCCGCGGCGTTCGCCGGCCGACTCAACCGTTTCACCGGTAGAGTCGAACGGGTGCATGAAGGACACCACGCCGGAAGCGCGCGTGCCTGTTCCCTTCACCAGAGCGCCTTTTGGGCGGACCGGCGAGAAATCAGTGCCCATTCCGCCACCACGCTGCAGGGTGATCGACATGCGGAGCAGCCCGGTGCCGATAATCCCTTGCATCGAGTCTTCGAGTTCTTCGTTCACGAAGCAGTTGAACCAAGTGACGTTTCTCCTGCTTCCGGCGCCCGCGAGGATGCGGCCGGCCGGGAGCATCTCAAAAGCGTCCATCGCGGCCTTCATCGGCTCGTACAGCTCATCGCGACGCGGATCGCCCTCAAGGAGAGCGCCGAGCACGCGGGCGTGAATGTCGCACGGGGTCTTTTCCCCCTCCTGCGCATACTTGTCGGCGACGATTTCGTCACAGATCAGCTGGCGTTCAAACATGGCCTTTTCCTTTTCAAAGAAAAAGGGAAAGGCCTCTCCCGACGGGGAGCGACGCTTTCCCCGTGGGGTTGATTGATTTGGTCGGATCGGGTGTTGCGGCACGTCCCGATCTGGCAGGGCTCCCTGCCTTCTTCATCGAAGTGCATTTCCTCGGACCGCCGGTGGCAGTCCCAGCATGCTCGGTCCTTGGCCGATCACTTCGCGGGCGGGTAGTAGTTCCCGACCGGCTCATCGTTGTACCCGCGACGCTCCATGACGCGATCGAAAACGGCGTTGTGATGGGCCTCGTAAAGGCCGCGCCGCTTCATTTCGGATTCATAAGCGTCTCGGATTTCGCCGGCCAACCGCGATTGCTCCTGGTAGTAGCCGAGACCGGGATCGTCCGGGCCCGTGTAGGCCGGGTGCCAACCCCATTCCTGGAAGCAGTCGCTGGTGCGCATGTCTTCGACAACCGCGTCTTCGTAACCGCGGATCAGGCCGTCATCCGTTAGTCCGCCGATCTTCTCCAGTTGCTGGAGATGGTAGGCTTCCTCCTCAAGCTTCGCCTGTTCGGCGTCCTTCACCTCCGCCTCGTGTTCGATGCAGCGTTCCAGGTCCCAGATGTAGGCGCCGAGTTCCCCGGCGATGTCGGCCAGGACGTGGTCGCGGCCGAGCACCCATGCGGGTTGGCCGTTGCATGCCATCGAAATGACCCATTGACCGATGTGGCGTTGGAACGCGACCCGGTAGGTCAGAACGTCGCCGTCCGCCAGAGTGTGCTCGCGCGACAGTGCGGCTTCCACTGGATCGAGCCCTTCGGCGCCGAAGCAGCGAACCAAGACAGCCCGATAGAGCTTGAGTTGCGTAATTGTAACCATGTGACACCGTTTGGTTGGTCGGCGCACACATGCCCCCGGAGGGGCACGCATGCGCCCCCGGTTGGGGATCAGTTTAAAATCGGCTGTTCACAGCCGGGATGTTAGGACGGCAGCTCCCCGAGGGGAGCCGTCCGACCACACAGAATCAGGTCCGGGCCAAGTCCCAGAACCCATCCGGCAGGGGAAGAGTAATCTCCGCGAGGAGGCCCTTCTCATCCGGTTCGACGGCAACCAGGCCGACCTCGCCGTCGTCAGCACGCCACACGTTGTAGCGACGGCCCGAGAGCCCTTCGACGACAACGCGCAGATTGATCGGCAACGAGAGCCACACGGCCAGCGTCCGGAAAAAGGGAACCGTCGGCGAACCGTCCAATCCAACCTCCATCCGCACAGTCCGTTCAAACAGCATGACATCCTCCTCGAAAAGAGAGACGCACACGCTGCCCCACGGGGCACGTCTGCGCCCCGGTTGGGGAAAACCAGCGATCAGTCGCTGGGGAAAAGCTTCGCCCGGATCACGATGGTGGCCGTGACGCAGGCGAACAGCATCAACAACGGACCGGTCCCGCTCGCGACCACGATGAACGTGTCGTTCGCGGTCTTGCTGTCCAGGATCCATTCGTAGTGGCGGCTGGATTTGATCAGCAGCCAATCGCCGTAGCACAGCAGGCCAACCAGCAGGACGCTGATGGCGATAAGCGCTTTCTCGGCGTTGTCAGCCTTGCCCAACATGGGCACCTCCTTGATGTTCGGGGGATTGCTCCATCCCGTGCTGATGAGGTTGAGGCTTCAATGGCCGCAGCTCTGGTACTGCCTGTGCTCCTCCTTGAGGAACACGCCCTCTGGGGTCATCACCACCCCGTCCAGGCACTCGTACGGCCCGATCACGCGGATGCAGCACCGCCGGCGGGCGGCTTCTTCCTGCGCGCGGGCGACGGCGTGCATGAGCGGCAGATACTCGACGATGACCTCGCCTTCCAGCGTCGTCACCTTCGTGTTCGCCATCGACGGCGCGCAGCCGTCGTACCGAACGATCGTGCCGTAGGGAAAGCCGGCCCAGGTCGGGCAGCGCTTTTCGTCACCGGGACGGATCGGCTTCAGCAGGACGTTCTGCACATTGGTCGTGGTGTTTTCCGTGCTCATCGAATTTTCCTTGTTGCTCGAAGGACGGAGACGCCTCCCCTCAGGGAAGGCGCGCTCCCCCAGAGGGTTTCAGGATGATCGGCCGCCGCGGCGACCGGTGTGGATACAGAGTGCGTTGGCGTCGCGCGGGCCTCTTACGAGACGAGGGCGACGGCGCCGAGGCGCATCGGCGCGGGCACGAAATCGCGCGTGGGCGTCGCCAACTGGCGGGCCTTCGCGTGGTCGATCGGCTCAACCGTCCCGGTACCGTTGCCGGTCACGGTAATGAGGTACACCTGCTCGATGTCCCCTTCATCGAGGCCGTACAGCAGGTGGAACGGCTTGACCGCGGCGGGCACCCTCACCAGCTCGGTGCCGGTGGCGTGGGCCGCCCACAGATAATGTTCGCCAGCACGCATGCGCGAGCAGGCGTCACGGTCGAGCAGAAGATCCTCGTCGGTGGCCGTCTGGCTGGCGGCGAGGGCAACGAGCGTGTCGAAAATGATCGTGGTCTTCATCGGGGATTCCTCGAAACGCCCGAAGACGACGCACGTGCCCCCTGGGGACGCGAGCGTCCCCTACGGGGCGTGCCATGACGACATCGCGGCCGTCGGCTGACGGTCGCGGTGAGGTGGAAAGCTGGTTCGCCGGCGCACCGTCGCGCCAGGATGGTAGGAAGTGCAGGGTGCTTCCCTGCACGGGAAGCAGGCGGGTGCTGCCCGCCCAACGTGAACCGGAGGTCCTTGCCTCCTTGAGCAGCCGCCGGTGCCCCGGCGGGTGTGCCCGGCTGGATCAACGGCCAGCCGTCATCGCGTTAACGGAGCGGGTCCCGGACGACGCCCCAACGGAGGCGTTCGCCAAACCAACGGCACAAGGCGCGTCGGTCAGATGGACTGCAGGTTATACCGGAGCATCTCCCGTGTAAAGATCGTCTCCACTCAACGCCCGGTCGAGTGCCCGGTACATGGCGGCGACGGGCGCCGGACGACGCGGTCCGTCCTGGATTTTGTTGTTGAGGGCGTAGGACTTCGCCGCGCACCGTTCGGCTTCGATCACATTGCCGATGGCCGAGTTAGCCATGCTGCGCAGGGTCCACAGACAGGCCGCGACAAACCGGCCCGCCCGCTGGTCCATCCATTCTTGCGGATCGGTCAGATCAATCACAAGCGCGTGCAATCCGGCGCGCCGGGCGAGGGTCGCCGCGTATACCCGCTTTGTGATCGTCGGCTCGCGTTCCAGGGCGCGAACAAACGCCGAGACCGCGGCACGCTCCAGCTTGGCCCGCTTCACGGCCTGAAACAACGCGTAGGCGGCCTTCCGGGGCAGGTCGTGCCCCTGGTCCAACGCGCCAAGGTCGTTGAGGCTGGTGCGGTCGAGCACGCCCGGATCACCGCCGGCGCGCTGCACGACCGCCCGCCCCGCCGACTCAAAGGGCAGACCGCCCGCTTGAAACTCCGTGAGCGCCCGGTGCAGCCGGCGACGGCGCTGCGGCACGATCACCCATTCCCGCGCCAGTTCCTCCAGCGTCAGAGTGCGGCGTGTCTCACCCCACGCAAGCACCACCTCATTGTCGCCACGCTCGCGCACCGGCCAGAGGCGCCGGTCCCACGGCACGGACACGCGGACACGGGCGAGCATCTCCAGCCGCTTCCTGGCCGGACCAGCGGTGACCCACGCGACCACGACCGCACCCGGAATCACGTCCTCATAAGGGGACACCAGCGGCGGCGGCCGCTCGCCGCCCTCCCCGCTCGACGGAACGCTCACCTCACCAACCATCGCTCTGCAACCCCACACCAAACCGCGTCAAAAAATGGAAAAACGAATAAATTTTTACCCGCACAAACCACATGCGGCGTCGCCGCCATCAGAACCGGACAACGGCCCCACCCTGTCGGGTGAGGCCGGTCGCGTCACGGCAGGCGTTACACACTGGCCGTCTTCTTGGGCTTGAGAGCCTCTACGATCGCCCGTGCCTCAGCCGCAAACGGCCCGAGGTACTGGGCGCCGGCAGTCATCGCGTAACGGGCGATGCAGGCCATCCGCTGCCCATGCATCCGGTCCTTTTTGAACCGGGTGCGCATGAGGCTGCGGTAAGCCTCCGCATCGCCCGACCAGCCCGAGGGAGGCGCGAAGGGGTGTTGCTCCCCTTCGCCCGGCGCGGTCTTCACGACGTTGAAGTCGAGCACCGTCATTGGTCCCTCCTCACGCCACGCGCAGCTGCTGGGCGAGCGCCGACCGCGGGAAGCCAGAGCGGCCCAACTCGACGAACACGTCGAGCCAGTCCACCGACTTCACCCCGTCCGGAAGCGACACCGGGGGCAACCAGATTTGCGTCTGGACGCCACCGGTCATCAGGACCCGCTTGAGGTCCTTCGCCGCCGCTTCGCCCGCCTGGCTGCGGTCGAGGTCGGCCCAAATGGCGACCGCCTCGACGCCTTCGGGGAGGATTACGCCGCTGCGCTTGACTTGGCGCACCGGCTCGGGCCGACGCACCAGGGACGTCACGCGGGCGACGAAACCCTTCCGCTCCTGCGGCTCCTGCACCGTCTCGGTCTCCTCCGTGACCGGGAAGACGTAGGGCAGGAACGCCGCACTCACCGCCGACCACACCGGCATGCCGGTCGCCAGATGCACCGCGAGAGCCGTTTCCGGTCCCTCGGCGATGCCCAGCACCGGCCCGACGCCGCCGAGGCGGATCGCGCTGCCGATCATGGAGCGGTCCTTCGGCACCTCCATGAGCTTCTTCGGTTCGTCGACCGGGGCCTTCTGGCCGTCCGGCGTCAGGTAAATCCGATGGAGCGTCACGGTGAGGCCGTTGCCGTCCAGCACGCGGAACAGCAGGCAGGGAAACTCACCCACCTTCCGCAGCTTGCCAGACGGACCAGCTTCCCAATAGGGGAGAGCCGGGTGCAGGCGGACCTGCGGATCCTTCTCCCACGGGATCGAGTTGAGCCCGCGGTTGAAGAGGTACAGGCGGCCGGCGATCGCATCCGGATGGGACAACGGCAGGGCCGCCTTCCACATTTCCATCTGGCGATTGCGGATCCGCTGGATGGCCGCAGCCTCCTCCGCTTGGTCGAACACCGGTTCAATGCGGCGTTCAACACGAGGCGGCTTCGGCTCGCGGCGGCGGTCGTTGTTTCGGGGGGGGGCCTGTTCCGGAGACACCCCGACCACGCGAGCAACCTCTTCGAGCGTCTCGGGGAAAGACCAGTTATTGACCCACATCAGAAGGTCAAACCCATTGCCGAACCCGAGCTTGCCGGTGCGGGGATTTACGCACTGGTTGCAGTACGCCCCACCGCGCTTCGCCAAGTCCCTGTAGATGCGGAAACGGTCCTTACCGCCGCAAACCGGGCACGCGCAGTGCCGCGGTGCGAGGCGGAGGGCATGCTTGAGCGAAGGAGCCAGCTTGTCCAGCACCTCCCCCCAGCGGCCTTCCACCTCTTGACGGACCTTATCGGCATCAATCGTCACGACTTTCATGATCAAGACCTCACGACAAACCAGGGCACGCGGCGTCCCCATCCGGGGAAGCACGGTCCCCGGTGGGGTTGAGAAGGGCGGCGCCGGGTCATTCCGGCGCCGCTGTTTTAAGAAGAAGCCGCGGCCCGGTTGGGCCGTGGTGGTCGTCAGGCGGCGCTCAGCAGCGCGCGCGCCCGGTGTTCGGCCAGGACAGCGCGGGCCGTCTGGTCGCTTGCGTGCTGCAAGGCCCGCAGCGGAATGCTCGTCACGAGCTTCCGGCCGGCATACATCGTGTGGATTTTGATCCCGCGTAGGCGGGTCATGGCGTCCACCGTGTCCCGCACCGCCACGTCCTTGGGCCGGTCGGCCGCCGGAGGCTTGGCGCGGGCGATAATGTTCAGCGCGTGCTCGCAGTCCGACACCACGAGGATGCCGTCACCACGACCGAGCTGGAGACTGGTGACCGCGAGGGCGATCACGTTGCCGAGAGCGGCGAGTTCGGCGCCGGTGCTGTCGATGCCGTCGCAACGGATGATCCCGGAAACCTGTTCGACACGATCGCCGGCGACGACCCAGCCGCCCCAGCCCGCTATTGAGGCGTCCTCGTCGAAGGACGCGTCGGCCACCACCGTCACGGTGCGGCCGCCGTTCGCTAAGTTTGCGTTCATCGGATTGTCCATCTTTGGACAGGACCCGATGCCCCTGCCGGGGCGTCGGTGTCCCGTCAGGGTTTCAGAAAAGCCCGCGCGGTGGCGGGCGGTTCGTTAGGTCGGCGCGCCGGGCATGGCGATCGCCTGCTCGGACAGGTGCCAGGCGTCCTCGAAGGAGGCCCCCTTGCCCATCAGGTCCAGCATCGTCTCCAGCTGGCCCGGTCGGGTCAGCGGGAGGCAGGTCGCGGTTTCGCTGGCGACGACGTTACCGTCCTCGTCCAGCGTGTGAATGGTCACGTCCATGAGCGGATCCTTACGCGGCCACCTTACGGCGCGGCTTGGATCGGCGACGGCGCGCCTTGTTCTTGCAAACATTGCTGCAAAATTTGCCCCAGCCGCGCCGGACATCCGCCAGTTTGGGGTGGAACTCCTTTCGGCAGCAGCCGCAGCTGCGCTTCGTGTACGCCACACCGTCGATGTACCAGGGCATGTCGTCTTTCTCCTTTTAGGCGGCCTTGCTGGCGAGCAACGCACGCCGGGCCAGGTTGAACATCACGTCGCGCAGCTGCTCGACGTCGTGGATGACGGCGGAGACCGGAAACAAGGTCTTCACGACCCCGGTCCCGATGCCGATGCCAATCACTTCCACGCCGGAAGCGATGCAGCGCTGCACCACGTGCTCGACGGCCGGCCGGTTGTCCGGCGCCCCGTCGGTCAGCACCATGATCACCTTGCGCTCCTCCGGAGCCTGGGCGATCTCGGTGACGGCGTGCCAGATGGCCGGAGCCATCGGCGTGCCGCCGGTGGCTTTCAGCGTGAAGCGGCCGGCGGCTGCCCGCACGCTTTCGCCGCGCTTGAGCACGGTGAGGACGCCCGGGAAGGACGACACCGCCACGCTCACGCCCGGCACTCCTTCGAGGGCGAGGGCGAGCGCAAGGCTGGCTTCGCAGGCAACGTCGATCAGCTGACTGCCGCCCGCCCCAGGATCCGCCATGGACCCACTCTGGTCGATGAGGAGATGGAACGCCGTGTTGGGCGCCCGCACCTCATCGCGTTTCAGGAAGACGCGATCCTCGCCGGTCGCCACCAGCGCCAGACGGCTCCCGTCGATCACCTGGCCGACGCGGGCACGACGTGCCGGCGACTGCCTGGAGGCCTGAACGAGACCCTGCATCTGGCTGCGGATGCGCGACGACGTGGCCCGCACCTTTTCCAGCCGCTTCTGCCCGAAGGCAGCGTTCTCCGGCGCCGGCCAGACGCCGGGCAGCGTCGGGATCGGCACGGCGTTCGGATCCTTCGATCGCGCGGCGGCGGTGAGCCGCTTGGCGATGTCGCCGAAGGTGTCCGTCGGCAGGACGCTGTTGGTGGCATTCAGCGCCTGGGTGATGGCGTCGGCCTTCGCCTGATCGCGCTTGCCGTCACCACCCGATCCGGCTCCGGAGCCTTGGCCGTTGGACGGCCGCACCCCCGACGATGGCTGGGAGCCCTGGCCTTGGCCGGAGGCAGCGTTGCCCGGGGCATTGCCCGGTGCGCCGCCTTGGTCCTGGCCCTGGCCGTCCTGGTTCTGGCCGTTTCCGGTCCCGGACTGATCCGGTTGACCGGCCTGCCCGTTGCCGTCGTGGCCGGACGAGGATTGGCCCTGAGCGTTGCTCTGGTCCTGGCCGTTGCCCTGGCCCTGACCATCGCTCTGGTCCTGCCCGTTGCCGGTCGAAGACCCCCGCCCTTGGCCCTGGCCGCTGTCCTGATCTTGCGGCGGAGGCGACGGATCGGGCTGACGCGCCTTTTCCTCTTCCTCCTTGAGCATCACGAGGATGTCGTCGGCAAGGTCCAGGCAGTCCCGCGTGGTGAAGCACTCCTCGGCATCCTTCAACAGGATGCCAAGACGCAGCACCGCGCCGGGCGGGAAGGTTGCCCGCAACTGTTTTTCGGTTTCCCGAAGGATTTCTCCCAGTTGCGTCTGCCCGGTCACGTCATGCCGCAGTTTGTAGAGCACGTAGTTGCACAGCACCGCGCCGGGGTGTTCGTCCCCAGCCGGAGCCGCGAAGCCGCCGTCCCGGATCATCTCGCGCACGACCTCGTTGAGATCCTGCCGGACGCCCGGAAACTCCTGGATGCCCCGATGTTCGATCACCGGGTCCTCGATGACGTTCAGCAGATGCTTCCGCATCGGCTGCGAGCCCACTTCGGCGTACACGGAGAAGTCCGTGTAGCGGAGGTGAAAGGACTCGTGGATGAGATAGCCGTAGGCGATGGCGCGCCAGGCCTGGTTCAGCAGATCGAGGGCCGGAATGTGGACGGACCGGCTGTCCGTCTTCGCTTCCGTGCCGCCGACGACGATTTGCACACCGGTCTTGCGACCGATGACGCCCGCGACCACGTGCAGAGAGTGCAGCACGCTTGCCGCGGCGTTCCGGACCTTTCCGCCCAGAACGTTCAACGCTTCTTTCATGGCTTATACGCTCCAGAATGAGCGGCACGGGCGCCCCCTGGTGAGGAGGGCGTCCGTGTCGGATGTTGCTGGGATCAGAACCGGTACCGGCGCATGCGCGGGCGGTCTTGGTTCGGGTCGGGCTGCGGCTGAGCGGGCAGCGGCAGTTCGACGACCGGCGCGATGCCGGCCACGGGTGCGACCGTCTCGGGCGCCGGCAGCGAGACCGACGACAAGACCGGCTCCGCCGAAGCGACCACCGGTTCGGAAACCACCGGAGCGGGTTCCGCAGCGGTCGCCACCGGAACGACGTCCGGCGCGCAGATCGCCGAGGCATTCCCCGGCGCAGCCGTGTCCGGCACCACCGGCGCGGCGGTCGTTTCAACCACCGCCAACGGCGCCGTCTCGGGCTCGACGCTCGGCGTTGCGAGAGGTTCGGCGACCAGCGGCGCGGGCGTTTCCGCCACGGCGCTGGTCGTCGTCTCCGCGATGGGTCCGGGCGCCGGGACCGACGGGACGGACAGGTCCATCGCATCGACCAGGCTGTCGACGGTCGAGGCGAACAGGTCGCCTTCGGCCGGCTGAGTGCCGCCCGCGACCGTCGGCTCGTTGGTCCCCGCCGGCGTGGATGCCGGGACCGGGGCCACCGTCTGGCTGGGCGTGGGGGCAACCCCCAGCGCTTCCAGCTCGTCATCGACCGTGACCGCGCCGAACCCGTGCCGCCGGACCTTGTCCGGATCGCACAGGATGAGCGTGATCGCGAGGGCTTCCATGAAGTCCTCCGGCGCGATCATCCCCTCCTGCGGGAGGCGATGGATCAGCTTGTCGATGGCCTCCACCATGGGGATCACCGCATGGTCGATGAAGCCGAACCCGAAAAGCTTGCGCCGGATGCGCTCCAGCCGGTTCAGCGAACGCCGCTGCACCGTCCGTTCCGTCATGCGGCCTTCGAGCACCTTGAAGAGTTCGTCCGCATCGGCGGCGATTTCATCAAGCAGGCGATCGGAGACCTTGGTGACTTCCTGGACGATGTCGGTGTCGCCCACCAGGTTCTCGCTGGTGAGCTGGAACCGGCCGATCGCGAACTTGAATTTGTGGCGGATGACCTCTTCCGGGTCGATGCTGTTCAGGATGAACGCCTCGTGCTCGGGCCACTTGCTGATCCACTTGCGCTTCTTCGCCTCGAAGTTCGCGAAGAACTCGTTTTCGAGGTAGTCGTAGAAGCGCTTCTTGATCGTCTTCAGCTCCCGCTCCAGCGCGTCGGCGGCCGCCTTCGGCACCGCGTAGGCGCCGAGCAGCGGAACCTTCACGCCCACCGCCTCCAGCGCGCGGTCGCCCTGGCGGCGGAAGGTGTTGAAGCGGGTCAGGTCCTGCGGATCGAAGACGTTCTTCGTGCCGCCGCTGGCCAGCAGCTGCGGGGGCAGCTTCGCGCCGGCCCGGAGCAGCTCGGCCCGGTCGATCACCTTCGTGCCCGACCAGGCGTCCACGTCGATGGCGAAGATGTCCACGTCCTTCAGGACATTGTTGAGTTCCATGATGAGTTCCCTCCGGGGAGTCAAAAGGAGGGCACACCTCTCCCGGCGGGAGCGGTTGGTGCCCCCGTGGGGTGAGTGAGGACGGCGGGTGCCGTCGGCTGTTTAGAAGCGGTACCGGCGCTTCACGCGATCACCGAGCAGGACCACTTGCGGGATCACGCCGATGTCGGTGAGCAGGGTACGGTGCGTGTCAAAGGTGTCCGTGCCGAACACGCCGAGGGCGGTCTGCACGCCTTTGATGGTCGGCTCCACCGGGTCCCCGGTGGCGTCGACGATGGTGATGTCCACCGCGCTTTCGCCGGTGTGGAGCGTGCTGTTTTTGGCCTCCGCGCGCAGGGCGAGGAGAAAGACCAAGGCCCCCGGCGCGGCGCCGCGGTCGATGGTTCCGGACACGTTGACCGCGCCGGTTCCACTGTGACCGTCGAACCGCAGGGGCCAGCCGTCGATCACCGGAGCCGCTTGGGGAAGCCCCTCGCGGCCGACGAACGTGATCTTGAACGGCCCTTGCAACGACCGCACGACCGGGTCGAGGACGAACGCCATGGCTCTCCATGACGCCGCCTTGATCTCGAAGAAGAACAGGCGTTCCGCCTTCCTCCGCTCCCCGGCTTTGCGCTCGATGGTGTGGACCCAGTTGTCTGGGGACGGGTTCGTCTCCACGTCGAGCACCTGCCCCTTCGCGTCGAAACGGCAGGTGCCGATGGTGACGTACCCCTGGTCGTCCTGTTCGCGGATGCGTCGGTCGGCCTCGCCCTTCGCGGACGGCGCCTTCCAGCTGCTTCGCGGGATTTCCCGCTGCTGCATCGCGGCTCCGGTTTTGCCGAAGCGGACGACCACGGCCTCGCCGATCACCGCGACGGCCCAGTCCTTGCTGGTGCCGTCACCGTTGTCGTGGCGCAGGAGAAGATAGCTTTGGCTTGCCATCGGTACCCTCCCTTACGCCGCCTTGGCCTGCTGGGTGTCGCCGCCGATCGCTTGCATCACCTCATCGGAAATGCGGTTCGACACGATCTTCTCGATCGCCTGGCGGTCGCCATCGTCAAAGCCTTCGCTGTAGGCGGTGCGCAACGCTTCAACCACGGCGTCTTTGGCGCCGTAATTGAACAGGAGCTGCCAACCCCAGCGGATGAGCACGCGGGTGGACATCGGCTCCGGCAGCGACCCGTCCAGGTACGCCTTCCGGATGTCGTTGGCCGCCTGCACCATCGCGGTGATCAGCTGGCCGTTGCCGATGTCGGCGATGTCCTCGACCTTGCGGGCGAGGACCTGTTCCTCGACCTGAGGGTCCATGTAGTCGACCTTCAGGAACCGGCAGCGGTCGAGTAGAGCGGAGTTCAGCCGCTCGTCACCCTGGTACAGGCCGGTGTCGTCGCCGCGCCCGCCCGAGTTGGCCGTGAAGAACAGCCGGAACATCGGATGCGGTCGGATGACTTCATCGTTCTGCACCAGCTCCAGCGGCTTGCGCTCCATCACATCGTGCAGGAACGCCGTCCCGTAGGGATCGAGCTGCGCCGCCTCGTTGATGATGCACACCCCGCCGTACTTGTAGGCGGCGGAGAGCGGGCCGTACTGGAAGCCGCTGTTGCCCTTGATGAGGACCGGGTGGCCGAGAAGATCGGTCGCGTCGGTCTTCTTGCTCACCGAGAAGGACCAGACCGGATAGTTGAGCCGGGCGGCCAGCTGCTCGATGCCCGTGGTCTTGCCGGACCCCTTCGGGCCGAAGACCCACATGGAGTCGGTCAGCGGCTGGTCGAAGAACGCGATCAGCTTTTCCGTCAGGGTCTTCTCGAAGACGTAGTGCCGATCCACCGCGGGGACCTTGTGGTGCCCCGCAGCCGGCCAGCCGGCGATGGTGAAATCAGCCGGGAAGGACTTCAGGCCGGTGATGTCGCGCACAACGTACTGCTGAGTCTGCGTCATGATGTGGTGCTCCCGTGAAAAATCCGGACGCACCCGTGGCCCCTGCGGGGCCAAGGTCGTGCGCCCCAAGGGGTTCTGGTCAAAGCCGCGCGTGGCGGCGTTCATCTCCGGCCGTGCCTGTCGTCAGGCACGGCCGGTTGCTTGTTGGGATCAGGCCGCGTTGGCGGCCGTCGCTTTTTCCTTCTGCAGCGTGAACTTGGTCGAGATGCTGCCGCTCTTGCGGTAGCGATTGATCTCGCTTTCCGGAAGGTCGGGGCAGTGGTCGGCCAAGAGCGCCTTGTAGTCGACGGTGCCGCGGACGAGGAACCGGTTGATCCGAAGACCACCCGCTTCCGCGATGGAGAAGGCGTCCATCTTGGCGACGAGCTTCTGCTCGACCGCTTCAACGGCTTTCTTGGCCTTGTCCATCTCCGCCTTGGCGGCGGCGAGCGCTGCCGTCACGGACCGATACTCCGTGACGAAGGTGTCCCAGGCCGCCCGCTCCTCCTCGGAGGTGGGCGCCCACACATCCCTGGCCGGATCCTTGTCGGGCTCGACATTCTCCCGAACCTTGCGGGCGAACTCCAGCGCTGTCGGGATGTAGTCGGCGAGGAAGGCGTCGTCGCGTTCGATCGTGAACTCAATGACGTCGAGCTTGCCGTCGGTCTGCGTCTCGCAGGCAAAGATCAGCGTGGCCCGCTTGGCGCCGGCCACCAGCAGCTGGTGCTGAACCTGGTGCCAGTACAGGCGGTACGCTTCGGAGTCCTCACCGAGCGCTTCGAGGTCGCCGAACACCGACTGTCCGGGGGCTTTGATCTCCACCGGGCAGCCGTCGTCGTCGAGGGCGTCGAAGGACGCGGCGAGTTCGGGATGCTCCGAGCACTCTCCGCACATCGGCACAAGCAGCATGCCCGTGGATTCGGCCATCCGGTGGCGGATGACCTCTTCGAGCTGCTTGCCGCGACGGACGTTGGGGTTGCGGGACAGGTCCTCCTCCGGAATGAGGCCGACCTTTTCCGCCCAGAGACGGTACGGGGTCTTGTACGGGCTCTTGCCCAGCACCACCGCCGCCTCCGACGCCGTCACCTTGCCGGCGCGCCAAGCGTGCCACTGCGGCGTCCCCTGAATGTGATCGATCACGTTCATGATGCTATTTCCTCGTGAAAAGGGCGCGCCGGTCCTCCCGTGTGGGAGCGCGCGTGTTGTCGGAAAATCGCGCGGCGTGCCGGGGCACGGCGGCGCGGCGCGTTGATCAGCTGGCCGCCGCGGCGACGAGGGCGCCGGTGAAGGTCACCAGGCGCACGCCGCAGAGCGACAGGGCGATGCCCAGCCAGGGGTGCCGCCGCAGCAGGCAGAGCACACCGAGCAGGAGGACGAGGAGGCCCGGAAGGGCGAGCACGTAAGCGATCATTGACGACGCTCCATCCATGGCGGACGGGGCACCTCTCCCCTGTAGGGGGCATGGCGCCCCCGACCGGGGTTGATCGTGGCCGCTGTGGGAGCGGCCGGCTCTCGTGATGGTGTCCGGCAGCGCCCCGGCGGGGAGCGGCGAGACGACGGAATGGTCAGGCCGACACCAGGACGGTGCGGCGTTGCGCGGCCGGCTTCTTCGCTTCGAAGTAGCCGAACAGCGACATGCCATGCTTTTCAGCCGGCCCGCCGTTGCCGCGCTGGAAGGCGCGGTGGGTGGCCGGAACGGGCTTCGGGGTGTAACCGCCCGCCTTCAGGGCGTTGTTCACCATGGCTTCGATCGCTTCGGACGACAGCATGTTGATCCCTTTCAGTTTGTCTAAAGCGAGCGCACCCCTCCCCGCGCCTCGGGGCATCGTGCGCCCCGAGTTGCGGGTTCTTTTGATCACGCGGCGGTCTGTTGCGCGTCGGCGGCTTCCAGCTCCTGCCGCAGCGCGGTGATGCGCTGGACCGCGTAGAGCTGTTCGTTGCCGCTGTACTGGCGCCGGACGTAATCCAGTGCGCCGTTCCACGCCCGGGTCTTGCCGAGCCGTTCGCAGAACTTCTTCACTTCGCCGACGACCTTCTCGCTGACGTCTGCGTCAGGGATCAGGGCCAGCTGAGCCTCGGGCCGGGTTTCGCTGGGGACAGGTCCAGTCTCCGCGTTCGCGGCGGACGGGGCCGGCGCCGGCGTGTTCGCGGCCTGCGGGAGCGGGATCGGGTCCGTGAAGGACGCCGGCACCGCGTTGTTGACGCTCTCGATTTCGGTTTCATCGAGCATCGAGAGACCGCAGATCGACAGGGTCACGCGGCGTTTCGCCTTGGTGGTGGCCTTCATGATCGCGTTGGCAAGGTCCTCGCCGCTGAGCGGCTGGCCGGCCTTCGGGTTGTCACGCCACCGGTTGCTCACGTCGTCGAAGAAGCGATCAGGGTGAACGAGGCCCACCGCGCCAACGTCGCTGTCGGTCCGCCCCGCCTTGTTCTTGGCGTAAGCGGTGACGTAGCAGACGTCGTCGATCACCTCGCGCTCCACCCTTTCGATGGAGACGCCGTGGATCATGCGCAACTGCTCGGACGCCTCCTTTCGGGCGTAGAGCATCAAGCGACCGTTGAGATCGATGTATTCGAACGGCCGCGTCAGGGGGTTAAGCCCTAAGGTGACGCAGACCTTTTCGTAGTAGGCGATCCGCTCGGCCTGCGTGAAGAGCTTGAGGTTGCCCTCCGTGATGACCTTCGCGATGGTGCCGGCCAGATCGGTTTCCGTGTTGGACATGCTGTCCCTCCAGTTGTTGCAGAGGGACGCCTTCCGCCGGGAGGCGGAAGTGGCGCCCCCAGGGGTTTCGTTCAGGTTGTTTGCGGATCAGATGATCGGGCGGTGCTTGCCCAGCCGGTCATGGAGGCCGCCGCCTAAAAGGGGATCTCGTCATCGAGATCGTCATGGATCGGCCCGCCGCCACCGCTCCGGCCATTGCCGTTGCCGTAGCCGCCGGAACCGCGGTTACCACCGCCATCGCGGTTGCCGTTGCCGTAGCCACCGGCACCACGGTTGCCATTGCCCCCGTGGCCGCTGCCCTGATCGTCGCGCTGACCACCGGTGAGGGCGACCTCGCTGACGCGCACGCTGAGACCAGCACCTCTGGTGCCGTCGCGCTTTTCGAACTCACGGAGCATCAGCTCGCCCGAGACCACGATTAGGTCGCCCTTCTTGAGGAAGGGAGCGAGGGATTCACCGCGCTTGCCCCACAGCGAGCACTCGACCCACTGCGTGGTCTTGCGTTCGCCAAATCCCACGTCGTTGGCGACGCGGAATCCGAGCACCTTTTCGCCGCTCTGCGTCGTGCGCAGTTCGGGATCGGCGCCGAGGCGGCCCGTAAACGTCCAAACGTTCATCGTATTTCTCCCACTTTCAAAAAAGTTGAGGGTGCCGGCGCGGGAATTCCGCAGCGGCGGTTCGTCGACACGACGACATCGCGGCCGTCGGCTGACGGTCGCGGTGAGGTGGAAAGCTGGTTTGACGGCGCACCGTCGCGCCAGGATGGTAGGAAGTGCAGGGTGCTTCCCTGCACGGGAAGCAGGCGGGTGCTGCCCGCCCAAACTGTACTGGAGGTCCTTGCCTCCTTGAGCAGCCGCCGGTGCCCCGGCGGGTGTGCCCGGCTGGATCAACGGCCAGCCGTCATCGCGTTAACGGAGCGGGTCCCGGACGACGCCCCAACGGAGGCGTTCGCCAAATCGACGGCACAAGGCGCGCCGATCAGATGGACTGGACCGTACCATCTTGGTGCGAAGCTGTAAAGCCATGCGCCAATTCGGCCACGCCGCCGGCGATCTGTCGCGCATTTGGCGTTTTTGGTGCCGCAAGTTCACGTGAGCGCGCATCTGCACGCCGGGTTTTCCATGGCGCTTTTGTCCCATACTGCAGGGCGCAACCTGACCACATCCCCAGCAGGAAAGGCTTACCGAATGGCCCAGGACGTCGTTACCGAGGCCCCCGACGGCGCTGCGGCGGCGCCCACCCCCCAGCAGCGCCGCCGGTTCCGGCGCTCCACGTCGCACGCGGAGCTGAAGCGGCGGATCAACACCAGCACCGCCCGCGTGGTCAATGGCCGCTTCTCGATCCCCGTCATCGAGGAGGCGGTGACGCTGCGGTCGCTGGAATCCCAGCGCATCGTCGAGAGCTGCTACCGCCGCGCCATGCGCTCGCTGTTCAATCTGGACGTGATTCTGGCCATCATCGACCGTTCCGCCGATGCCACCGAGGTGTGGAAGGTCGTGGACGCTGCCGTCGCCGCCGTCCTCAAGGCCGTCACCAACGAGCGAAAGCGGCTGGAGACCGTGCAGAAGAACCGCGACGTCACCCGCGAGATGAAGTACTCCCTCAGCGTCCCGGTGACCTTCCAGATCAGCTCCGCGTCCGCGCTGGATTTCTGCCAGATCGTGCGCGAGCTGGACGACACCATCGCCCTGCTCGACCTGCTGACCATGCTTCGCGTGGTGCCCCGCGCCGACCGCCGCCAGATCGCCGAAAAGCACGTCCGCGCCATCGAGGGGCTGACCAACCGCATCGTCGGCATCGAGCGCCGCGCCTTCGAGAGCGCGACGCGCATGGGCAAGGCGACCGACCTGGCCGGGCTTGAAACCGAGGCCGCGGCGCCGGCGGGTGGCGAGGCCCAAGACGTCGCGACCAAGGAGGACGCCGTGCCCGCGGACAAGGCTCCGGGATCCATCGGCGATGACGCGGTCGTCGCCACGGACGAGGACGCCGACGAGACGGACGGCGAGAGCCACGACAAGGCCGCGTAACTCCCGCAGCGTTCCTCGCGTTTTCTGATGACCTTGGCTTGGGGGATCTCGGGTGGGCGGCGGTCAGTGAGGCCGCCGCGCCGCGCACAGCATCCCCCTCCCCTTTCCGGGCCCGTTTGGCGCAGGCCTTGGCCCTTTGCCCACGCGCCACGCCCGGCACCGCCTTCCCATCGCTCCTCCCTTGCAGCGTGTTCCCGGCTCCGCCAGACGCCGCTCGCCCGTGCCGGGTTCCGCGCAGCCATTCCGGTTGCGGCGGGATTGCCTGCCATGCCGGATGCTGCGGCGCGTTGTCCCCCACGCTCCCGTGCCGCGGATCGGCGGGCTGCCGCGCGCCGCCCTTCGGCGTGAGCGCCCGCTTCCGCTGAGCATTCCCCCAATTCCCGCCATCGCCACACCGGAGCCCTCCGATGATGCCGCCCCGCCACTGTCGTCCCTACGCTTCGCCGACGGGCCTGCCCTGCACGACCGCTCAGGGCGACAGCCGCTGCGACCAGTGCAGCGCCGTGGGCCGGTGCACGCCGTATCTCGTGCTCGACGAGGAGGATCGGGTGGTCGAATGGAGCCAGCAAGGAGCGGTGATGGCCCGGCAAATCCGCGAGTCCGGCGCCGCCACCTTCTCCGACTACCTTCGCCATCTCGACCGCGCCGATCCGCTCCTCGTCCGTCACCATCAGTCGCAGACCACGGGAAGCATTGAGGATCGCCTGCGGCGGCACGCGGAGTTGCTGCGCGGGGACCGTGACGTCGACATGCTGATCGAACTGCGCGGGGGAGAGACCGTCGCCGTGACGGCGTGGCGCGTCCCCGGGCCGGCCGGCGAACCGCGCATCGTCATCTGCTTCCTGCCGTTGTCGGATTCTAGCCGCGACACCGAGCCAGCCTCCGGCGCCGAAGATCTGTGTCTCCTCGCCGCGACCATCATGGCGAAACAAGCCCCGGTGCCAATGATCGTCCTCGACGGCCGGGATCGGGTGGTCTGCTGGAACGCGCCGCTGCGCGCGATGCTGCCCGACTGGGACGACGAACACCCGCCCCTGATCGCCGGCATGACGGTCGGGGCCGCGGTGCGGGCGCTGCTGTACGCGGACATGAACAGCCGAATGGCCGATCTGCTCGACGACGCCCACACGCTGTTGTGGGTCGGGATCGAGACCACCCTGGACGAGAGGGACCTTGCCTCCAGTGAGCCATGGAAGGCGTGGCTCACGGCGTACCGGAACGGCGTCGGGTTGCCGCTCGACATCGGCGGAACCCGTCGCGAAACCATGGTGCTGCGCGCGCGGGAAGCCCGGCTGGTGATGCTGACCGACGCCGACCACGACCGCGCGGTCCGACAGGCGGCGCTCGACGCGCAAGCGGCTGCGCAGGCGTGGCAACAGGCGACCTTCTCTTTGACCCCGGTTGGCATCGTCGTCACGGAGACCGACGGCGACGCGCGCATCATCTTCGCCAACGCCGCCGTCGGCGACATCGCCGGCCGATCCGTACCGGCCTGCCGTGGCGAGCGCTTCCTTGAAATCTTCCCGTCCGCACTGTTGGGCGATGCCCTCGCCAAAGCCCTGTCCGAAGCGTCTCTCATTGAGGACGGCTACGGCGAGGCGGCCGCGCATCTCGGCTATGCCTCCTTCATGCCGGCCGCCGTGCGGCTGGCGGCAAGCGCGGACGAGGTGGAGGTCGCGCTGCCGACAGGCACACGCTGGCTCAACGTGCGCGTCGCCTTATCCCACTACGAAAGCCACCCGACGCTGACGTGGTGGCTGACCGACATCACCGCGACGAAGCACGCCGAGGTCCAATGGCGCGCCCGTGAGGCCCACCTGCAGACGCTGATCGCGGCGGCGGGCGTCGCCCCCTTCGAACTGGAACTGTCGGACCGTTCGCCGGACCTCGCCGCGGTTCGCGTCTCCCCGCTTTTCTGGCGCCTGCTCGGCCACAGCGCCGACCGGCCGGGTGGCACCACGCTCGCCGTGCTGATAGAGCACATCGCCCCGCCGGCGCGGGAATCCTTTGCCCTGCTGCTGGCCAACCGGCGCCCGACCGGGACCCTCGAATGGGTCGGCCCCTTCCGGGCACAGGACGGCGGCACGCGGTGGCTCGCGTTCCGCGGCCAGGTCTGGACCGCGCCAACCGACGGCGGCGACGCGCCCCGGCTGATCGGCGTCATCAGCGACGTGACTCGCCAGCACCACATCGAACTCGGGCTGCGGCAGGCCAAGGAACAGGCCGAGGAGGCGGCGCGGGCGAAGTCCACCTTCCTCGCCACGATGAGCCACGAGATCCGCACGCCCATGAGCGCCGTCATGGGCATGCTCGACGAGATGCGGGAGACGCCGCTGACGGGCGACCAGGCCCACCTGCTCGACGTGGCCCGCGAGAGCGCGGCGACACTGCTCGGCATCCTCAACGACATCCTCGACCTGTCGAAGATCGAAGCCGGCAAGCTCACCACGGAGCACATCGCAACCGACCCCCGCGCGCTGCTCCAGTCCGTCGCCGATGCCCACCGGATTTCGGCCAGCGGCAAGGGGCTGCACCTGTGCCTGTCCGTCGACGACGCGATCCCGCCCCGGCTCTATCTCGACCCGATGCGGCTGCGCCAGGTGCTGTTCAACCTTGTCGGCAACGCGATCAAGTTCACTCCGGCCGGGCGGGTTGAGGTGCGCGCCCTGCTGGTCCAGCCGGACGAGATGGCTGCGCCCCGCCTGCAGATCGAGGTCGGCGACACGGGGATCGGCATGACGCCCGAACAGGCGCGGCGCTGCTTCTCGCCGTTCTCGCAAGCCGACGGCTCCACCACGCGACGCTATGGCGGCACCGGCCTCGGCCTGTCGATCTGCCACCGCCTGATAGCCCTGATGGAAGGCACGATCAGCGTGCGCAGCCGGGTCGGCCACGGCAGCGTGTTCACCTTCGTCCTGCCGGTCGAGCGCGCGCCAGACGGGGCGACCGATGGAACGGCCCGCGTCCACGAAGCCGCCTCCACCAACAACCCGCTCGCCGGCGCGCGGGTGCTGATGGCCGAGGACACGCCGTTCGTCCGCACGCTCCTCCACCGCCAGCTCGTGTCGCTTGGCCTGCGGGTCACCGTCGTCGCGAACGGACGCGAAGCGCTCGACGCGCTGTTGACCGACGACGCGTTCGACCTCGTGCTGACCGACCTGCACATGCCCGACATGGACGGTGCTGCCTTCACCGCCGCGTGGCGCGCCCACGAGCGTGCCGTCGGCCGGGCGCGGCGGCTGCCGATCGTCGTCCTGACCGCCGATGTGCTCGCCGCCGAGCAGCACCGCTTCAACGCCGCCGGCTTCGACGACCACCTCACGAAGCCGGCGTCGAAGGCCCAGATCAGGGCCGTGCTGAGCCGTTGGATCCGGCCCGTCGCCGAAACGGGATCCCCCGCAGACGCGATCGCCGGGAACGCCGTTGTGCCTGTGGAGCCGCTCACGCTCGACCGCTTCGCGGACATGATCGGCAGCCACGACCCGGCGGATCTCCTGGAAGCGCTCGGCTATCTGATCGCGACGCTGGACCAGGCGGCGCTGCGCTTGGAGCAGGCGGTGGGCGGGCCTGAGCCCGACAGTGCGCAGGCCCTGGCCGAAGTCGCCCACCTCATCAAGGGCACCGCCCGCTCGGCCGGCGCCGATGCGCTCGCCACCATCGCCGCGACGGTTGAGGCGGCGGCCAAAGCCGGCGGCACGCCGCCCGCCGATGTGGCCACCCTCTTGGCCGGGCTGGCGTCGCTCCGGCACTGGTCGGCCGCCCAATCCGACCAACTTGCAACGCAGCGCTGACACCGCCTCGCCCATCCCGCCCGCCGACCACTCCTGTTTGGGCCGTGCCAACGGGCGGGCGACTGCGTCAGTTGATCCCCATCCGATACTGCTTGGACGCTTCTGAGCGAACGCCGGCCCCGTCGATTCCGTTCAGGCGATCGGTGGAGCGCGTCTCGACGTTGCGCCGCGTGCCGTTTGCGTCCTGGAAGAAGTTGTTCTTGGTCAGCGAGTCCGAGGTGATCGCGTTCGGGTCGGGCATGTGCCCCGTGGACGACAGGATCCCCATCCATTCGCTCAGATCGACCTTGTTCCAGTCGATCCTTTGCAGATCGTCCACGGTCAGCCCCCCACACTCCGGGTTCTCCGGCGTGCCGAACGTCGTCCCCAGCTGCGGCCTGGCCTGTTCTTGTATGATCCGGCTGAGAGGCGAGTTGAAGCAGCAATAGGATTCCCGCTTTTCCACACAACCGAAGGCCTTGGATGCGCAGTAAGACCCGATAAAATGGCAGTTTCGCAGCTGTTTGTTGACGTTCAGCTGGAACTCTTCCTTCGTGCACTCCCAGATGATTTTGATGAGGATCATCGTGATCTGATAGATCATGTAGGCCCACATGATCCAGCCGAGCGCCGTCCCGATGATGCCCCCGAGCACGACATCGCCGGTCGCGGTGACCTCGAACAGCATGCTGTAGGTTTCGGCCCCGAAGGTCTCGCCAACCCACTGCGAAACTTCCTGCATGATCCCCTGTTCGATCTCGTGCAGGAATCCCTTGGACACCGTTTCGCCATAGGTCATGTGCCCGGCGCCGTCCCAGCACGCCGCGGCCTTACACACCCCTGCATAGCCGTCCCAGATGCTGTTCCACGACTCCACGATGGGGGTTTTG
The DNA here is from genome assembly GCF_053470405.2 of Azospirillum mesophilum. Taxonomy (NCBI): domain Bacteria; kingdom Pseudomonadati; phylum Pseudomonadota; class Alphaproteobacteria; order Rhodospirillales; family Azospirillaceae; genus Azospirillum; species Azospirillum mesophilum. The sequence goes on from NZ_JBPXMQ020000016.1 coordinate 105,478, forward strand.
ACCGAACTCCACGCTTCGGTGACCGGGGTGCGCAGCGTTTCCCACGCCCCCCGGACCGCGCTGGTCTTGTCCATCGCCATAATCGCGGTGTCGGCCTTCCGCATGGCGAAGGCGAGGGTCATGTAATCGCCGAGGTTGGTCCCCGCACTTTTTGGAGAGCAACAATCGACGATACCGCCGAAAACCTTTTTGCACGTTTGCGCATTGCCTTTGAAGACCTGGCATTTTGAGACGATGTCCGGGTCTTCACTGGCGCAGTCGTTGTCCATGGCCATGAAGCGGGAGGCTTGCAGCGCGGCCGCAGCCTTTGCAAAGTCGGGGTTGGTTTCATTGTTCGCGTCGACGCATTCTGTGCCCTGGCAGCGCAGCGGGCCTTTGCAGTCATAGGTGCGTTCCTGGGTCATCGACGGCACATCCACGTCGCCACCGCAGTCCCAGCGCTCCTCGTTGACGTAGCACGTGCCCGAGGCCCCCTTCGCGCCACCGACGCATTCCGACGAGATGAACCCGCATCCTTGCGCCTCCAACTGCTTGCACGTGTCGACCGGCATCGCATTGCCCGATACCGTAGGGCAGTGCTGCACGCCGGTCGGGTCGGTCCAACACTCCGCTTGACCCTCCCAAAAGTCACAGGTTGTTGTCACCTTGGTCGAGCGGCACAGCGGCGAAAAGCCGTTCGCCACGGGCTCCGTAAAATTCGAGGGACAGACCAGAACGCCATTGATCGTGCTGCAGCCGTTGGCGTCCAGCGTCGGTTGGTCCGTGCATTCAAAGGTGACCTTGCAGAACTTGTCGTCCGCTTTCTTCATGCGGTCGTAGCATTCGGTCGGGGAATAGCCTTTCGACTGGACCGCTTTGGACGTGTCGTAGCGGATGCGGATGCGGGCGTACCCTTCGCCTTCTTTGCCGACCGTCACTTTCAACCCGAACTTCAGCAGCCCGTTCTTCGCGAATGAGGACTTGACGTCCAGGTTGGGGATGAACTCGAAGTCTGACATCAGGTCGCAGTTGGCGGGACGCGGCCCGGTTTCCGGCGGCCCGCTCCACACCACGTTGTCGCCGATGTAAACCTGGATGTAATCGTCCCATTTCACATACTCGAGCGTGGCCGAGGTGATCGCCTCCGCCGCCACCAGTCGGACGGTGACCGCGACATTGTGAACCCCGCACGCCTCGCCCTTCCAATAGTTGTTCCCGATTTTGCCGACGTAAAAGTCGAGGCATCCTTCCCCACATGACTCGAAGCTCGTCTCCCCGGAAACGGCTTCCAGAACCCCCACGGAATAGTCGTGTATGAGCGTGCACTGGCCGCTCGTGTCGTTGACCCGTTCGCAGGTCCGGATATCATCCAAGTGCGCTTTGTCGGTGGTGGACTTGAAAATCGTGTCCACCGAGCAATCGCTGAAGTTCTTCGCGATGGTGTCGATGTTGCTCAGCACCTTGTCGGTGGCCCCGAAGACCGGATCGTTGCGCAGGTCAGGGCGCGACTGGGTGACCGATCCGCGCACCACGCTCACCGCCTGCCCCTCGGGGGTCGTCGATGTTTTCAGGGTCGCGTAGCTATCCTGCCCCTGTTTGGTCAGCGCCGCGCTGCCGTTCTGATAAGCTCCCTTCAAACCGTCCAGCGACCCCGAGGCGCCGGGGAACAGCTCCTGGGTGTTGAAGGTGCTCTGAGCGTTGGACGATCCCGGAAACAGAGTGACCGCACCGTTGCCGTCCACGGTCGGCAGCGTGCCCCGCGAAATCGCCATGCCATAGGACTCGCCGCTCCGCCCGGCCTTGGTCATCGCGTCCTGCGCCAACGCAGCGGTTTGCACGACAAGCATGGCCCCGGCGGCTACCACCGCCACGGCGGCCCGCCCCCAGCGCTGCCACGTTGGCGGCGTGCCGTCGGTGGGGCTCGGCAATTCAAAACCGTCCTCGGACACAAATCTGGTCATGGGCCGCCGTTGGATGCTGTTCGTTGCGGGGGGAGGCTGTGGGGCGCTGCGCTGATTGCGAAACGGACGCCAGTCGACGCGCTATGCCGACGGACGCCTTTCCGCCCTTGGTCGGCGGGGCCGCTGGCCCGTCGGCCTGTCCGGCCGGTTCGCTCTACTCGGGCATCCGACAGACGACGTTTGCGCCTGGACCGGTTGGCGTCCCATGCGGCCTCCCCTCAGGGACGACGCGGACGCCGGCAGGGCCATTCCACCGCGTGATGCGTCGTGTTCCCGCCCGCCCCCTGACGCTGGCCTGTGCCGCCGACAGGGCCGGCGCACTGGCTGGCCCAACATGTTTTGGCATTTTGATTTCATGATCGTCGTTCCTGGTCGCAGGAATTTCGGCAGCTTGGTTGCACGAATTTCGGCTTGGTCGCACGAATTTCGGCGCGGCCCACCACCTCTACCCGCCAACGATGCCGATGCAGCAATCCACCCAGCGGTAAATGACGTAGAGAGCGTCCTCGCCGATCGCCGGGATCGATCGCCAGTCACCCCAGAGCATCGACGGGTAGCCAAGCACATGGCTGCCCGGCACGGAGATCTCCTTGCCGCTACCCGACTGCTCCGCCTGCTGCGCCGTACCGCCGCTGTTTTCCGATCCGGGGACCGCCTCAACCGTCCGCTTGGTCGTTGTGGCCTGCGTGACCGGAAAGAACATGCTGAAGCGGTACATGGACTTCGTCATCAGCGGGTCGATCGCGCCGCCACACATCACATCCGAGCCCATGCTGCGCCATGCGAGGCCACGCCGGTGCGCGATGGCGAGCGACCGTGCGGCGAGGAGCGATGTGTTTTTGGCCAAGCTTCCGGGAGCGTCGTGCCGTCCCGCCATCGGGTAGAGCATGCCCCAACCGCCGGCACACCAGAACAGGCTGTCCACCGGCTCCCCAACGGTCGCCGCCGCGGTGTCCACCATACAGGCTGCGATGGCAAGCGGGTTGGCGATGGCCGCGTTCTCGGGGAACATGAAGAAGGACAGCTCGTCCTCCGACCACGTCGGATCAAACTCGCTGGTGAACACCAGGTCCATGTCGAGCATGCCGTCGGCGAAGCACATGCCGTCGATGAACAGATCCAGCATGAACAGGATTGGAAAGCTGTAGGTGTGATAGTGGAAAAAGCCCTTATCGCCGCTGTCATAGACACCCTCGCCACGGGTGCCTTGCATGCGCATGTCGCCCAGCGGCAGGATGATCCCGCCGAGAGCCGTCGAGCAGCCCGGGGTCCGAACGAGTTCCACGAGCCGCACCGGCATCCACATTCCGAAGCCTAACCCCGCCTTCGGCTTGCCATCCTTGCTCGGGCACACGCACACGGCTTGGTCGCTCGACTTGCTCGGTGTTCCCGACCCACTCATGTTCATCAGAGGCACGCCCATGACCTTGATCGGGAACATGCACGTCCAGCAGAGCGAACTTATGATGCGCCCGCTCAGCAGGCCTGCGTTCGGGCAGGTGGGCTTCTGAGCCTGCGGCTCGGCGAGCGCCGCAGCGCCGGTCAGCAGGGCGAGCGCCAGGGCAAAGGCCCCGGCCAGAGCACGCACGGTCACGGCGCATCTCCTTTCGGCGGAATTTCGTGGACGGTGAAGACGGAGCCGGCGCCCTCGATGACGGCCGGCACCCTTTCAAGTTTGAGCCGGTCCCGGATCTCCGGAGTCAGCACCTGCACGCCGCGGCCGAGCGAGGCTTCCAGCGCGCGAAGGCCATCCCAGCCGGCGCCGCGGTCCAAGCTGGACAGCAGGATCATCACCCGCTTGTTCGGCGGGGCGTCGGCGGCCAGCTGCGCCGCCTGCCGAACCTGGCGGGGGTCGCGGCCGTCGATTACGATCAGGCGGTAGCGGAAGGGCATGACCTGGAAAGGATTGATCCTGGTGCCGGCCGCCGCGACGACGCGGCCGTCGGGCAGCGTGATGTCGCGTTTCACCACCACCGTGGCGTCGATGCGGCGCGTGCGTTCGACCGTGGCTGTCTCCAGCTCCACGAGAGGCGCGCGCTTCCAGTAGCTGGCGAGCGCCCGCTCCTTGGCGCCGCGCAGGTCGATCTGCGCCGCCCGCGCCTGCATCACCGCGATCAGGTCGGCCTCCGCGATGGGTTCGGTCGGGCCGAGCGCGCCGAAGTCGCCGCATTCGCCGGCCTCCAGCCGCGCCAGCACCGCGCCCGGATGGGCAAGGCCACGCGCCCGCGCCGCCAGGACCCCGTTCTCGAAGACCAGCACTTCCGGAACGACGGTGACATCGTGCTCGGAAAACACCGTTGGATCGATCACGACGGACGGCGGCTGCTCCTGGTCACCGGCAGCGCGGCGCAGGCGGATGATGGCGTCGGTAAGCCTCTCCCCATCGAGCAGGCCGCGGACGACGTAGCGAACGTCGGGCGGCGCCGACGCGAGGAGGTCGCGGATTGCCGCCTCGCCGAGCGACCAGCTGATGGCGACCACGACCGTGCGGCCCTTCTCCGCCACCGTGGCCGGCGGACGTTCGTCCTCGCCCGGCGCGCCGCCGCCCGGCTGCCCGCCCGCCAAGCGCTCCATCGCCTGCCGGGCGATGCGGTCCGCGCTATCGCGTTCGGGCGCGACATCGACCGCTCCGGCTGTGCCACGCAGCCAGTCGGGCATTTCCGACGACCGCGCCTGGTCCTGAATGCGCTGGGCCTGTTCGGCGATGCGCCGGATGTCGTCCAGTTCGGACGCGACGGCGGGGGAGTGGGCTGCCCCGGCCGTAATGGCGGCGAGGGCAAGCCGGGCGATGAGGTGGCGCATGGTGCGGCTCTTGGCAGGCGCCGGGCGGGCCGCCGTGCTGGCGCCCCGCCCGGTCACACGGGGCTCAGCTGGCGAACGGCGTCGCGAGGGCGAGCACCGCCAGCCCGACGAGCGAGCCGACGTAGAGGTAGGCGACCGGCGTCGCCCAGGCGGCCCGGCGCAGACCGGCCGGCTCGATCAGCCCGTCCACGTGCAGGCTGAGATCGGATTCCGCGCCGGGCTCCATCCGCACCCGGTCGTAGAGCGCGCCGTAGGCCCCCTTCTGCTGGTGCAGCCGGGCGTCGGCCAGCCACAGGGACAGAACCAGGATGAAGCCCGTGAGATGGATCACGGCGATCCCGGCGGTCTTGCCGCTGGCCAGCATCTGGACCACGAATAGGACGAGCACCACGGCGAGGGCGCCGCCCTTCAGGAGCAGCGACTGGTGGTCGTAGCCGCGGATGATGTTCTGGATGAACGTCAGGTGGGTCAGACGCGTGTTCATAGACTGTTGCCTCCGTCAGAATAAGGGATAGACACGACCGATGATGCGGTCGGCCGGGATCGGACCCCAGTAGCGGCCGTCGAAGCTGTTGAAGGCCCGGCCGAGCAGGAAGACGGCACCGTCCGGAACCGTGAAGCGGCGCTCGAAGTGGCTGGCCGGTTGCCCGAGCGTCGCGGCGAGCGCCAGGCCCTCGCCACGCACCGCGCCGTTGACCCGCACCTCGCTCGTCGTGATCGCCACCTCGTCCCCGGCCAGACCGTCCGCGAACTTGGCGACGAGCGTGCCGTCCGCGATCCACGGGCCCAGGCCCCGCGCCGCAAACGCGTAGGCCTGCTCGCGCTGCGGCATCGTGTCGTAGCGGTCGATCAGCAGCACCCGCACGCCCGGCATCGAGCGCTCGACCTGGGGATCGATGGCGACCGCATACCGGCTGGACAGGTAGGCTCCGCACGCCGCCGCGACCGCGCCGGCCAGGAGCGCCTTGGCGGCGAAGCGCCGCCAGGGCTCGCGCTTTCGGATTCCGATCATCGCAGCCGCTCCGGGCGCAGACCCGCCGGCGAGGCAAGCCCCATGCTTTGCAGCAGCGCGGCGCCGTCGGTCGGGGCGTTGCTGGCGGGGGAGAGGGCGGCGGGCGCGGCGGACTGTGCCGGCGACGGAGGCCCTGCCGGCGGGGCGGCCACACTTGCAGGGCGGGCGGTCGGAAACATTCCGTCGACCGGAATGATGAACCCCGGCGGCATCCCGTGGACCGCCGCCGCGTCGAGCACGATGAACCCCGCGCCGGCGAGGCGGTGAACCTTCGCGCGCAGATCGACCGCCGCCCGGTCGACCTGTTCGGCGGTCGCGCCGACGGCGGCACCCTCGATGATCGGCTGGAAGTCGACCACGGCGATGCGCGGGCGGACCGCGAACTCGCCTTCGAGCTGGTCGATTCGGCGCATGCTGGCCGCGTAGCCGCCGGCGCCGCCGATCCCAGCCGCGACAGCCACGACGGTGAGGGTGTGCCAGAAGCGGCTGGCGCCGCGATCAGGCTGCGACATCGACCAGCCCCTTTTCAGCGATGATCTCCTCGATGGCTTGGCGCACGTCACGGCCCTGCCGCTGCTTGCGCCAGACGGCCTGCACATCGTCGGGGTGCGTCGAGTAGAGGTAATAGCGGAACGGATCCACGATCAGGCGCCCGATGCCCAGGCCGTAGTCCGTAATGCACAGCATCTCGGAATACTTCCCTTTCACGGTATGCACGGTTTTAAGGTAGTGGTAGCCGCCGGGTCCGATCGGCAGACGGTTTTCCTTTTCCGCCTGATTGATCACGTCGATCTTCTGCGAGAGCAGGAACATGTTGGTTGAGTTGGCGACGATGGCCCGGCCGCTGTCCGAGGCGTAAAGTTCGTCCAGGCCCTGCGTCACCACCACCGCCGAGCCGTTGTATTTCCGGAACTTACGGAAGCTGGCTTCGATGAAGGGGGCCACCTCGTTGCCTTCGGCCAGCAGCGCCCAGGCCTCGTCGATGATGACCATCTTGTGCCGGTTGCGCGCGCCCAGATACATCGTGTTCTGGATCTGCAGAATCAGCTGGAGCAGCACCACCTGCTGCAGATGCTTGCGGCCGCGCAGGTCATCGAGTTCCAGCACCGTGAAGCGGTTGTCGAACTTCACGTTGTTGCGGCCATTGAAATACTTCCCGTACTCGCCCTTGCTGGTGAAGCTGTAGAGCTGAACGCCGATGTCCTTGACGCGCTGGTCTTCGTGCTGTTTCAGCTTTTCCGCCACGTTGTCGATGATCAGCGTGTGCTTCAGCTCATCCCACAGTTCGCCGACCGTGCGCTTCAACTCGGCCAGCTGGAGGTTCGTCAGCGGCTCGTTCGGCGCCGCCATCGCCACCAGCAGGCCAACCAGGGCGTCGGCCTCCTCTTCGTAATCCTGGACGATTTCGAACGGATTCAGGCAGATGTCAGTGTCCGGCCCGAAATGGATGAAGTCGCCGCCGTAGAACGCGCACTGCTTTTCGTACGACCGGCCGCAGTCGATCACCCAGACCTGGCCACCGGCGCTCATTTCGGAACTGATGAACTCGTTGGTCAGGAACGACTTGCCGGACCCGGACTGCGCGACGATGCAGCAGTTGTAGTTGGCGCTGGAATCGAACAGCGACACGTTCATGATCTGGCCGTTGCGGCTCAGCAGATTAACCATCGGGGTGCCGGTCCCCTTCCAGTCCGCGAACACCGGCAGAAGCGGGATGACGTGCGCCGTCGACATGGTCTTGTAGCGGTAGATGTCTCGCAGCGCCGCCCGGTCGGGGCCGAAGGGCATGGCGTTGAGGAACAGGGGCAGGCAGTAGAAGCGGTCCGGGAGAATCGTGAAGCCGCACTCTCCCCAGTAGTTCATCGCGTTGGACACCGCCGCGTCGGCCCCGGCCTCGCTGTCGGCAAACAGGATCAACGCCAGGAACAGCTTCACCGGCCGATGGCCGTCCTCAAAGGCGTTGAACAGGTTTTCCAGATCGTCTGCCTTCTCCTTCAGCTTCGGCACGCGCGCGTATAGCGGGCCGAGCTTCTGGCTGATGGCCATCTGCTTCTTGGTGCCCAGGCGATCCTTGAGGTTGGTCGGGTCGGGGAAATACAGCGTCGCCGACATGACGAACGGGCCGTAGATGCCGCGAATGCCCTGAATCGCGTCACCGAGGTACGTCAGCGCCGTGCCGAACGCCACGCGCTGCGGGAACTTCTTGACGCTGAGCAGCCGCACGTGGGTGTCGCCGACCTGCAGGCCTTTGCTGTGCACCTTGATGGCGGAATCGAAGTCGAGGATCTGATCCTGCAGCAGTTCGTCCGGGTCCGCCTCCTGGCGGCGTCGGCGCCACGAGGCGTGCGGGGCGTGGTTGAGCAGGACCGACATTTCGTGGACGTAGTCGTCCTTCGTCATCGCCTCCGGCTGGAAGCCGATGTTGGTCAGCGCCGTCTCGACGATGACCCGCAGCCGCGTCATTTCGGCCTTTTGATGCGGGGTCGGCTCTGGGTTCGGGATCGGGCACTTGACCACGACCATCAGCCGGATGTCGCGGACGCGCATCGCGGAGCCGCCGTAGAGCGGCTTGCGCGTGCCTTCGGTCATGAATTTCGCGCGCTTCAGGATGGTTTCCATCAGCAGCGGATCGCTCTGGCCCTCGCGCAAGCCCAGCATGCCGGACACGTAATCGCCGATGTCCGGCGCGCCGTACAACACGAACTGGACGAAGCTGTCCTTCGGCCAGTTCTCGTTCAGCAGGACGTTGATGCGGTTGAAGGCCTTGTCGTCGCCGGACGTCAGGGGCTGACACATGAAGGCGAAGGCCAGGGTCTGGTCTTCCAGATAGAAAAGGCGGGTTTCGGGCTCGTAGGCGAGGACCGGAAACTTTTCGTTGGCCCGGTCGATGCTCCGGTGTTCTTCGTCCAGCATGGCCGTCCCCACTACGACCGGCTGTCCAGCCACGCGCCGAGGTCTGGGCGGTAGCCGCGCAACACGCGACCGTCGGGCGCGATCGTCATGGGAACGCCCGAGACGCCGAGGATCTGCGCGGTGACCAGGCGCTTCTGGATCGGCACCAGGTCGCACGGTTCGGCCTGCTCCAGCGACGTGGTGAACTTTCCGGATACGAGTTCCGCGATCGCATTTTCACGGTTGGTCGCGCAGCTGATCTCGCGGGTCAGCGTCTTGGACTGTTCGCCCAGGACCGGGATGACCAGCAGCTCGAAGGTGTAGGCATCACTGAGCGCCGCCATCTGCTCCATCAGGCGGTGGCAGTACGGGCATTTGGGGTCGACGAACACCCGCACGGTTTGCGGTCCCGTGCCGACGCGCAGCGGCCCCAACGCCTGGAAGTCGAGCTTGAGCGCCGACAGGTCGAGCCGGTCGCCGAGCGCGCGGACCTCCGCCAGCGACTTGATCTCCTTCATGCCCCAGGTGTCGAACACCCGCCCGACGATGACGAAGCGCCCGTTGCCCACGAGGAAGGCGAGACCCGGCAGGTCGGAGCTTTCGACCGCCGTGACCGGCGTGCCGGGCAGCTGCTGCGTGCCGAGGATTTCGCCGCCGATCCCTCCAGGCCGCAGCGGCGGCATCTCCTGCCCGGCCACCGGTGCCGCCATCGCCATGACCAGACCCGCCGCCGCGAGCGCCTGCGCAATCCTCATCGTCCGCTCTCCAGGGTTTCCGTTCGAGCGGCCAAGATACCGGTTGTGCTCGTGCCATCGCGCGCCCTCCAGATGCGCGCCCAGAGCACCTTTCTCGCCCTAAAACGACCGACGGCGCCCTGCGAACAGGACGCCGTCGGTTGCTCCCCACCCTGGCCGGCCCGTCAGCGGGCGACCGCCTCCGGCGATTCCGCGCCGCTGTCGTCAACGCCGATCACCGACACCAGCGGCGCCGACGGGCGATCCCGCTTGCTGATGGTGATGCGGTCCGACGACAACGACTGCTCGACGCCGTCCACCTTCCAGCGGTACTTGGTGATCCGGCCGTCCGGGTCCGTGCACACAGCCTGATAGTTCCAGCCGGAGTTCCACGCCCGCACGTCAACCTTGCAGGTTGGCGGCCGATTGGGGTTGACCGTGACCGCCTGCTCGGCGGTAACCCGGTCGCCCATCCGCATGTCGACTCCGACGCCGACGGTGTGGCTGCCATCGTTCAGCGTCACGCGTCCCACGGAGTTTCCCGCCCCTGGCTGCTGCACGCCATCCACGGTGTAGGTGTAAGCCGTGGGGGTGTTGCGCGGGTGGCCGCCGGTGATCTTCGGCAGCACCGTCATGTCGAGCGGGGCACGCGAATACTTGTTACCGGGGCGCAGCTCCAGCGTCATCGCCAGCGGCGGCGGCTCCCCGAGCGTGACGTTGGTGTCGAGGACGGTCCGGTTGCCGCGCGCGTCGGAGATGTCGATCTGCACCGGGTAGGTGCCGGCGCGGTCCACGTTGACGCGGCGGCCCTGATCGCGGCGGGCGTCCAGCACGGTCAGCTCCGGCGGGATCGTCCAGACGATCGCGAGGTTCTCGATGCGCTGGTCGTTGCCGAGCGCGCTGACGCGCAGCACTGCGTCGGAGGGCGCAGACTCATAGGTGGAGTTGACCGACACGCTCCACTCCGGCCAACGGTAGGTCCACACCTTGACGGTCTGCACGGCGGTCGCCTCCGCGCCGGCCTCGCGGAAGCCGTCGATCCAGGCGCGGTAGGTGAAGTTCACCGACCCTTTCGCCTCGTCCGCCTGGACCGGCGTCCACTCCACCTCGTTGCCGCTCACCACCGTGCCGTCCGGCAGGGTCCATTCGCCCTGCGTCGTGCCCACCATGTTCGGCAGCGGCAGCGTCACCGACGCGCGGAACGTCGCCTGCCGGCCGGTTTCCGCCAGAGATGGCCCGGAGATGCGGACGTTGGGCGGGCGGACGCGCAGGAAGTCGACCTGCATGCGCGCCTCCGTCCAGGCAGTGTCCTGGTCCGTCGGCGCCGAGCGCAGGCGCGCCCGGACGCGGAGCGGCAGCTTGCTTTCCTCCGCGCGGGTGATCTCCAGGCGGTCCGTCCCGGCCGTCCAGGTCGAGCCGCCGTCCTGCGTCCACTGGAGATCGTAGGCCGGTATCGTGCCGTCCTTGGCCGTCACCGTCGCGACATAGCTTGCCCGGCCTCCGACGAACACTTGCGACGGGCCAGACAGAGTGACCACCGGCACGTCGAACGCCAGCACCTCGACGGGATCGGTGTAGCTGACTTCGTTCGAGTAGCGGTTGATCAGCTTCGCCCGCACCAGATGCCGGCCCGCATCGAAGCGGTAGGTCAGGCGTGGCTTGTACTTCGCCGAGCCGGCCGGAAGCGTCTTCCAGATGCTCCCGTCGTCGCTCGCCTCCCAATCGACCGTGCCGATCGCCGCCTGGTCGCCGGTGTTGGCGAGCTGGAGGACGAACGCGCTCGACAGCGGCGCCGGGCCGACGATGCGTTCGGCGCCCACCGCGGCGCCGATGGCGCCGCCGCGCAGCACCGACACGCTGACGGCGCGCGGCGACTTCTCGACCCGCGCCGCCGCCGGGTTGCTGGTGATGAGCTGCGCTTCGGCGTCTAGGCGGATCGAGGATCCACCGAAGCTGGTCAGCGGCACATCGAAAGCCGCCTCGCCGTTCAGGACGTCGACGTAGGCCGTCAGCGGCGTCGATTGCCCGCCGGTCTGGCTGAGCACCACGCGGACGCGCCACTGCCCCATGCTGTCGGCCGAGTAAGGGGCGTTCGGGGTCGCCGTGTCGCGGATCGACACGGTCACCGGCAGGATGTTGGTGTCCAGCTCGGATGTGGTTGCGGCGGCGATCAGGGGCTTGACCGTCGTGGAGGCGACATACACAACTTGGGCCGCCGCCTCCGCGTAGACGTCCGGCAGGTCGCGGTACGCCACACGCATGGTGATCCGGCTCTCGCGCCAGATCTCGGCCGCGTCCACCTTGACCGGCCGGCGCGTCGAGAAGCTGACGCTCTGCGTCTGCGTGGCGTTGATCGTGTCGGTCGCGATCACCTTGCCGTCGCGCCGCAGTTCGAACGTGAGCATCGCCCGGTCGGAGGTGATGGAGACATCGCCAATCGTCCCCCCCGTCACCGGCACCGCGAGCATCCCGCCGTTGTCCGGCGCCGACGCCACGAACGACAGGGCGGGCGTCGTCGGATCGACTGTGTCGAACACCACGTCGCCCTGCGCCACCAGCGTCTGGTTGCCGCTCGGCGCGACCACGTAGGCCTGCCACGATGCCGATTGCTGCCCGGCGTCGCGCAATAGGCCGGTCAGGCGCGGCGTCGTGCTCTTCGGGTCGGCCGCGACGCCGGTCGGTAGCGCGGTCCATTGCAGGTAGCAGCCGAGCTGATTCGGCCCGCTCGCCGCCTTCGCCGCGTCGAGAGTGCTGGTGAGCGTGCAGGAGGGGCCGCCGGCCTGCGCCATCGTCACGTCCACCGCGCCGATGCCGCGGGTGACCGGCGCGACCGGGCGAGACGGGTTGAAGCTGAACATACCGAGGGGCGCGGTGGCGGTGATGGTTCGCTCGCCCGTCGCAACCGGTACCTCGTTGCGGCCGTCGAAATAATACAGCGTGTACGCGATCTTCTGCGGCCCGTCCGCCCAGAGCCGGCCGCTGAGGTTCAGGCTGCCCGTCGCCGGTTCCAGCCCCTCAGGCAGCGAGGTCCAGTGCAGGCGGCAGACGTCCGTGCGGCGGTTCGGCGTGGTGGAGGCCACCACTTGGCAGGGCATGTTGCCGGACGCGGCCACCTGGATCTTCACGGGCGTGACCGCCTGATACACCGTCCACTTGTCCGTGGTCAGGGCGACGTCGGCTCCCCAGGTCGCCACCGTGGTTTCGATGACCGGCGCTTTGCTGTCGGCGATGAGCAGGATCAGCGGGCTCTCGCCCGACACGCCGGCTTCGTCGACGGCCAGCGGCACCGACAGGATCGGCTGGGCGAAGTTGACCACGCCGACCGACACCGGGGCCGCGCCGGGCCGCACGGCGACGCCGTTGACCCGCAGCGCGATGGTGCCCGCCGGCTTAATCGCCGCGAAGACTTGGCGGCTGCCGGTGACCGTGCTCCCGTCCGTGCGCTTCAGCGTCTCGCTGATGAGCGCGTCGTTGCCGAACTGATCCTTGACGGGCGTGGTGATCGCCGGGATGGACACCCGTCCGCTGGTGGCACTCGTAAGGCCCGCTTTCGGCGGGTCATACCAGATCGGCACGTCGGTGGTGCTGGTGTTGTTCGCCGCGTCCTTGCCGAGCACGCTCAGCGTGTAGGCGCCGACCCAAGTCGACGGGAGCATCGGCGCGCTGGAGAGCGCAGTCACCGCGGACTCGTTTTTCACCGTCACGGTCACCGGCGCGGAGGTGGTGGAAACCCCCGCGTCGATGGAGAATCCCAGCGGGGCGGACGGCAGCGTCAGCTGGGGACTGGCGTCCCCGTAGGTTGCCCCCAACGCGGTCCCCGCTGCGCCCAGCAACGCCAGTGCGGCGGCAGCGATCTTGAGCTTCCTCTTCATGTTGCCGGCTCCGTTCTTCAGTTGGGGCTGTAGGCGCACACACCCGGACCAGCGTCGAACGCGTACTGGAACACTCCATTCAGCGTCGCATGGACTTGGATCGTGCAGTTGCAGCTACCACCCACGTCACCGTTCCAGTAGATGACCGCTTTGGTCTCCGGACTGGTGCCGCATCCAGAGGCTCGGGCATCCTCCATGTAAGTGCTCTGCAGCTTGTAGGGCTGTGTGCGATCAACTTCGCACCACCCAGCACTCGCCGCGCGACAAATGTTGTAGTAGAACCCCGACGCGGTGCCACTCAGGTTCATGGTGGTGCCGACCCCGTTTTGAGTAATCGTCACCGTCGCGCCAATTGATCCGTTCCACGTTGCCTTCGGTCGAACAGTGAAGGTGCACGATGCGCCCTTGGTAAGCGACGCACCCCAGGTGCAATTGCCGCTGTCAACGAGGTCGAAGTTCCCGCCATTGATGGAGATCAGCACCGGTCCGCTTGCCTGCTCGCCGTCGTTGCGCAGCGTGAACGAACGGGCGCTTCCGTACACCAGATCACCCGGCCCAACCACGTCCATGCCAGACGTGTTTGGCGAGACGAACACTAGGTTCGCCGGCAGGAAGCCAGACGCGGTGCCGGCCAAGGCCGCTGTCGGATTGTTGTTGGCAGCGACCGCCAGACTCCCGGTGTAACTTCCCGACGCGGAGGCCTTCGGCCGCACCACGACCGTGCAGCTCGTGTGACCGGCCAGAACGGTGGTGTTGTCCACGCAGGTGCCGCCGCTGACGAATTCATAATTCGTCGTATTCGAGAGGCTGAACTTCAACGTACCCGACGAGAAGTCACCCGTGTTGGCGACCGTGAACACGACGTTGCCGCCGTACGCCGGATTGCCTGGGCCGGTGACGTTCATGTTGGCCGGGTCGCCCGACGATGCCGTCAGGGCCAGAGCACCCGGATCGAACTTCGTCGCCGTGCCCGACAGCGCTAGGTCGGTATTCACCCCGCCCTGCGTCACGCGCAACGTCGACGCGATCGACCCCGCCGCACTGGCCTTCGGCCGCACGCCGATGGTGCAGGTGGTACCACCGGCCAGCGTGGCGCCGGCGCAAGTCTGGCTCGCCACCTCGAAGTTTGTGGTGCTGGTGAGCGAGACAGTCAGTGCTCCCGAGGGGAGGTCGCCATCGTTGCGCAACGTGAACGTCCGCTCGGCGCCGTAGGCGGGCGTGCCCGGCCCAGTCACGTCCATAGCCGAGCCGTCAGCACTCACGAAGACCATCTGGGCCGGCTTGAAGCTCGAGGCGGCACCGACCAGAGGGATTGAAGGGTTGTTGTTGGCGGTCACTGTAAAAAAGCCGGCCAGCGAGCCGTTCGCGGTCGCCTTGGGCCGCACGTTCACTGTGCAGCTGGAGCCGCCGGTCAGCTTGGTGGATCCCGACACGCAGGACCCGCCGTTCACGAACTCGAAGTTCGTCGGATTCGAGAGGCCGAGGATGAGCGTCGCCGACGTCTGGTCGCCCGTATTCGTGATTGTGAACGTCACCGTCGACCCGTAAGCCGGGTTGCCGGGACCGCTCACCCCCATGTTTGCCGGATCGCCGCCCGAAGCCGCGATGACGAGGGACGGCGACGCGAAGTGCGACGCCGCGCCGGACAGCGCGAGGTCAGTAACCTTGCTGTTCTGCGTCACCCGCAGCGTCGAGGCGATCGACCCTTCCGCGGAGGCTTTCGGCCGGACCGTGATCGTGCAGGTGGCGCCGCCGGCCAGCGTGGACCCACCGCAGGTCTGCGCGCTGATGTCGAAGTTCGACAGGCTGGTCAGAGTCGTGGTGATTGCACCCGAGGTCAGTTCGCCGGAGTTGCGCACCGTGAACAGGCGATCCGCGCCGTAGGCCGGGGATCCCGGACCGATGACGTCCATGCCCGCACCGCTGGCCTCCACGAACACCAGATTGGCCGTTGTGAAGTTCGACGCCGTACCGCTCAGACCGGCGACGGGGGAATTGTTCGCGGTGATCTGCAGTTCACCCGAGTAGCTTCCGCTCGCGGTCGCCTTCGGTCGCACCAGGATGGTGCAGCTCCCGCCACTCGCCAGCTGGGTCGAGCCGTTCACGCAGGTCCCCCCGCTGACGATCTGGAAGTTCGTCGCGTTGCTGACGATGAAGCTCAGCCGATCCGACGTGAAGTCGCCGTTGTTCTGGATCTTGAAGGTGACCGTGTTGCCGTACGCCGGGTTGCCCGGCCCGGTGACGTTCATGCCGGTCGGGTTACCGGAGACGACGGAAATCGTCAGGTCGGTCGGGGCGAAGTTGCTCGCCGTGCCGGACAGCGCCGTGTCGATGCTGCCGGCCCCGTTCTCCGTGACGCGCAGCGTGGTCGAGATGGTGCCGCCGCTCGACGCCTTCGGCCGGACCGAGACGGAGCAGGTCGCGTTCGCCGTCAGGGGCTTGGTCGAGCAGGTCTCCGAGACGATGTCGAAGTTGGCCGCGTTGTTCAGCCCGACGGTGAGCGCTCCCGAGGTCAGCTCGCCGACGTTCTGGACGGTGAAGGAGCGCGCCAGACCGTAGGCCGGGTTGCCGGGGCCGACCACGTCCATACCGGATCCGGACGCGCTGACGTAGACCAGCGTGGACGGGATGAAGTTGCTACCGCTGCCGCTCAAGCCGAGCGACGGCTTGTTGTCGGAGGTCACCGCCAGCTCGCCGGCAAAAGATCCGGTCGCGTTGGTTTTCGACCGGACCTTGATCGTGCAGCTGGCGCCACCGGCCAGCTGCGTCGACCCGGCCACGCAACTGCCGCCGCTCACGAACTCGAAGTTCGTGGTGTTCGTCAGGCCGAACGCCAGTGGCGATGCCGTGTAGTCGCCGGAGTTGGTGACGCTGATCGTCACCGCCGCGCCGTAAGCCGGGCTGCCCGGCCCGACCACCGCCATCGCCGTCGGGTTGCCCGAGGTGGCCGCCATGATGAGCGAGGCCGGCGCGAACTTGCTCGCCGTGCCGCTGAGCGGCAGATCGGTGTTCTTGGCCGCCTGCGTGACCCGCAGCACGCCCGAGTAGGTGCCGCCGGCGCTCGCCTTCGGACGCACCGTGATGTCGCACGTGGCGCCGCCGGCCAGGGTTGCTCCGGCGCAGGTCTGGCTGGTGATGTCGAAATTCGTGGTGTTGGTCAGCGACACCGAAATGGCCGCGGACGTCCATTCGCCCTGGTTGCGCACCGTGAAAGTGCGGTCCAGGCCGTAGGCCGGGTTACCGGGGCCGACGACATCCATCCCGGAGCCGCTGGCCGAGGCGAACACGAGGTCAGCCGGGTTGAAGTTGGACGCCGTACCAGTCATCCCGGCGACCGGGGCGTTATTGCCTGACACCCGCAACTCGCCCGTGTAGGCGCCGTTCGCGGTCGCCAGGGCGCGCACCTTGACGGTGCAGCTCGCCTTGCCGGCCAGGGTCGTGGAGCCGGAGACGCAGGTGCCGCCGGCGACGAACTGGAAGTTCGTAGTGTTGCTCAGCGCCAGACCGAGCGTCGCGCTGGGGAAGTCACCGGTGTTGGTGATCGTCAGCTCCGCCGGCGTGCTGTAGGCCGGGGTGCCGGGGCCGACGACGTTCATCGCGGAGATGTTGCCGGAGGTGGCGGCGATCACCAGGTTGGCCGCGTCGAACCGCTGCGCCGAGCCGGTGAGACCGAGCGAGGTCGTGGCGCCGGCTTGGGTCACGTTCAGCGTCGTGCTGATCGCGCCGTTGGCGGTGGCCTTCGGCTGGACGTTGACCGTGCAGGTGGCGCCCTTGGCGAGCGTCGTGGTGCCCGACGCGCAGGTCCCGCCGGCGGCGATGGCGAAGTTGTCCGTCGTGGACAGCGCGACCGACAGCGCGGCCGACGTGAGTTCGCCGTCGTTGCGCAGCGTGAAGGTCCGCGTCGTGCCATAGGCCGGCGCGCCCGGACCGATAACGTCCATGCCCGAGCCGTTGGCCGCCACGAACACGATGGACGCCGGGGTGAAGTTGCTGGCGGTGCCCGACAGAGCCAGCGTCGGGTTGTTGTTCGCCGTGAGCGTCAGGCTGCCCGCGATCGTTCCCGACGCGGTTGCCTTCGGCCGCACCTTGATCGTGCAGCTCGCTTTGCCGTCGAGCTGGGTGGAACCGTTCACGCAGGTGCCGCCCGTCACCAGATCGAAGTTGGTGGTGTTCGTCAGCGTGTAGGCCAGGGTGTCCGAGCGGAAGTCGCCGGTGTTGGTCACCGTGGCGGTGATGGCGGTGCCGTAGGCGGGCGCGCCCGGCCCCACGACGTTCATCTCCGACGCGCTGCCCGACGTCACCGCGACCAGCAGGTTGGCCGGCGCGAAGCCCGAGGCGGTGCCGGTCAGCGGCAAATCAACCGTGTTCGACCCTTGAGTTGCGCGGAGCGTCGCGGTGTAGGCGCCGCCAGTGGACGCCTTCGGGCGTACCTTGATCCAGCACGACGCGCCGCCGGCCAGCTTGGCACCGGCGCAGTTCTGGTCGGTGATGTCGAAGTTCGCCGAGCTGGTCAGCGCCACCGTCAGTGCGGCAGATGTCAGCTCGCCCTTGTTCGTGACGTTGAGCGTGCGCTCCAGGCCATAGGCCGGCGCGCCGGGGCCGACCACATCCAGGCCGGAGCCGTTGGCGTCGGCGAAGGCGAGAAGCGCCGGGTTGAAGTTGGTCGCGGTGCCGCCGAGGCCGAACTTCGGCTGGTTGTCGGCGGTCACCTTGATCTCGCCGACGAACGGGCCGCTGGCCGTCGCCTTCGGCGTCACGTCGATCGTGCAATTCGCGCCACCGGCCAGCTGCGTGGTGCCGAGGACGCAGCTGCCGCCCGACACCTCGAAGTTGTCAGTGTTGGTGAGGCTTACGCCGATCTTCTGCGACGCGAAGTCGCCGGTGTTGCTGACGGTGAAGGTCACGGCCGACCCGCGCGCCGGGTTGCCCGGCCCGGTCACGCCCATGGCGCTCGGGTTGCCGTTCGTCGCGGCGATGGTGAGGCTCGCCGGGGCGAAGGCAGACGCCTTGCCGTCCAACTGCAGCGCTACCGACTGCGTGCCCTGCGTGGCGTTAAGCGTGGCGTTGATCTGCCCCGCCGCCGTCGCCTTGGGCCGCACGGTCACCGAGCAGCTGTCCGCCGGCTGCAGCGTCGCGCCAGCACAGGTCTGCGCGGTGATTTCAAAGTTCGTCAGCGCCGACAGCGCCACCGCGACCGCCTTGGTCGGCAGGTCGCCGGCGTTGCGAACCCAGAAGGTCTTTGGGTTGCCGTAGGCGGGGGTACCCGGCCCCACCACGTCCATGCCGTATCCGGCGGCGTCGACGAAGACCAGTTCCGCCGGCTTGAAGCCGACCGACGTCCCGTTCAGCGCGACCGACGGGTTGTTGTCGCCGGTCACGTTGAGCGCGCCGACGAGCGTGCCGTTGTTGGTCGCCTTGGGGCGCACGATGATGGTGCAGCTCGTACCGCCGTCGAGCTTGGTGGTCCCGGAGACGCAGGTCGCCCCCGGCCCGAACTCGAAGTTGGCCGAGTTGGTGAGCGCGAACGCGATGGCGTTGGACCGGAAATCGCCGTTGTTCGTCAGGGTGAAGGTCACGGGCAGACCATAGGCCGGTGCGCCCGGCCCGGTGACGTCCATCAGCGTGGCGTTGCCGTCCGTCGCGGCGAGCACCAGCGAGGGCGGCGCGAACTTGCGCGCCGTGCCCGACAGGCCGAGGTCCGCGGTGTTCGATCCCTGCACCACGCGCAGCGTCGTCGAGTAGGTGCCGGCGGCCGTCGCTTTGGGCCGGACGGTGACGGTGCACACCTGGGCGGCCTTGAGCGTCGCGTTGGCGCAGGTGTTGCTGCCGATCAGCTCGAAGTTGTTGCTGGTCCCCAGCGTGACGGTGATCGCCTGCGTGGGCAGGTCGCCGTCGTTGCGGACCTGGAACGCCCGCTCGGCGCCGTAGGCCGGCGCACCCGGTCCGTCGACGTCCATGCCGTTGCCGTTCGCCGCGACGAAGGAGAGCAGCGGCGGTTTCCAACCCTGCGCGATGCCGGACAGCGCGAGGTCCGTGTTCACGCCGGACAGCGTCGTCCGCAGCGTGCCGGCCAGCTTGCCGTTGCCGGACGCCTTCGGCCGCACATCGACGGCGCAGGTGGCCCCGGCGGCGAGCTGGCGCCCCTCGCACTCGTTCGTGACGATCTCGTAGTCGTTGCCGACCACGGAGACCGACACCGCGCCGCTGGTGATTTCGCCGACGTTCTTAACGGCGAACCGGCGCTGGGTGCCGTAGGCCGGGTCGCCGGGGCCTGTCACGTCCATGCCGGTGCCGACCGCGTTCTCATAGGCGATCTTCGCCGCCCAGCCGGTCACCGTGACGGTGTTCTCGCGCGGCGCCGAGGTCAGCGTCTGGCCGGCCCACGCCCCGGTCCCTTCCGAGGCGTAGCTGACGGCCACGGAATCGGAGAAGGTTCCGTTGTCGGTCAGGCCGACCGCCTTGGCGGTGATCGTGCAGGTCTGGCCTTTGGTCAGGCTCGCCGGGCAATTGTGCGTGTAGGCGAACTTGTCGGCGTCGGCGCCGGTCTTGACGACCGCGATGTTCTTGATGGCGAAGCCGCCGGTGTTGGTCACGGTGAACGACCCGCAGGCGACGCTGGTCTGACGGTTGGCGGCGCAGGTCTGGTTGCCCGAAAGGTCCGCCACGCCCTGGGTCATGCCTGTCACGGTCGACGACAGAGGGACATCGAAGGTCTTGCTGGGGTGCGCGATGCGCAGGACGCCGGTCGCCGTGCCGTTGTCGGTGGCGACGGCGCGCACCGCGATCGAGCAGGTCCCGCTCGGGTCGCTCGACGGGCCGAGTTTGGCGCCGCTGCATGTGTCGCTGACGATCTCGAACTTGCCCTTGCCGTCCGCTATCGACACGGTCAGCGGCTGGTTCAGGGCCGCCGCACTGGTGTTCACGGTCAGGACCTGCACCGCCCCGGTCCGGTCGGTCATGGTCGCCGACTGGATGGACGACGCCCCGTCGGTGTCGACCACACCGACCGCCAGGTCATCCATGCTGCGGATGGTGACCTGTTTTGAGCCGTCGGCCGCCACACCATTGACCAGCACGGAGACCTTCGGCGGGGTCGTGTCCTGCCCGAACGCCGTCACCGCGACGAGCGCCGCCATTGCCGCCAGAGCCCCGGTCCGCATCCCCGTCATGCTGTCCCCCACCCTCGTGCGTTTCCCCAAACGCCGACGCCGATGGCGATCGTCACCATCGGCGTGTCGTCCTCACCCGGTCCTGAAAGCGCTTAGAACGTCGCGACGCTCGACACGCTGGCGCCGGCGTCGGCCACCACCGGCAGGGTGGCGGTCACGATGGACTCGATCACGCGCGGCGCGTTGTTCAGACCGACCCCACTGCCGACACCCACGGCGAAGCTCATGATGCTCTGCCGCGCGATGCCCATGATGCTGCCGACCAGGATCATGCCGCCGGCGATGACGCGGCCCAGCGTGCCCTGCGTCCATTCCGTCAGGTCAAGCCAGACCTGATCGAACGCCGTGCCGCCGGTGCCGGCCATCGCGGCGTGCGCCGTCACGAACACCGCCAGCGCGGCGAGCGCCGCGATGGTCTCCTTGTGCATCCCCTTCACGTCACCGTCCTCCTCGTTGCTAGTTGGTGGACGCCCTGCGCACCGAGAGCGGTGCCAGGACGCGCTGAGTGTCCGGCGTCGGCAGGCCGACCTGCCAACGCCGCGGAACGATTTCGGTGTAGACGTATCCCGGCATGACGAGATCGCCGGTCGGCGTCTCGAACGCCGCGACCCAGATGCGCATCACATGGCTGGGCGAGCGGACCGGGACCGAGCCGTCCGGCAGCACCGCCGGCACCGGCATGCCCGCCACGCTGGCAGAGTCTTGCGGCGCGGCCGCAGGGCGCCGTTCTCCGCCATCCTTCCGGGCGCCCTCCTTGGCCGAGGGATCCTTGCCCGACCGATCGGCGTTTTCGGCCAGCATGTCGTTGCTGAGCGAGACGCGGTTGTCCGTCTCTTTGTAGACCTCGCGCGCGCTCATGCAGGTAACGCCGCTTGGCCGCCCCGGGCAGCCGTATTCACTTTCGCCGATGCCCAGGGCCGCACATCCCGACAGCAGAGCCGCGGCGACCGACAGCGCGCCGGCCAGCCGCAAATACGACCGAACCGTGTGAGCGCGCGCGCGCGTACCAGCTCCAAACCTCATGCCGTAACCCTCCTCGAATTGTGCGAGAGTGCCAAAACGGGGCGCGCAAAGTCCCGGCGTCCAGATGCGCGCCCACGCGAACTTGCGGGGTCAAAAATGCCTTTGAGCGGCGATCAGCCGGTGTAGGACGTGTGGGACCGGCTCGACGGCGTGTTGTTCAGCCGCCCCGGCGACTTGTGCACTGGCGTGGTCGGGACAGCTGGCGTGGTCGGCGCGGTCGGCAGGTCCGGGAACAGCGCCCCGGCCCCGGCGCCCGGCTTGCCGGCCCCGCGCTCGACGGCCGAGCCGGACGTCGGCATGCTGCTGCCCTTCCGGCTGAAGTCCAGCTTGGTCCCGCGGGTGACGACCATGTCGATGGCCCGGCCGGCGTCCACCTCGACGACCGGCTGCGTCGCTTCCGCCAGGTCGATGTAGAATTGGGCGATGCGGTCGAGCGCCGACGACGCGCCGGCCACCGCCGCCGACTGGAAGCTGTCCTCGGAGAAGTTCGACTGATACTGCTGCTTGCGGGCCAGCGATCCGCTGCTGGTCGGCGTCTGGATGACCGGCACGGGTTTCACGTCGAAGGCCTTGCTGACCCCTTCCATAAAGCCGGCCATCAGGGCGCGGCCGATCAGCTGCCCCTGCTTGCTCACCAGCCGGCCCCGCACGCCGCTCTTGCCGTCCCCGCCCGTGGCGTAGGCCTCCAGGCGCGTCTCCACGATGCGCCCGTCGTTGCGCACGCAGCTGATGGTCTCGGCGCGAAGGTAGGCGCGCTCGCTGGAGAGATCGCCGAACCCGCCCATGAGCACAAAGCAGTCCTTCACGTCCAGCATGAAGCGGTTTGGCAGGATCGCTTCCATCTTGAGCCGCAGCAGCGCCGGGAAGGGATCCTTCCGGGCCGACTGACCGGTCGGCGCGTCCATACCGGTGATCAGGGTGCCGCTCAGAATCGATCCAGCCGGGATCGGCACGCTGTCGCCGGTGGCGAGCACGTTGTCGGCGTCGCCCTCCTTGTCGGCCTCCCGTGGCGCGGCGACCTCTTGGCTGTAGCGCGCGATCTTCACCTTGCCGCCGGCCTGCGGCGTGAAGGTCGCGGTGCTGCCGGCCGCCGGCGACGGTGCGGGTGTGCCGGCCGCCGGCGGGTTGGCGAGCGGCGCCGTCGGCGACCGCGACGCGCCGCCCTGCCCCACCGGGGCCGGCGAGCGCACGCCGCGGAAGATGTCCGCCGCGGACGGTGGGCGCGTCAGGTCCGGAGCGCGCGGTTCCGGAGGCTCGGGAGGCGCTGCGGTGGGCGGCAGTTCCGCCCCACCCTCCACCGGCAGGCCGGGCGGCGTGGTCGCGCCCGGCGCATCGCCCTCGCCACCCGGCGGCTTGCCGATGACCGGTGTCCCGCCCCCCACCTTGGCAAGCCGCTCGCGGTCGCGCTGCTGCTGCAAATCGCTGAATTGCCGCTGCATCTCCTGGACCGTCGCCTGGAGACGCTTGACGCCCTCGCTGTCCGGCGGAGCGTTCTTCTTCGACAGTTCGATCTCGCGACGCAGCGAGCCGATCGTGCGCTCCAGTTCGTCGGATTTGCGGCGCTGGATTTCCAGCTGCGCGGCCATGGCGTCCACGCCGACATCGCGGGGGTCGCGGTCGGTCAGCACGCTCTTGATGATCTGTGAGCTGTCGCGCTTCTGCTCGGGCTTGTCCATCGATGAGTTGCCCATCCAGATCACGCCAAGGCCCACGGACGCGGCGCCGGCCACCGCGATGGACCGCTTCACCGTCGGGTGGAGCCGGTTCCAAAATTCCTTCAGCTGCATCAGCGGCTCCCGCCAAGGAGGGACGGACGGATCGATGCGCTGGACCGCTCACTGCCGCCGCGGCGCAGGGCCACGTAGATCTCCGACGTCTGACCAGCCGCGAGGACCACGTGCGGCCAGAAGGACACCGCCGCCACGCCGAGGTCCTGCGCGCACCACGTTTCCAGAAGCTCCACCGCGCCGCCGCTGCGGTTCGTCACGGTGCCGATCCGCACTTCGAGGTTGGCGCCGCCCATCGTCTGGCCGTCGGCGAAGCTGACCTGCACGCCGGTCGGTGGTTGGCACACCGGCACGCGGTCGGATGAGTCGGTGCGACGCAGATTGTAACCCTGCGGAATCCGTTCGAGCGCGATGTCGCGCATGACCAGGCGAACCGTGTCGATGTAGGGGTGCGACTGCTCCCATTGCTGGGCCTTGACCGCGCTGCCGGCGGCGATCGGCATCCGCCCGCCCTTCGGCATGAGCCGGATTTCCCGCGTCGGAATTTCCTCCGGCACCAGCGTCAGGTTGATCGCGACCGTCTCCTCGCCCTTTTCCGTGATGTAGACGCTGACCGGCGCCTTGCCGCCCGGTGCGATGTAGACGACGTTGTCGTGCACATCGACGGTCATGCCCTCCGGGCCTTTCACCTCCGGGTGGCTGAACGGGGTCACGATGCGGTTGAGATTGTCCCGCGCAACGTAGACCAACTCGTTGACACCCGGCGACACGCTCAGGCTGACCGGCTGGAGCAAATCGTCGATGTTCGCGTTGCCGGCGGCGCTCTTGCCAGTCGCTTCGGCAACGACCTCCCGTCCGACCGGCGGCAGTTCCACGGTCCGCCAGGACGGTGCCGAGGACGATCCGGCGAGCGCCGGGGTGGCGACCAGACCAAGCGCCAGGGCGGCGCAGCAAATCCGCGTGTTCACGGTATTATCCCTCCTGGCGCCGCTTGTTCGCGCGCCGCCGATCTTCCAGATGCTGCTGCCGCTCCAGTTCCTTGCTGGTTTTCGGCTCGCCGGAGTAGGTCGCCATGTGGGTGAAGACGGGCCGCCAGTCGCGCAGGCTCACGCGCACCTCATAGGTGCGGTCCGAGCGCGCTTCCTCGCCGACCAGCCCCTTGGTGAAGGCGACCCCGCGGACGAACACCTTGTCGGTGGACGGCTCGTACAGGATCGTGCGCGGCTCGAAGCGCTGGGTGACCCGGTTGCGCTTGATCTCCTCGATCTGCAGCGCCATGGCCTCCATGGCGGATCCGTAGATCTGCGGATCGAGCAGCGGCGCGAGCGCCTCCCGAACGAACCCGGCCGTGTCCGGCGTGACGTTGCCGAGCAGTTCGGCGTAGAACAGCGCCCAGGCCCGTTGATAGCCCTCGCTGGCGCGGTTGCGCGTCACTTCGACCTTCTCGTTCAAGGTGGGCGGGACGATTATCACGACCGGTTCGGCGAAGAATGAGCGCACCCCGAGCAGCACGACGCCGACGGCCAGACCGCCATGGGCCATGCGGTGGAACCGGTTCTCGCTGCGCGTGCCCCGCCACGTCTGGAGGAATTTGCTGTAAATCATGTCAGGAACAGCCGGACGTAGGGGTTCGGGACGGTGCGCGCCTTGCTCGGCAGCAAGCCGATCCAATAGAGCAGGTGCAGGAAAAGCCCGTCGGGGTTGCCGTCGCGGATGCGGCGGTAAAAGTACGACCCGATGATGCCCAGCAAGAAGAAGAACATCATCTTGCCGACCAGGACGCCGGCGAACAGGCCGAGGCCCACGGGTGCGACGTCGTCGACGGTCCACAGCAGCATGTGCAGCGGCTCGTCCACGGTGCGCGGGATTTCAATGGGTTGGGTCGGATCGATCACGGGGGTACTCCGTCATGCCTACCCGTGGTTATCGCGCAAAGGCGGTGTCCGTCGCGCGCCCTCCAGATGCGCCCTGCGCGCATCTTTCTCGGCCTAAAATGCGCTTTGAGTGGCATGGCGCGGCGCAGCGACCGCCCCCCCGCATGCAACCTTCTGACCGCCGGGCATCCGTTCGGCTGGAACCGCTTCGCCCGGCACTTCCTGCTTTTACGGAACGCGGACGACCCATCCTCCTGTGACGGCGCGCGAAGGATGCTCGCCACCTACAGGCGATGGAAGCGAGACCAATTCGTTTCGATCTCTCCCCTGGTCAGCTACATCTTGCGCCCCAGCGAGGTCGCCAACAGCAATAGGTTGACCGTCCGCGTGGCCAGCGGTACAAGAAGCAGCACAAACAATTTGAACGGGTAACGAACACCCGCTGTCATCGGGAGAGGAGCGTCAGTGCGGCCAGAGCCTCGCACCACCCGTGGTGCGAGCACACGTGACGGTATCTGAAAGGAGAGACCCGCTTGACTGTCCACCAGCATCTTTCCGACGACGACATCCTCGGCCGCAAACTGGAGATCGATGACCCGCACGCCGAGTTCGACCTGCTCGAACAGGGCGAAGTTCCGAAGGACGCCGTCATGGCGGCGATCGTCGCCTCCTACCGGGTTCCCGAGAAGATCCAGTGTTCCAAGCCCAGCTGCGGCGTGCCGCACAATTGGGGCTTCGTGGTCCGACTTGCGGACGGACGACACATCGTGGTGGGCAATGTCTGCGGCCGTCAGCTTTTTCCGGACACCTGGGACACTCTGGAAAGCAGCCACAAATACGATGTCCGTCGTCAACAGCTGATCCGGCGGAAACGCGAGTTTCTGGCCGACTACCCGCGCATTGCCGCCGTCCTGCGGACCCTCCGGGCGCCGTTCTCGGCAGTGACCGCCGCCCGCAAGAAATGGCGGACGGACATGCATGCTCTATACCTCCAGCTGGAGACCGCTGCCCGCCGCGACGGCAGCGTTCTGAAGGTCGCGGTGCGCGGCAGCGGCAGCACCATGAGTGAAGCAATCCGCGAGATCGAGCGCGACATCGGCCGACGAGGGCGGTCTTCTATCGCGGACGACCGGATGGAGACGGTCCACGTGCTGGCCGGCACCGAGTTCTTCGTCGGCGGCGACCCCCGACGGATGGTCGAGGCTGCCCTGGAGACGCTCGACGACATGGCCCGAGCCTTGGCTGCGCCCAATCAGACAAACACGGTGATGGAGCGCCAACTGAGGAGGCGCGACGACGTCCGGAAACTGGTCGGCGATGCCATGGACATCTACCGGGCCTGCGCGCCAGCCATGTCTCCGGACAACTTCGCCGGGATCGCGCTCTGGACCGAACGGCTGGGCTCCCTGTCCGGGCGCTACGCCATGTCAAAGGACGGTCAGCGATTAACCATGGTGACGGACCGTGCGGACCGTTACGAGATCGCTGCGCCGCGGCTTCCCATCGTCGACGAGGCGGCTCTGGCCGCACTGTGGGAAGGACCGGCCTCGGGGGAGAAGGCAGCGGCTTAGCCGTGCGTCGACGTACTGGTCATTTCCCGCCGGTGAGACGCTGGTAGCCCGCTTCGTAGCGGGCGTCCAACGCCTCGCCTGCCTTTAGGTGCGCCTGCTGAGCCGCGATAATGTCCTGCATAGCCTGGGCGACGTCGTTGTAACTCTGGACGACGTTGTGGTTGGCGAAGACGATCTGGCCGGAGGGCCCGATTTTGTAGAGGCCGTGCTCTTTTGCGAGGATCGCGAAAAGTTGGGCTGTCGCGCGGTATTCCTCGGCTTTGAGGGCGAACAGGCGTTTGAAGTAGGGCCGGTAGTCGGCCAAGCGCTGGTCCAACCCCTGCAGACTGTTGCGTCGGGTGTGCTCGCTCAGGCCGCTTTTGTCGAGGTACTCAGCCACGCGCGATCGCTCCCGGTCGTAGAGGGTGTCGACGGTGCCCTCTGCCGCCGATGCGTTGGTCTCCGCGATCTTGGCCGCCTTGTGGAGCCTCTGAAGTTCGTCGCGCGAGGCCGTTGCGGGATCAAATGGGGCGTCTAATTCCGGCGGCGCCATCCCGGCAACCAGGGATTTCATCTCACCCACGGTCGCCTGGAAAGCCTCGGCTGCGAACTTGAAAAAAGCGGCCATCTTGTTGTCCCCGCTCCCCTCAAGCCGCCGCATCAGGTCAGTCGGGCCGGCTGATGCCTTGAGCAGGGCGACGACCTGCTTGGCCTCGCGGGTCTCCACCACCCGCTTGATATTGACGACGAACAACAGGGCAAACGCCAGCGTCAGGGCAGTCGCGGATCTCAATGGTTTCCGAGCGCCACGGGTGAACGGCATCGCAAGCAGCCATCCGAACAGAACACTCGCCATCGCGGAGCCGACCATGTAGGAGACTCCGTCCGTGGCGTTCGCGTAGGAGTAGACGCCGAATCCCACAACGGTGGCGAGGATCAACAGGCCCACCCCCCGCTTGTACCAGCGCAATCGCGTTGATTCGGCCGCTTTCGTCTGCGTGTCCTGCACCCCGATCATTTCGCTCTCCGCCGCCATCGACGGCTGCGATACTACACGAACGATCGTGGATTTGCCTGCGGTAACAGCCGAGGAACGTCTTCTAAAGCGAACTCACCGGTGACAATCGAACCTTGGTGGCGAACAAAACCGCCCCTTGTCCGTTCTTCGACATCACGGAGGGCGGAAAGCCGGGGTTTTCGAAGCACTGTTCCACGCTGTGCAAAAGCGTAAGCCGCTTTGGTTCAAAACCGGGAATCAGTGAAGGTGGCTGATTTGCCCACGGTCGTTACCAAATGAGGGGCTGACACTGGTGCTTCCGGCTCAGCACGGGCTCCCAAACAAGGCGAGCGGAGCCGAAGGGCTCCGCTTCTTGCTGCGCCGGCGTGCGAGTTTTGTCGACCGTGCGCTACACGATCTTCTGCGTGTGAATCGCCGACCACCGCAGCATGATCGCCACCAGGACCATCGCCAGCGGCGGGATCAGCGGGTGTCCGACCACAGACGGGACGAACAGCATCACCCCGAGCGCGGTCAGCACGAGCACCGGCCCGCGCATGCCGAGCGAGTGCATCACCGGGCTGGCGGCGTTGAAGGTGTAGCGGCGCTTGCGCCACTCCATCAGCCCGTCGAACACCGCCGGGATCACCGCCATGAAGAAGAACGGGAACCACAGCGTGACCATGGCGATCCGGTACAGCGCCTGATGGATGAGGATGCGCAGCACCCAACCACGGCCCTCGACGTAGGGGAACCAGATCTCATACCCGATGTCGCGCATCGCCCCCGACCGCGCGCGCTGGTCGCTCGACGGCATGAACTGGTCGGCAACGGCGGAGGCGATGCCGGTGCGCACCAGCAGCGTGTCGTACCACTCCTCCCCCGCGTCCGCGATCCAGCGCGCGTTGTCCGGCCCGAGGATGTTGATGTACCAGGTCAACTCCCGTTCCATGTTGTCGCGCAGGAAGCTGCCCGGCACCACCAGCGCGTAGAGCGCGAGGAGCAGCACGAACGCCCCGGTCAGGGTCGTCGTTTTCGATGAAGCGTCCTCAGCCACTCAATCCTCCATCAACATGCCACGGTATGGGAGTGGGACCGCGTAGCTCTGGATAGCCCGCCGGATCACGCGCCGGTCCACCGGCGGTCGGGGCTGGATCGTCCCGCCGCCCTCCGCCAGCCACCCCATCAGCGGCAGACCGTGTTCGGGCAGCCACACGCGGCGCCCGTCGGGCGACGCCACGTGCAGAGCCGTCAGGCCGCCGGCCAACTCGTCGAACAGGATGTGCGACATGCGCCGTAGCCGCAGGTCATCATCGAGGCCGGTGTCCTCGTCGTATCGCTTGAGCGCGGCGCAGAGCGCGTGGTCGAGCAGAGGCATGCGCGGGCCGGGCACGGCGTCGGTCACGTACTCCGCGGCAGCGCGCGCCAGGTCCGTGCCGACCGGCCAATCCAGGTCGAGCATCCGCCACACCCGGCCCGTCTCCTTCCGGCGCGTCCGAAAGGCGCGAATGATGTCGGCGGCGGAACCGCACGACGAGACCGGAACACTGTCGGTCTGCTTCTGGGCTCGCAGAGCCGTCATCAAGCTGCCTCCTTGAGATCCACGATGGGCACAAAGCCCTTCCAGAACGAGCCGTCGGCCTGCCGAACGAAGAATTCGAGGTTCGGCAACTCGCCGAGCAGCGTGGCCGGCACCAACGGAGACACGTCTTCCATCAGACGCTCGCCAGCGTTGGCGCCGAAGAACAGCGGGTTGGACTGCGTGTTCTGGCCCTGCGTGCGCATCAGGTAATGCACCTTGGTTTCCGGCAGCGTCTCGGCGACGTACTGCTGCGTCTCGGTGTTCTGCACGCGCAACACCAGCATGTTGTTGACGTTGCCGAGGATCTGCATCGCCTTGGCCTTGTTGCCGAGACGCGCCTCGAAGTCGGCCAGGGTCTGGGTGGCGAGCACGCTGCGGATGAGCGCGCCACGGCCCTTGTTGAGGACCTGGATGTACGGGTCGCACAGGACCTCCGCGGCCTCGTCCACGAACACGTTCACGGGCTTCAGGCCGGCGCCGTAGTTGTAGCGCTCGCCGGCCACCGCCGCGAGATCGGCCAGCAGGATTTGCCCAACCGCGGAGCCAACCATGTTGTCGGACAGGCTGTCGAGGCCGATGTAGGCGACCTGTCCCATGCGGATGATGTTGGCCGTGTCGGTGATCGGGCGCGTGTCGCCGTCCTGGGGCTCCGGCGAGAGCAGCGTCGCCAGATCGCCGGCGGTCAGCTGCGTCAGGATCGGGATCAGCGTCGCGATCATCTTCGAGAAGTGCGCCCGGTCGTGGACGAACAGGCCCAGCAGCCCTTCCAGGTCCGCGTTGGGTTTCACCGGCTTCAGTTCGGCGTGGTAGAACTCGATGGCCTTGGTCGCCGCAGCGGCCTTGTTTTTGGCCCCGTTGGTGTAGGCCGCCAGCCGGGCGCTGCCGTCGGACAGGTGGGCGCCGGCCCACACGCCGACGCACTTCAGGACCAGCTCCTCGACCGTGCCCTCGAGATAACTCTTGTAGGACACAAGCGACGGCCGCTTGCCGGTCAGGATCAGGCCTTGGCCGACGTAGGTCAGCGCCATCTGCGAATAGCTCTTGAAGGAGGCCGACGTGCCTTCGCCCGGCATCAGCGCGGCGATGCGGCTGGCCACCTCGGTGCCGCGCCCGAAGGAGTGCAGCGGGTCGAGGCGGACGCTGTCCTCCGCAAAGCCCGGGTGCCACGACAGGAAGCGTTCGGGCTGGCCCATGTACTCGCACACCGCCTTCATGAGCGCCTTGAGGCCCTTGTCGCCCTTGGGGTCGATCACGAACACGGCTTCGCCGCGCAGGATCGCCTGCGCGATCATGATGTCGAAGGACCGGGTCTTGCCGGCGCCGGTGGTGCCCAGCAGGAGCGTGTGCACGTCCATGTAGGGCAGCGGGATTTCGACGTCGACCTCACGGGCGTCGAGACCGTGGATCCACACCGCGCCGGCGCGCTTGGGGTTCTTGGGCAGGATGTCGCCACGGCTGCGCTTGTTGATCTCGTAGACGAGTTGGCAGTGCTCGTGGTCCCATTGGAATCCGCGTCCCAGATAGACGCGATCCGGCGCCTTCGTCACCCGTTGCGCCAACTCTTCGATCGTGATGTGGGGCACGTCCCGGCCAAGGAGGCGGCGGCGGCGCTTGGCGTTGCGCCATCCCTGCACCCCGCGGTACGCCCCCATGACGACCGCGATGCCCGTGCCCATCTGCCACGGCAGCGCGGGCAGGCTGGACGCCACGCTCATCCCCACACCGGCAGCAGCCGATACCCCCCACGCCGTGGCCGCGCCCAACTCGAAGTTGGGCCGCCATGGCATCTCATAAGCCTCCATCCACGACCTCCTTAGGCAGGGTCACATCAGCGTTCGTGTGCTGAGCGCCCACTGACTTCACAATCGCCAACATCCGTATGGCACTGATTCCAGCAGCCCCGGCGAAGGACTTCAGGACCGCGTACGGCACCACCAAAGCTCCGTCCGGTGCGGCACGCCCCGCTTCCTTCGCCTCGGCCAGGAACGCGCGGACCAGCGCCCGGTCCTCTTGCGCGAGTTCGGGCTGATGCGGCTCAGGCGGCGTTGCCGTGGCGCGCAACCGCTGTTCGACCTCGCGCGACAGGTCGCCCTTGAGCACCACAACGGAGACTCCGTCGATCTTTTGGACGCAGCGCTTCGGATCGTCCGGGTGCGGCTCGACCGCGCCGGCCGCTTCAAACTGGCTCAGCACGGGGCCGGTGCGCGGTTCCGTCACCAGGTCGGCGCCGAGCGCGATCATCGCTTCCAGGGCCTGCGGATGGCGCAGCGCGACGCGGCCGTCCGGGCACCGCATCATCAGCTGCAGCGCATCGAGTTGGTTGGCACCGATCGCCCTCAGGAGGCGGTCGAGCAGCGCGCCGGGAGCGCCGAGCCGAGCGAGCGTCTCCGTCGCCGTGCTCTCGTCCTGCTTGGCCCGCGCGGCGGCATCGGTCCGCGTCGGCGCCATGCCGTCCGCTTCGAGGTCCTCGTCGAGCATGTCGTCGAGCGCCGCGCGCAGGGCTTGGTCGTCGAGGGCCATGCCGGGGAGCGGAACCGGCGGTGCTGCCGTTTCCGCCGGCGGCGCGGCGTTTGGACCGGTGGTCGCGTCGGCGCCCGGATTGGCGCTGCCCCCGCCGGTCTGGCCGGAGTGTGCCGCGCGCTTTCCGCCGTCCGATCCGGTCCCGCTGTCCGCGCCGGATTGTTTCGATCCCGGCGGGACCGCGTTGGCCGGCTCGCCTGACCGCTTCGCCGGCGCGGCCTCGCGCGCCGTCTCCTTCGCGGCGGGCAGCGTTGCCGCCATGAACAGCGCCTCCGGGTCGGCGCCGACGTCCACCGCCCCGACGGTCGCCGGGTCCAGCAGCGCGTCGGCCTCCTGCCCGGTGATCGCCGGCACCCACGGCGGCGGCTTGCGGCCGAAGAAGTCGTCGCCGAGCGCGAGTTTCAGCATGGGGATCGGCCGGTGCCCCCCTCGCGCCTTCAGCATCTCCGGCAGCACGAGGTGATAGCGGAACATCATCCCGTCCGGCAGGAGTCGCGGGGTGGCCATCGCGCGTTCGATCAGAATGTCCGCCAGCAGATCGGCCGAGGACGGGATGCCGGGGATCAGGTCGCGGCGCAGCACCTCCAGGATGTCGCGGGCGCCGCGCTCCCACGCGACGTAGAGGCCATCCTGCAGGAGCCACAGGACCCCGCCGTCGTTCACCGTCCATTTCTTATCGGCGTGCAACCGCTTCATGGCGTCGAGCAGGTAGGCGTGCGCCGGCACCGCCAGATGCACGCTCTCCACCGTGGCGCCCTGGCGCTGCAGGTCCGCCGACACCGACGCCCGGTCTGCCTGCGCGACGAGATGTGCCACCACGTTGTCGCTGTGCGCCCCGGACAGCGTCCCGTACAGCGCCGCCGCCGGGCCGTCGCCGAACTGGAACAGCCACGTTTTGAACTCGCGGTTCAGGACCAGGTCGAACAGCGCCGAGGTGAGCAGCTCGTGCTTCTGCGTGCGCCCAGACCGGAAGCGCGGGTAATAGCGGTCGATGCCATTACGCTGCGTCCACTCGTACAGGCTTTCCGACGGCAACCACACGACGTCGCCAGAGCGGTCACTGATCGTCACGTCGGTCACCGGCTTGGCGACGTCGTGCAGCAGCCCGGCAACGCCGACCGCCACCCTCCAGCGCGGCTCCAGCCGGTTGCGGACCTGCGGCGTCGCGGTGGTCTCGAAGATGCGCGTCTTGCACAGCCGCGCCGCCCGGTAGGCGACGTCCAAGCTGTGGTGGAACAGGCCGCCGGCCGCGCGGTGGTGATGGCGCTCGCTGGCCGGCAGCAGATGCACCAGCCCCGCCATGCCCTCGATGATCGGGCGCACCAGCCGGTCGAAATCGGCCGGCGTGATCTCGAGCAATTCGCTGATGTCGTACACCAGCTTCTTCTGGGATTCGATCAGCCGCGCCACGGGCAGCGCCGGCAGCCCCTCGTTGAGCGGCGGGTAAATGGGCACGTCCCACCCTTCCCACTCCGCTGCCGGCGGCTGACCGGACCCGCTCAGGGCCCAGTCCATGAACCTTTTCAGCAGCAGCATTCCCCCCTCACGCGGAAATTCGTCGGGGGACTGTACCGCGAAGCGCTGTGCATTTTCCCGGCCTCCAGATGCTCGCTCCGCGCATCTGGCTGGGGAGATTCCGCCACTTGAGACCCAGTAGAATGCCCGCGTCGAGTTGGACCACGTTCGAGGAGCACATGCACACCGACGCCCGACGCCTGCTGACGGCCCTTCTGGTCGCACTCCCACTGGCGGGGTGCGCGGCCATTGAGGATCGTCCCGAAAAGCCCATCGCGCTGGTTCCGCCGCCCACCGATCCCGGCGCCGCCCCATGGAAGCCGACCGTGGCGGACGGCAGCGCCGTGCGCGCCGGCGCCGTCTGGGCGGCGGCGAGCCGCGAGCACGTCGTCCGGCCGCTCCAAACCGCCTCCCGCAGCACCGCAAACGCGCTGTCACCGACCGTGCTCGGGCTCGCCCGCTCGTTGTCGTCGGTCACCACCGTGGAAGCCCGGACGCCGGGCGTCTACGCGGGCCTCGCGTCGAGCAACGTCGCCTGGGCGCGCTACTGCGCGGAAGGTGCCGGCATGACCGCGGGCGACTGGCAGATCGTCACGACTGAAGGCGGGCTCGCCCACCTGCCGCCCCTGTCGTTCCGCGCCACGTGCCGCGCCCCGAGGTAATCTCATGTCCAGCGCCTCTTCGCTCCCGGCGGCCCTGTTTGCCCGGCTGCAACGCCCACCAGCCTCCGCGCCGCGTGCGCCCAAGCGCCTGTCGGCCACCACTGTGCAAATCGGCGTCGTCGCCGGTCTGCTCGCCGCCGCACTGTCGCTCGGCGGTGCCGTGATCTACGCCCGGTCGCTGGTCGGCTCCGAAACCCTGCGCCTGACCACGGTGCGCGAGCACGGCGTGCTGTCGGCCGCCGGCGCAGTCGAGGCGGCCATCCGCGCCGCCGACGCCGACGCGGCGCAGGCCGTCGCCGACGAACTGCTGACGTACCCCGGCATCCAGGAGGTAGTCATCGACCTCATGGTCGACGGCAAGCCCGACACGCTGGCGAAAGCGTCGCGTCCGCCGCGAACGCTGTCTCCGTGGACGGCCTGGGTGCTGGCCGGTATCGACATCGGGGAACAGGCCGACGTGGACGTGTTCGGCGAGAACGGGACACATGTCGGTCAGCTCACCGTCACCGCCGACCGCGGCTTTATCGGGCGCGACCTGGACCGCCTGCTGGGCACCGCGATCGCTGTCGCCATCGCCGTCGGCGGGCTGATCGGTTTCGCCGCCTCCCTGCTGTTCGAAGCCCTGGCCGCCCTGCCCGCGCGCAAGCTGGCGCAGAGCATCCGCGCTCTGAACGTGACCGCTGCAGCGCCGACGCTGACCGTGCACGGCCTCTCGGCGCTGCGGGACATTGCCGACGCCGTGACCTCACTGCTCGCGCAGGCGGTCGAGCACCGACGGCAGGAAGCGGTGATGGAGCACCGGCTCTCCCTGGCGCTGCGCGGCTCCCGCGCCGTGATCTGGGAATGCACCCTCGCCACGCAGGCGTGGTGGTGGTCCGACAGCGCCTATGCCCTGTTCGGCTACACCGGCCACGAGGCGCTGCCACCGGACATCTGGAACCGGGCGGTGCATGAGGAGGACCGCGAGCGCGTCCGCGACCTGATCGCCGCCTACACCGCAGGCGCTGTGACCGACTTCGGCGCCGAGTTCCGCATCGAGCGGCTCGACGGGGAGATCCTCTGGGTCGAGGCACGCGGCGCCCTGGAGCGAAACGCGGCCGGGGTGACGGAACGCTTCGTCGGCACCCTGACCGACATCAGCGACCGCAAGCGGGTCCTGGAGCAGATCACGCGTCTCGCCACGACGGACAGCCTCACCGGCCTCGCCAACTCGGCCATCGTTGTGGACCTGCTGGAGCGCACCGTCGCCCTGGCCGACAAGCGGCACCAGCGGGTGGGGGTCGTTCACATCGCCCTCGATCGCCGCGATGAGATCGCCAACGCGCTCGGTCTCGACCGGCTGGACACCATCCTGTTCCACCTCGCCCGGCGCCTCGTCGACACGCTTCCGCCGTCGGCGACGGTCGGCCGCATCCAGCAAGCCGAGTTCGTCGCCATCCTGCCGGACGTGCCGACCGTGTACGAGACCGCGCGTCTCGCGCGTCAAATCCTGGCCAGCATCGAAGAGCCGCTGTCTCTGGACGCGAAGCAGCGCGTGCAGGTCACCGCGTCGGTCGGCATCGCCATGACGCCCGACGACGGGGCCACAGCCGAACCCCTGCTTCTGGCTGCCAAAAACGCCAGCTACCGGGCGGCCAACGACGGCGGTGCCCAGGCGGCCTACACCTCCGAGCCGCTCGACCTGCAGATGCGACGGCGTCTGGCGCTGGAGGACGCGCTGCGCGCCAAGGACCCTGCTCTGTTCGGCTTTGTCTATCAGCCGCGCGTGTCCGTCGCCGATGGACGCGTGGTGGCCGCCGAGGCGCTGCTGCGCGCCCGCTTCGCCGATCAGCCGGTCCCGCCGTCGGAGATTGTCGACACGATGGAGGCGGCCGGCTTGGTGAAAGCCGTCACGGAAGCGCACCTCGACGCGGTATGCGCGCAGGTCGCCGCCTGGTCCCAAACCGCCGGCACGCCCCCTCCGCCGGTCGGGATCAACCTCTCGGTCCGGCAGATTGCCGACCCGCACATCGTCGACGCCGTGACCAACACGCTGCAGCGTTACCACCTGTCGCCGCGCAGCTTGTGCCTTGAGGTCCACACCGCCATCCTCGACCGTCCGCGGCTCGCGAAGGAAGCCATCGAACGGCTGCGCGCCGCCGGCGTGCAGGTCGTGCTCGACAGCTTCGGCGCCAGCGGCCTGCCGATCGTCGCGGTGGCGGACATCCGGCTGGACGGCGTTATCGTCGACCGCGAACTGGTCAACCGGCTGCACGGTGATCCGGCCAGCGAGGCAGCGATCCACGCCGTGACCGCCATCGGCCGGGCCTTGCGTCTCCCCATCGCCGCCGTCGGCGTCGAGCGGCAGGACCAGCGCGACCTGTTGGCCACCGCCGGCGTCGCGGCGATCCAGGGCGTGCTGACCGGCCCGCCGCTCGACCCGGCCGCCTTCGCCAAGACCTACCTGCGGCGGGTGTGACGTGCTGACGGGGATTCTGCCGCGGCTGTTCACCAAGGGGACCGCCGCCCCGGCAAGTCCGGCTCACGATGCGCGAGCCGGCGGGCAGGACCGGCCGCGCGTCACCGAGGCCGACCTGCACGCGCACCTGGTCACGCTGTCCGCGCAGGATCGGCAGAAGCTGATGGCGGCGCTCGACCGGGCCGCGACGCGCCGGGACCACCTGTTCTGCGCGGACGTGGAACGCATGCTGCGCACGGTGCTGCACGCCCTGCATGTGTGGCCCGACGCGTCGGCCGACAGCAGCCTCTGGCGCGCCGTGTCGGTCGCGGCAGCGCACACGCTGGTGGACGCATGGTCGCTGGAGCGGGTCGAGTGGGCGGTGCCGCGCCCACTGCTCGGCGCGCTCGAAACCTGGGTGTCCGCCTACGCGTTCTGGCCCCATTTCGCGGTCGCCTACGCCGATTCCGGCGACGATCCGGACGCCCGGTATCTGCTGATGGGGGCCGCGATGAGCGTGACCGGTGCTGCCCTGCTGGACGACTGCGAAATCCCGGCGTTGCGCGCCCACGCCCACCGCTACATCGCCCTCTCCGACCACCAGTTCACCCGCGCTATCCGGCTGTTCGCGCGCCTCCTCATCGTCGCTCCAGCCGTTTATGACTGCCTCGTCGAACGGTTCGGCGTGTCACGTGCCGAACTGGCCGCCCTGCCCTTCCAGCCGCCCAACCAGCGCAAGGCGGTGCTCGCCGGGGCCGAGGCGGACCTCGCCAAAATCGCAACGGCGTTCGCCGCGCTCCCCGTGGTCACGGAGGACCAATTCACCCTTGCCGCCTCGCAGACCGCGCTGCTGTTCAACCGGCTCAGCGACGTGCTTCTTCTCATTCCGCCAACAGTGCGCGAGCAGGAACCGCAGTTGGAACGCTCCGCCTTTGCGCCGCTGGTGGACTTCGTGATCACGCGATGCGAACGCCACGTCGCGACCATCGACGTCGCGCTGCAGGCGTGGCTGTCCGAGGACATCGACGGCACCGCGTTCGCTGTGCGGGCGGCCGCGCTCCGCGAGGCGCTGGAGCATTTCGAGGCGGACACCCGCACCGTGACGAGCCTCCTCCGGCTGCGCGCGGCGTCCGCCTGGGGGCGGCGGTTCACAGCGGCGCGCCGGTTGGCGGGGTGCGCGGTGGCCGACGTGCTGTTCGCCCGCACCAACGACCTCCTAGCCGGGTGCTCCTTCGTCTTCCACAACCCGTCGGACCCGCCCCGCGCCGTGCCCTCGCTGGAACGACGCGCGAACGAGCATGAGTTGATCCGGCTGGTGGACGCGGCAGCCAGCGTCGCCCGCGCCTGCGGGAACCAAGTCGCCGCGCAGACCGCCGTCACCAACGCGGTGGAGCGGGTGGCCCGCCAAGCGGTGCGCATCCAACGGTCCTGGATGACCCCGGGCCACCCGCGACACCGAGAAGTGATTGCGGCGGTGGAACACGCCGTCTGTCTCGCGGCGATTCTCGACATTCCGCACGCGCTGCAGTCCATCGCGCTGCGCAGTGAGGGGATCATACCCAACATCTACACCGAACTGCGCTGTCATCGGGCCGGCCTGCCGACGCGCCCGTGCTGCCGGCGGCTGCACGCGATCTTTGGCTCTCCGGCTGCCGCCGCCGAGGCGGCCCGGCGAATGGCCGCCAGCGCGGACGCCTCCACCGTCCCGTCGCGGCCGGACCTGCCGCGTTAACGCCGGCGCGCCAGAATCGCCGAGATCTCGGCCAGCTGCGCGTCGTTGAGCTTGCCCATCAGGGTCAGGATTTCGAGGCGACCGGTGTGATTGCGCAACACTCCGGTTCCGTTGGCGGTGCGCAGGTAGCCGCTGTCGGCCGTACCCTTCGCGAGTTGGAACCGGTCGAGGCGGCGGAGCGCTCCGCGGCCAATGCCCGCCGGCAAGTCGCGCGGGCGACGCGCATCCAGTTCGGACAGAGATGCCAGCGTCATGAGGTCGGTGTCCGTGATCGACATGGCGCCCCCTCCTCCCTGTCACTGGTTCTGGGGCGGAGCCGGTACGGCGCCGTCCGCACACGCCGACGGCGTGGCTGCGCCGCCGGTCGCCCGACGCTCGGCCAGCGTTTGCCGCAGGTAGGCCACGGCGTCGTCCGGCGTGCCGAGCGCGCCGGTCTGCCGACGCCGGTTCACCATGCCGCCGTACTGCCGCCACGTGATCGGCACCGCGCCGGCCGCGATCGCCAACTCGCGCTTGCTCAGCGCAACATCGAAGTGCTCCTCGGCCGTTCCGGGGTGCTGAATCCACCGCCGCGCGACGGAGATGCGGTCCACCATTCGCAGCAGTTCATCGGTTGAGTCGGCGACCAGGTGGCACATGCGCATCCCCCTGTGCGGCGCCTTCCAGTCATCAACGTACACGGTCACGGCCAGATCCTTGTCGGGCTGAAGGCGAAGCGGGAGGGTAGTCGGTCAGCGCATTACGCCGCTACGGCTGGCTCCTCGCCCGACCCGCTCGCGTCCTGACCGGTTGTGTGGACTAGGCGCAGGCTGGCCACACGGCCGGTGGTGATGTCGTAGACGGTGCGGTCCCCGACGCGGCGCTCCCAGACGTACCGGGCGGTCCCGTCCATCGCCGCGGAGCGGTCCGCGACGCTGGTCGCCAGGGCGAGTGCGTCGTCCGCCTCGACACTCAGGCGAAACACGGCAGGGCGGTCTTTGCGGACAAGGTCGAGGGAACCGCCGGGCACGGGTTTGGTCAGCAGATCGAGGCAGGTTTGAGTGCGCCCCTTCGTCGCGGGGGGCCTGGGTTTGCTCATCATGTTCACCAGGCAAGTCGTTTTTCGTTGTTCAGCCATCGGAAGACACCACCGCGCTTGGGCTTTCCTCCGTTCCACCGACCACCCTCCAGGCGATTCCGTGGAAGGCGCAGTAGCCGATCATGCGGTAGACCAAGTCCCACTCTTCGAAGCTCAGCGGGGCGAAGCGCGCCCGGATCGCGGCGTCGCTCCACACCAGCGAGGTGAAGCTCCCACCCGTGTCGCGCGACAGCCATCCAGCTTCCGTTTCGTCCAAGGTGCTGACGGATAGGCCAATCACCGAACTGAAATCGGCAATCGCCAGCACGACCTTGCGCGGCATCGGCAGGTTGGCGAGGTCGATCTTTGTTGGCGCCTTTGGCCGTTCTGTAGGCATCGCGGTCACCTTTCCCCGTCGCGCGTCGGCGACGGTCGTGTTGAGCCCGATCGACAGATAAGCGGGGTCGCTTCATCGGGTCTGATTAAGCGGGGCCGGATTTCGGGCCTGCCGTTTCGGACCGGCCGCATTCCGCAGTTGGAAGGCGAGCCAGATATTCAGCAGCCGCCACCGCGCCACACGGCACGAACGTGGTGGCGACACCGACGCTGCCGACCTTGGGCGCCCAAGTGCGGAACAGAAGCCCGCCAGGGACTGGAATGGCGTCGGTGGTGAGACAGCCGCCCCATTGCTCAGCCAAGCCGTCGGGGCGGTGGGAGACGATCACGGCGGGAACGACGTTTTTGGTGTCCATGGCGGGTTTCCACTCCGGCCTATTCCGCCGCTTGGGCCGGTGCCGACGGCAGCACGGCCTTGACGATGCCTTGAAGATCGGTGCTCGCGTCCAAGAGGTAGCGAAAGAGAACCGAGATTGCCTTTTCCTCGTCGCCGGCACGCCAGAACGAGCCTATGGCTTCGCTGATCTCAGGGCCGTGGGCGGCATCCTTGAGCAGAGTCTCCACGTACCCCAGGCAGTCCAGCCGCGCCGACCGGCGAAACCATCCCTTGCGGGAACGGGCTCCAATGAGGCATTCGAGCGCCAGCACCATCTGGCGCACGTCGCCGGCGAGGCGACGCGGGCACTTGTGATAGGTCGGCATCGCGGACAGCGCCTCGCCGGGGATCAAGGCGACGCGCAGCCCGTTGCCGGCGTCCCCGAGCACGGTGATCGGATGGCCTTCTGGGGCGATGACGATACTGCCCGATGCGGGCCGAAGTTTGGGCATAAGTCTGTTCCCTATGGATCGGAATCACGTTGTTGTCCGACTCTGGCCGAGGCCGCTGCCCATGCAGCGGCAGGCGTCGGTCACGCCCCAGCCGGGCGTAGGAGCGCCGTCTTCCCCCCGGCCTTGCGCGCCCACTGGCGATCCTCGCCGGTAACGGCAGTCAGACAGGAGCTGGCTTCGAGCGTACCGTTCTCGATCAGGAACGCGGTCCACAGCTTGCACCCGCGCTGGTACAGATCGTCGCGCGATATCGTGAGCGTCTGACCGTCAACGGTTGCGGCACCGTGCACCCGGTATGTGTTTGGGCCGGTGATGAGATTGACCACGAGGAGAAGGGCGACGATGGCGGCGATACCGCCAAGAAACGTAGCAATGAATCTCAAATCTTTGCGCATCACGGCGTTCCTTCATCACGGCTTGAGACGGTGGGTGACCCAGGGCGCGGCCCACATCAACGGGCTGTTGGGGAAAGCGCGTCGGCACCGCTCAGCTGCTTCTCCCGCCGCCGTTGCCAGTCGCCAGCCAGGACGAAAATCCCGTAGACCGTCAGCAGCGTGAACGCCGGAACGGCGTTCAACAGGAGATCGGCACCGGCGAACCCCCTCGAGAGGATCTGCTGGGATGCCCGCATGCCGGTGATGGAAGTCGGTTCGATCCCCCGGCTGGTCATGTCACCGATGCGGGCAGCGGCCGAGAGCGTACTGTAGACGTGGGCAAGCGCTGCGACGGGCAGCCACATCTGAATCCAGGCCACCGTCGCGATGGCGCGCCCGAGGGTGACGAAGGACATCCAGCCGCACAGGAAAAGGCCGAAGACCGGCAGTGCGGCGACAAAGGCGGCTGCCTCAATCATGCCGAGAGCCGGTCGCACGACAGACACAAACAGAGACCCGCCAGGGCTTTCTTCGCTCAGGACCTCGCGAATGGCGGCGGCATAGGCGTTCCCGGCGCTGTCTTTGGCCCCTTCGGTCAAAACCTTGTCGACGACCGGCTCCAGCAGCGCGGTCCGGATGTAGTGGTCGGCGCTGGTGCTGATCCCCACGGCGTTCAACGCGTTCTGAACCCGCGCCGAGACCGCCGCCCCCTCAGCCCCCGGCATGGACAGGGCTTGCGCGAGGGCTTCCCGCTTGAACCTGGGCAGGAGTTCTTCCGTGGTGTAGGCCGCGAGTTTTTCGTAGGTGTCCACGCAAGGGGTTGCCGGCAGCGCGCCGCCAACAGTGGCCTTGCCGACGGGTTCATCTCCGGCGGCGCGCAGAGCCTTAAGGAGATCCGGCGCCCTGACCAGCTGGTCGGCGTATCCCGCCTCCCTGCGTTCGACGATCTTCTCGCCTACGCACCGCCTGATGTAATCCGCCCACGACGCGCTGATGATGACACCGGGCGTCGCCTCGCCGATCACGGCGGCGTCGCCGAACTTCTGCGCTTTCGCGGCCCCACGCACCTTCATCAGCGTTCCCAGCGGGTCTTCCAACCCGGCGGTCACGGCACCAGGCTTGGCGAAGCTGGCGCTGATCACGTCCGAGAACGCCTTGCTCATCCCCGAGAACAGACTTCCGGTCCAAGCGATGCCCTGCGGTACGTCGGTCAGCGTGCGCGAGCTGCCGTCAACCGCGTCCTTGAGGACGACCGTGGTCGTCGCTCCAAAGGATCCCACGATCACCAACGCGACCACGAACACCCGCCCGACCAGGGCTTTCCAGGTGGCTCACCGTTTCCACGTGCCAGTTCCCATCGCGGTCATGCCTGCCGCCAGCGGCAAGGCAATCATCAGCGCGAATAGGACGATGCCGTCGCTGGTAACGGCCTTCCCCACCGCGTCCAAACCCTGCGCGACGAGTGTTGAACTGCCAAAAGTGTGGATCACCAACGGCATGGTTATGGTCCCTCTGATCGGATTCACAATGGGCGGGATTTGCGGGGTTGGTCGGCGCGCTGCGCCATGCGGCTACGCTGCGGCGCTGTCGGGCTGCCTTTCCGGCTCGACGACGTCCATCTCCCTGGCTGCGAAGAAGTCGCGCCACGGAATGCGTTGCAGGCCGTCGTGGACGGGGCGCCAGAACGCCCACTCCCACCGCTTCGGGCCAGTGGCAATGATTGTCCAGGTCTCCCCACCTCCCAGCAGCTCCGCGACCCGGTGCGCGCGGCCGACGGGGCAGAACCCGATGCGGCCGGGGCGCATGGTCCGCCGTTTCACGCCGGCAAAGGTCAGCACCTCCTCGACGTAGCCGCCCTTCACGATCAGCGTGACGAAAGCCCAGGGATGATCGTGGTATTCCGGATCCTGATCCGCGCGGTGAAAGTGGTGCAGATACAGCCGATACGGACCGAGGCGGACCAGCTCACGCCGTGTCAGATAGGGCGTGCCGTCGGCACCGTAGAAGGTCTTCACCTTGTTCATCGTCAATCCCGGTGCTTTTCATGGGGGCGTTGGCGGGCGGTGTGCGCGGCTCAGGACGTCGCCTTCGCCGGCGCGCGGCTGAAAGCCGCGTGCATCATCTCCACCCGCAGGCCGGGCGCGGCGTTCAAGGCGTCGCACATCTTCTGGCGGAGCGCGCCGGTCGGATCGACCTGCTTCATCAGCGGCGTGAACTCGAACAGTTCGAGGTTCCCGAGCTGCACACCGCCGTTCCACCCCTTCGTGTTCCCGATGAATTCGGGAACATCGATGGACACGCGGTCGGTAGGGGCGGGTTCGGCCATGATGGTGTCTCCAGGTGCTTATCGAAGAGAATCCGCGCGTCGACGGTCCGCTTTAGGAACTGGGGCCGAAGTACGCGTCGGCCGCAGACTGGTCGATGATGTAAAAGCCACCCTTGCCGCAGACGCCGGCCGGCCGGTCACGTAGAGCACGCAACACGGCGCCGCAGCGGATGCGCCCGGTGAGCCAGAGGCGCACCGTCTCGACGACATACGCAACCGTCAGGCCCGCGGGGGCGAAGTCGCTGTCCTCGGTGGGCAGGTTCATGGCCGGGGCGTGCTCCCTACACGGCCACAGCGTTGCGCCGCCTCGAGAGCCGCGCCCACGCATTGGAGACCGACCCCAAGACGCCGCGCTCGAGCCAGGGATAGAGCAGACCGCCAACGAACAGCGACATGCCCAGCAGCGCCACCGGGCCCATGACGACCGGATAAACCACCGCCCCGGTCATTTTCGCCGTCGCAGGGCTCATCGCTTCGAGCGCCATCGCGAACGCATAGGCTTCGGTGTTGGCTCCGATCCAACGCGCCATCCACGTTGCATAGTGGTCAAGCATCAAAGCAAAAAGGATCAGCGAGAACCCAAGCGTTCGAATTGCGAGCATCTGTTCATCCTCTGTCGGATTTTGTTGCGAACTGGCGGGGGGCGGGGTCGCTCAGGGCCGGATGCCTCCCCTGCGCGGTCGCGATCCGCGCGCACACCATGCCGAGGAGGGCCGGCAGAACGCCCACCGCCAGCAGGTGCGACCATGTAATCGTCATGCCCTTAACGGTGAACGCGAGGGGCACCGGTAGGGACGATCCCAGCCAGCGGTTGATGACGAGCGGCGCCAGCCAGAGCATGCCGGCGCTCATGACGAACGGTGGCGCGAAAGCGCCGCCCACGAGGATGGGCAGCGGCAGGGCGCGCGTCCGCTGAACGTCGTGCTGGAACTCAGGGGACGTGTAAGAGACCATGCTTTTCCTCCCGCGCCGTCACTGGATTGCCGTGGTGATCGCGGCGGCCCAAGGCGGCTCCGTCCCGCTCCGTCGCCGCTGCGCTGCCAACTCGCGGCGCCGGACCAGATATCTCTCCCACCATTGGATCTCGATTTCCCGGCGGTCCGCTGGCAGCGCCAGCAGCTCCATCCCGTCGGGTACGCGTACCCGACGCTGTCCGTCGGCCACATCGGCTTCGGCGGCTGCCTCCGGCGACTCTCGTGTCTGCGGGCCGCTCATGGGAATGCCTCGCCCATCTGCGCCGGCAGGAAGGACGCAGCCGCACCGATTTGCTGCCGGGCGAAGAGCACGCGGCCGGTCAGTTCGGTTTCAATCCCTTCCAAACCGTGGCGTTCCTCGGGGGCGAAATGGTTGCGCGCGAGCGCCTTTCTCACCAAATCTCGCAGCGTTGCGGCGAAACGCTCATCCGCTTCGATGTCGAGAGGGAGCGGGTTGATGAGCGCGTCCTCAATGAGCGTCGCCGCCTCGACGGTTTCGTCGGTGGTGAAGGGCTTGAGGCCGCCAGCTAACCGCTCAAGCGTGGCGCGGGACATACCAGGCATGGGGAACGCACCTTTTCATGCGGCTTCATTACAGCGAGGCCGCGTCAGTATCGCTGAGCCAGTGCATGAAAATCCCGCCGTCCAGATGCTCGCTGCGGGCATCTTTCCCGGTGAAAAATGTCATTTCCGTTGAGCCTTCAATCTCGACAGCGGCACCCACACCACGAACGGCCCGACGGGACCGCTGACGCTCAGTGCCATTCCCACACGGCAGGTACAGCGTCGCCCTCGAAGATCATGACCGGGAACGGCTCTTTGTAGTCGCCAAGCTCCATGCCGGGTGAGCCGATCGGCATACCGGCAACGGCGATGCCCCTAGCCGGCGGCCGCTCGGCCAGCAACCGCTTCACGGAGCTGGGCGGCACGTGCCCTTCGAGCACAAAATCACCGACGGTTGCCGT
The DNA here is from genome assembly GCF_053470405.2 of Azospirillum mesophilum. Lineage (NCBI taxonomy): Bacteria > Pseudomonadati > Pseudomonadota > Alphaproteobacteria > Rhodospirillales > Azospirillaceae > Azospirillum > Azospirillum mesophilum. The sequence goes on from NZ_JBPXMQ020000016.1 coordinate 150,438, forward strand.
GTGGCAGGACCATAGGGTCTTGGGAATGGCGAGTTCCTTCTTTTTGCGCTGCAGGTCGCTGATGTTGACGACCGTCAGCGAGAATCCCTCCGCCTCCATGCGCTTCACCCAGGCTCCGCAGCATGTGCAGGAGGCGTCGCGGTAGACCCGCACTTCGGAGGCGGGAGAGGCCGCCGCTGATCGTGTGATGGGCGCGATGAGCCCAATTCCGGACAAGGCGATGGCGCTGCGGAGCACGCTGCGGCGGGAAAGGCGCATCCCAGTATCCCCATGATGGTTTGGACACGGCAATCAGCGGGAGGGCGCGGCTCAGGGCCGCGGTGTGCAAGACCGCCTGTCCATTGTCGACGGGGAATTATTACTGGGAAGGAAGCGCAAAATCCCGCACCCCAGATAAGCGTTGGCGTCACCTTTCTCGGTCTAAACTGGTCGGGGACGAGCCGCGAGCCTACCGCCTGACAGGGCGACAGCCCTCGCCGCTCTCCCTGCAACTATGAGCCGGACGGCCAGGTCCAACGTGGCCAGTACCGCTCCCGAAGCGTCCATTCCCGGCCATCGCGCGGCGACCAGCACCGTTGGTCCACCGGGTTCAACACCTCGCTGCCGCGGCGGTAAGCGTCGTGGACGTCCGGCACTTTACCCACGTCCTTGGCCGACAGGCGCATTCACGAAGGCCGTTAGCAGCAACAGCGGATCGAAGCACCGCCAGCAGGTCGAAGGAGCACCGATCGCCGAGAGCGTCAGCGCGTGCTCCGGCGGATCATCCAGGACGACGCGCCGGGTCAGCAGCAGCTGCACGAAGTCGCGCAGCGGTGTGGAGCGCTGATCATGGTGGGCGACCCATGGATCGAGCTTGCCGTCGGTTGTGGGCACCAGCCGAAACACCGGAAGATCGCGCCACGCGCTGTAATCCTGCAGGGCGAACCCGACAAGCCAGGCACCTCGCACCCCAGCCTCATGGCACCGCTGCTGGCGGGACGCGATATCATCGAGCGAGCACCGCGACAGTTGCATCTCCAGAGCGATCCGCCAACCTTGACGGGGATGTTCGCCCAGAACATCGGCCCCCCCATCTGCCGTCCGGGGCCGCAGCTTCCGTAGTAACCTGATAGCCGAGATCCTCAGCCGCGCGCACCACAACCGCTTTCGCCACGAGGTGGGCCGTTGTCTCACGGTGCCCACATTCGCTCCCCGACGCGTGGCGGAAAAACTGCCACCGAAGTGTGGAGGTCACGGGGGGATCACCGGCCGACCGCAGCAGCTGGCCGTCAGGCCACCCACGGCCCGGTAATAACCCGATTGAGCGCATCCCACTCGAAGGCGGTCATCGACCAAGCCGGGAACCGAAGCCCTGACGTTGAAAAGGCGAGGCGCGCTCAAATCCACGAAACGCGCTCAAAGCCGAGAAGACGGAACGTCGTGGCCCGGCGGCGCAGCGTTTGAACGGCGAGCGCCGCGGCTCCCAGCTCGCGCCAGTGGGCCACAACATCAACCGGTGCCTCCAATTGCCCTTTGCCCGCAAACCATAGTTCGACCCGCTTTCCACCGCATCGGCGGGCAAACACATCGATCGCCGTCTCGTTTCGACTGGAAATCTCCAGATGAGCGTAGTCGCGTCCGTCCGCAATAATTCGCGCTTCCAACATACCAGCCCCCGATCTGGCCGTTATTACGGGAACGATAACATTGCACCTGCAATACTTTCGTTTCTGTTCGGCGCGGCTGTTCGATCCGGGTCGCGGAAACTTCCAACAGTTGGCGTCTGGCGGGCGACGCCGCCCGCAGCGCAACCGGCGCATCTTCATGATGAGCATGCCGAGCACCCCGAGGACCGCATAACCCAGAAGACCAATCGCCCACGCATCCGAGTCGCACAGGATTGCGATCACACAGCCGGCCACCGCAGCGAAGACCATGATCAATATCTGCACATCCACCACGCGTTCGCGATCCTCCATCTCCGCTTTCGTGAGCACCGGCGGTTCACCTTGATGGCGGTTCATTGGGGACCTCCTATTGCTCGGGCGGGAGTGTTCTGAACGGCGGAGCCGCCTCTGGACAAGGTATGAGAGTTGTACCTTGTCCAACGGCCACCGACGACGATCAGCGGGCGCGAGGTACCGGCTGATCGGACTTCACTTCGCGCACCGCTGCGCCCCCCGCCGGGTCGATGTTGAGGATCGGCACTGGGGCGGAACTGGCACCGAACATCTGAACTGGCAGCGCTCCATTCCAGCGTTCGGCTTGGCGGAGCGCAATGATGGTCGGATTACGGGCAAGCGCGTCGGCTTCCTGGGTGATGCGGTAGGCTTCGGCATCGCCCAGCTTCCGCACGCGATTGGCGTCGGCCTCGGTGTTGATGCGCGTGCTCTCAGCGCTGCCGCGCGCCTCTTCGATTTTGCCGTCTGCCTGCCCCTTGGCCTCGATCGCCCGCGTCTCGGCCTCGGTCGTCTTGCGGGCCTTGACATGAAGCGCCTTCTCCGCCTCGGCCTTCGCCACAGCCGTGCCATCCACCGCTTCTCGGAAGCCCTTGGAGAATTGGAGGTCGGTGTACTGCAAGTCCACGATCTGGACCTTGTAGAGGCGCTTAGCCTCGTCCGTGATGCGGTCTAGCGCCTCCCGGGCAGCCTCCATCCGGTTCGCCGCGAGTTTAGTGGCGGCATGCTTGCCGAGCGTGGCCTTCATGCTGCCCAGCGCCAGCGTCTCCAACCGGCTCTTGTAGTCGTTGGCGTTTTTGAAAACCCATTCCACATCTTCGGCACTGATGCGGTAGGTGAGCTTCATGTCCACCGTGACTTCCTGGCTGTCGTCGGTGAAGGTGTTGGCCTTCAGGATCTCTAGTTGTTGGAAGTCAACCGGAATGCGGGTGATGCCGTTGACGAACGGCACGTATGGCAGAAAGCCCGGGGGCGCGACGTTGACGAACTGACCGGCGCGCGTGACTACCACGCGCTCTTGTTCGGACACGAAGGTAAAGGGCTTGAAGGCCAGTGAGACGACCACGACCGTTAGGCCGATGGCGCCATAAGTGGTGACCTTGCGCTTGATCAAGGCGAGACGCGGCCTACTCGGTCCGCCTTGTGGCATGGTATTGGATTGGGAGGTGAATATGTTTTTCATTGCATGTGCTTTCGCGATGAGAAGCTTTCAGTAAAAGCGCATGGGGCGCTTTCTGCTAGCGCAAGCCCCACCCGCCGGGCCGGGCGGGTAAGGGGCTGGTGGAGTCGGCCATCCGTACGCATCCGGTGAATGACGCGGATGCGTGTCTAACCGGTCAGCGGCCCGTTCGGTAGATTTGGATCAGTTCCTTGAGGTTCTCGACGCCATCCTCGGTCAGTGCATAGAACCACTGCTCGCCTGGGCCGAACACGGTCAGGCAACCGTCCTCCGGCTCCAGCTCGATAGCGATGTCGATCAGCCACTCGACGTCCTCGCCGAGGATTTCGGCGACGCGCTCCATGGTCACGAGGTTGCGGGTTCTGGCCATGGTTCCTCAGGGCGCCGAGGTCGTCTCGTGCAGGCGCTTCCATTCCCAGGGCAGCAACTCGTGCAGCTTGTTCTGCGGCAGATCGTTGATGCGGGCCAGGACGTCGGCCAGCCAAGCCTGGGGATCAACGTCGTTCAACTTGGCGGTCATGATCAGACTGTACATCGCGGCGGCGCGCTGCCCGCCGCGGTCCGAACCGCAGAACAGCCACGCCCGTCTGCCCAGGGCCACCCCCCTCAGCGCCCGCTCCGCCGCATTGTTCGTCAGGCACACCCGGCCGTCACGCAGGAAACGGGTGAAGCCCTCCCAACGGGTCAGCAGATAGTCCATCGCCTTGGCCACCGGCGCGTGCTTCGACATCCCGGCCCGTGCCGCCCGCATCCAGTTCTCCAGATCATCAACCAGGGGCTTGGACAGCTCGGTGCGCAGCGCCAGACGGTCGGCCGCCGAGCACCCGAGGGCCTCGCGCTCGATGTCGAACAGCGGATCGATGCGCCGTACCGCTTCCAACGCCAGCGGGGAGATCGGGGGCGCCCCCTTGCCGCGCCGCTTGTTGGCGGCGATGTCGGCCAGTTCGAAGAATTTCCGACGCGCGTGCGCCCAACACAGGGCCTCGGCCACGGGCTCCGGCCGTCGGCTCACGTCGTAGAGGCGGTTGTACCCGGCATAGGCGTCGGCCTGCAGCACCCCGGTCCACCCGGCCAAGTGTGCTTCGGGATGCCCGCCGCCACGGTCGCGGGAATAGTGGAACAGCGCCGCCGGTGCCGCCTCGCCTGCGAAGGGGCGATCATCGCGCACATAGACCCAGATGCGGCCGGTGTCGGTCTTGCCCTTGGCCAGAACCGGCACGGTCGTGTCGTCGCCGTGCAGCCGCTCCGCCGCCAGCACATGTGCTTCGAGCCGGTCGAGCAGCGGTTTCAGCACGCCGCACGCCGCCCCCACCTGGTCGGCCGCGGTAGACAGGCTGATCGCCATGCCCTCCTTGGCGAAGCGTTCGCACTGCCGGTTCAGCGGCTGATGCTGGCCAAACTTCTCGAACAGCAGCGTGGCCAGCAGGTTCGGCCCCGCCCAGCCGCGCGGCGTGGTGTGGAACGGTGCCGGCGGCTGGCTGATCGTCTCGCAGTCCCGGCAGGAGAATTTCTCACGGACCGTCTGGATGATCTTCCAGCGTGCGGGGATGCGCTCGGCCGTCTCGGTGATGCTCTCGCCCAACTTGCACAGCCGGGTCGAGCCGCAGCACGGGCACGCCTTCGGTGCCGGAATGATGATGCGCTCGCGCGGCAGATGGGCCGGGAACGGCTTGCGTGCCGGCGTCTTGCGGGTGATGCGGGCTGTACCGGTCACCTCGGCCACCCGTTCCGCCGCCAGATCGTCTTCGCCGACGCTGGCCTCCGCCTCCTCCAACTGGAATTCGAGTTGGTCGAGCAGTCGGGAGGTCCGTTCGGAGCGCCGGCCGTAGAGGTCGCGCTGGAGCTTCTCGATCTGGAGCTTCAGGGTGGCAATCAGCGCCTGATCGCCGGAACGCTCGGCCCGCGCCTGGGCGGCATCCGCCTCGGCCACCGCAGCCCGGCCGCGCGCTTCGATCAACGCGGCGCGCAGGGCGTCGATGGTGTCGGGCAAGGCGTCCATGGGGACGGATTGTACCCGGAAACCCGCACCAATCCTCGCGCTTGCTGCCGGAGAACGGCGCACTGATTCACTGTGCCGCAGCTTATCCGGCCGTGCGCGGCCTCCAGGTTTGCTGCGGATTGCGCCAGTCGATCGCGTCCAAAAGATACGCGAGCTGGGACGCGGAAATGGCCACGGCTCCGCTGGCCGGGCTGGGCCAGATGAAACGGCCCCGCTCAAGCCTCTTGGCGTACAGCGACATGCCGAGCCCATCATGCCACAGGCACTTCACCAAGTCGCCGCGACGCCCACGGAAGACGTAGAGATCGCCGGCATGAGGATCGCGGCCAAGCCCTTCCTGGACCTTCAGCGCCAGCGAATTCATCCCGCAGCGCATGTCGGTGACCCCGCCGGCCAGCCAGACCCGCACGCCGGAAGGCACCGGGATCATGCCGACCGTCCCGACAGCGCGGCGATCACCGTGCCGACAAGGGCCGGATCGACCGGGCCGGTGATGCGCAAGCGCGCCGTCGCGAACTCGACCTCGATGAAACCGGCTGGCGGGGCCGCGGGCGCCGCTGCCGGCTCCGTCACCTCCTCCGGTGCCGGAGCGTCGGTGGCGACGGTGATCGGCAGGAAGGCGGGCAGCCGGGGCTGCTGACCGAAGAACTGGCGGCGCCAGCGGTACAGCAGGCTGACGTCCACGCCCAAGCGCCGGGCGACTTCGGTCGCCTTGACGCCCGGCTGGAACGCCTCTTCGACCAGCCGCAGCTTCTCCTCATCGCTGAACTGCCGCCGCCGCTCCAGGCCCGTGATCACCTCGACGCGTTGGATAGTCATAGGGACTGCCATAGGGATAGCCATAGGGACAGGCCCTATGATTCGGCTCTCCGGAAAAGCGGGTTGATTTGAGGTCAAATCGCATCCTCCTCGATCAGCCGCGTCAAGGTTGATAGGTCGATGCCGAGGTGGACATCGGGTGGAGGCGGCGGGGGCGCCATGTCGCGGAAGTGCGTGACGAGCCCGATCATTTTCGGCTCTGGCCCGCGCCGCCGGTACGCCGGCACATCAAGGTCGGCGTGCCAGTCGCGCAGCAGCTTGCCCTTCGGCGCCGGAGCGATCTTGCCGGCGCCGTGGGCCAGCAGCACCTTGGCGCGCAGCACATCCACGCTGTAGCCCCGCCCCAGCCGGTTCAGCACCTTCACCAGACCGTTCAGCG
>NZ_JBPXMQ020000017.1:0-131321 GCF_053470405.2 Azospirillum mesophilum
CTGGTGAACCTGACGTCCCTGCTCGATGACGCCAAGTGCTACGCGCTGGTGCGCCGGCATCGCTGGCCCGATGGTGTGCGCTGCCCGCACTGCGCCAGTGCGTCGGTGGCCCGCCATGGCTTCGACGACACCCGCCGCGCGCGCCAGCGGTATCGTTGCAAGGCCTGTCAGTCCCGCTTCGACGACCTGACCGGCACGGTGCTGGCCGGCCACCACCAGCCGCTGCGCGTCTGGGTGCTGTGCCTGTATCGGATGGGCCTGAACCTGTCGAACCGGCAGATCGCCCAGGAACTGGACTTGGCGGCGAGCGACGTGCAGGCGATGACCGAGCCGTTGCGCGCCGGTCTGGCCGCCAAGGTCCCGCCCCCGCCGCTGAACGGCACGGTCGAGATCGACGAGGTCTACGTCATCGCCGGGCATAAGGGCCAGCCGGCCGCAGTCGCCAAAAGGGGCGCTCGGGACGGCGCCGCCGGCTGAAGGGCGAGCGCGGCCGCGGCACGCTGGCGAAGGACAAGCCGCCCATCCTCGGCCTGATCCGACGCGGCGGCGACGTGGTGCTGCACATGCTGGCCAACGTCCGGCAGGCGACCATCCGGCCCCTCATTCAGGCGTCCGTCGCCGCCGGCACCCTGATCCACACCGACGAGTACGACATCTACGCCCGTCTGGAGACCTGGGGCCATGCGCGCGCACGGCTCGCCGTTGAGCATCCCTTCACGCGCACGGCGGCGGGTTCTCCACGAAGGGAGAGCCCGCCTGTCCCATCGCCCGGTTACGCGGCCTTCCTCAGATCCTCGTCCACCGGATAGGCGACCTCCTCCACGATCACCGGAACCTCGACGACCGCCGTCTCGACCGGTGCGTCGAAGTGGGCCATCGCCACGACCAGTTCGTGCAGGGTGTTGTCGATGCCGGGCATGCCCATCACCTCGTCGTTCGGCGCGGTAGCGGGGCTTTCCGCCCTCGCCCCGGACGTCGCATACAGCGTCACGTCGCCGATCACGCCGACGCGGCCGTCCACCGTTTCGTAGCGGGCGTAGGCGTTGACGACGTGGCCCGCCACCACTTCCGCCGGTCCGTCGCCGACAAGACCGATGCGGGCGAGGCCGGCCTCGGTACCTGCACTCTTGGATTCCGCCCGCACTGCATGGTCTTGGCGTTCTTGATAACAATTTACAAAAAGCATTTCTTTATATCTGAAATTTCGAATTGTGCGTACGCGAGCGGTTAACCTCGACTGGCGCGTCATATTAATAATAACAAACACGGCGGATCAAAGGAAAGCCGAGATCTGTGCTTTGCTCTTGACTTTGCTACTCACGCTAACGATAATGATTTAATTCATCCATATTGCATATACTCTATCATCAAAAGACAGACACTCCACTCGCTCTCTAGATTTTAAGCGCCGACTTGCTCAAAAATGACGACAATGAAACTGTATGGAAAGCTCCCACGCTGCGGATTTTCAGGAAAATTTCATTCTTTCTGCTCTCCGCAAGCCACCCTTTGCATCGTGCATGAAGTTCTCAGATCGGCAGCTTCGCAATTTCGTTGTCCCGTGCAGGGGCGGGAAGACATCCGGAAATTCCTGCCGTACACGAGCGCGCCGTCTCTTCAAGCAGCCCCGCCTGATCGGCCCAAAGGAGCAGTGCGTCGCGTTTTTCGCGGTGCGGTGTGTCTTTGTCCAAGGCGAACTGATGCAGCGACCTGATGCAGCGACCTGACATGGGGGGGTAGGGCCATGACTACCGCCGACACGCAAGGCGTGGAATGGGGCAACGCCGCGGGGATGCTTGCCGCCGCGGCGCGGCGCTTTGCCGAGCGAACCGCTGTGCTGGAGGTCGCTGAGGGCCGAACGACGGACTTTGCGGAGCTGTGGGGAAAGGCGGCCGGACTGGCCCGCCGCCTGCGGCATGCCGGCATCCGGCCGGGCGACCGCGTCGCGATCCTGCTCGAGCGCGGCGCAATGAGTGCGGCGGCCTATTTCGGCGCCCTCGCGTGTGGCGGGGTGGCCGTCATCGTCGACGAAACGCTGAAGGCTCGGCAAATCGACTACATTCTGCGCCACTCCGAAGCGCGTTTTGTCGTCTGCGCCGAGGGATTGCTCGGCCGTTTGCCGGAGGCTATGCCCCCTGCGGTCGAGGTCATCAATGCCGACGACCCGTCGGAGCCTATGCCCGCCGCCGTGGCGGAACTCGCGCCGCGCACCGGCGCCGATATGGCGCACATCATCTACACGTCGGGTTCGACCGGCATGCCCAAGGGCGTGGTGGTCAGCCACGCCAATGTGTGGGCCGGCATGCGCGCCGTCGTCACCTATCTCGCCATCGACGAACACGACCGGATCGCCAGCCTCCTGCCGTTCAGCTTCGACTACGGGCTCAACCAGCTGCTCTGTGCGGTCGGTACGGGCGCGACGCTGGTCGTCGAGCGGACTCCGGTGCCGCAGCGCATCGTCCAGACACTGTTCACCCGCGCGGTCACGGTGCTGCCGGCGGTACCGCCCCTGTGGCTGCAGCTTCTGAACGTCGCGCGCTTTCGCGAGGAGCGGCTTCCGGCGCTTCGCGTGATGACCAACACGGGCGGCCGGTTGCCGACGGACGCTGTGCGCACCCTGCGTACCGCACAGGCCGGCACCGACCTCGTGCTGATGTATGGGCTCACCGAGGCCTTCCGCAGCACCTATCTTCCGCCCGGTCTGGTCGACCGCAAGCCGGACTCGATCGGCCGCGCGATTCCCGGTGCCGAGATCCTGGTGGTGCGCGACGACCTCACTCCGTGTGCGCCGGGCGAGGTCGGCCAGCTCATCCATCGCGGGCCGACGGTGACGCTTGGCTATTGGAACGATCCCGCGGCGACGCACGCGCGTTTCCGTCCCAACCCGTTGCGGCCGGCCGGCACCCCTGACGCCGAGCGTGCCGTCTTCTCCGGCGATCTCGTGCGCATGGACGAGGACGGCGACCTCTTCTTCGTCGGCCGCGGGGACGCCATGATCAAGTCGATGGGCCACCGCGTCAGCCCCGACGAGATCACCGAGGTGCTTTATGCGTCGGGCGAAATCGTTGAGGCGGTGATCACCACCGAGCCGGACGAGATGCGCGGCGATGCCATCATCGCCAACGTGGTGCTCAAGGACGGGGGCAGCCTCGTCCGGCTGAAGCAGCATGCCGTGCGCGAGTTGCCGCGCTACATGCAGCCGGTGCGCTATGCGGCCCACGGTGCGCTCGCCCGCACCGCCAGCGGCAAGCATGATGCCCGAGCGATGTCCTCGGCGGGCGGGTGATGCCGATGATCCCCGCCCCCATCCTCTCCCTGCTCGAACCGCTGGAGACCTTCGAGGCAATCCGCCGAAAGGCGGCGCGCCTTGGCGACCGGCTGTGCGACCTGTCCTACGCCAACCCCTATCAGGGCGCACAGGAAGGCGCGCTGGCCGCACTGCGGGACGCGCTTGAGGAGCGCCGGCTGCTCAGCCTGCAATACACGCCGTTCGGCGGCCAGACCATCGCCCGCCGGCTGGTCGCCGACGCGCTGCGGCGGAGCCATGCCCTGCCTTTTGCCCATCGCGACGTCATCCTGACGCCGGGCGCGATGGCGGCGCTGCAGATCGCCCTGCTGTCGGCGAACGCGCCCGGCGGCGAGGTGATTGTTCCGACACCCTGCTGGCTCGACTATCCGGTCTATGTCCGGCACGTCGGCGGGACGCCGGTCATGGTGCCGCCCGATCGCGACGCCGGGCTTGACCTCGACGCGGTCGCGGCCGCGGTGACGGAGCGCACACGGGCGGTCCTGCTGTCCCATCCGGCCAATCCGACGGGACGCAACCTCGATCCCGCGACCCTGGCTTCCCTTGCGGAGGTGATCGCGGCACGTGGGAAGGCACTCGGTGCCGCCATCACGCTGATCGGTGACGAGACCCACCGCGACTTCACCGCGCCCGGCAGCTACCACAGCTTGGCCGGCCATTTTGCGCGCACGGTGATCGTTTACTCCTTTGGCAAGTATCATTTCCTGCAAGGCCAGCGGCTCGGCTACGCGGCGGTGTCGCCCAGCCATCCCGAGCGGGACGAGATCGGGCTGGAGCTTGAACGCTGGACGCGGATCACCGGCGTTGCGACCCCAACCGCGCTGATGCAGCAGGCCATCCCGCGGCTTCTTGCGCTCACCTACGATCAGGGTTGGCTCGACCACTGGCGCGGGCGGATGACGCGCGGGCTGCGCGCGGCGGGATACCGGGTGGCCGAGGGCGATTCCACTCTGTTCGTCTATGTCGGGACGCCGCCGGGCTTCACCGACTGGGAGTTCACGAACCGGCTCGCCGCGCGCGGCGTCCTCGTCCTGCCGGCCCCGGTGTTCCACCACACGGGGTGGTTCCGGCTGGCGCTCACCGGCTCGGAACCGATGCTTGAGCGGGCGCTCGACGTGTTCGGGAAGGAGGCGGCCCTGTGAACGGCGCAACCATTCCCGGCGCAACCATCCTCGGCACGCCCGATCCCGTCCTCGGCTGGGACGGCACGCGCGCCTATGTGACGGAAGACGTGGCCGCGGGGGTGCCGCCGCCGGCGCGGCTGGGCGGCATGGCTGCGGCGGTCCAGCGGCTCGGCGGGGGCGGGACGCGCGTTTTTCGCGATCGGCTGGGCCTCGGCAAGCTGTTCTGGGTGCGGGACAGGGAGGGCGTTCCCACCTTCGCGGCCCGGCCGGCGCATCTCGTGCGGGCGGGGCACGCCTTCGACGCCATCATGGCGCTGCCGCGCGGGTGCATGGTCACACTCGACGAGCGCGGCCGTCCCGTCCCGGAAGGGGCGATCATCGCGAAGGAGCCCAAGCCGTCCGCTGGGGCAAGCCTGGCCGAAATCGGCGCGCGGATCCGGCGGGAGCTTGACGCCTACATCGCCGCCGTTGCTGCCGCCTATCCGGGTCGGCGTGCCTATCTGTGCCTGTCCGGCGGTCTGGACAGTTCGACGATCGCGGTGGTCGCGCGGCGGCATTTCCCGACGTTGACCGCGGTGAGCTTCGACCTTGCCGGCTCCGGCCGCAAGGGGAGCGAGGACCGCATGGCGGCGCGGCAACTCGCCGCCGATCTTGGCATCCCCATGGTCGAGACGACCGTGACCGCTGAAAAGCTGTTGTCCTATCTCGACCTCGTGCTGGTCGAGGGGATCGACTGGCGCGACTTCAATGTCCATTGCGGCCTGGTCAACGCTGCGCTTGCCGCTGCGATCGTGGAGGATTGCAAGGGCGACGAGGCGCCGCTGGTCGTCACCGGCGACCTGTCCAACGAGTTTCTCGTCGACTACGCCGCCGAGACCTACAGGGGCACGCTCCACTACGAGCTGCCGCGTCTTGATCCCGAGCGGCTGCGTGCGATCCTGGTGCACGGCCTCGACACCTGCCACCGCGAAGGCGGCGTGTTCGGAGCCTTCGGCCTGACCGTGGTTCAGCCCTATGCCGCCTGCGTCGATGCCTATCTGGACCTGCCGACGGATTTTCTCAGGCTCAACGACCGCAAGGAGCGGCTGGTCCAGGAAATCGTCGGCTCGCAGTTGCCGGACTACATCTACCGGCGCCCCAAGGTCCGCGCCCAGATTGGCGATGCGCATGGCGGCGGCACGCTCGCCGCCTGCATCGACAACGGCATCGACGGTTCCTGGCTGCGCCGCCGCTTCGCAGAGCTTCACAACGTCGGCGAGGACAAGGCGCTCGACCGCTTCATCCGGGCCGGACGCTACCGCGCCGCGGTACCTGCGCAAAAGGAGCAAACGCATGGAGATCTCTGACATCGGGCAAAGGCTCGAGCAGTTCCTGCGCGAATCCTACGGGATCGCCGAGGACGATCCCGGTTTCAACCACGCCGTCGACCTGTTCGAGGCGGGCTACGTGGACTCGGTCGGCATCATCGAGACGCTTGCCTACATCACGGATGCCTTCGGCGTCGAAATACCCGACGAGGCGCTCCTGTCCGACTCCTTCGCCTCCATCGGCGGCATGGCGCAGGTCATCGCCGAACTCATCCAGGAGGCGGCGGACGCCAAGCGGGCCGCGCGGGTTTCATAGGGGAACGGATGATGAGCCGCTTTGGAAGACGGTTGCGAAAGCTGGTCACACTGGCGGCGGAGGGCAAGTTTTCCGTTATCGCCAACAAGGTCCGCGAGCGGTTCTGGACCGAGTGGCACTCGGTCGTGCTGCGTCGGGATCTGTCGCAGGCGTTCGAACATCCCAAGTCGCCCGTCGCCTTTTCGATCCGCCTCTACCAGCCAGGCGACGCCGCCATCCTGTTCGATGCCAACTCGCCCGCCGAGCAGGCTGAGCGCAAAAAGCTCGAGAGTTGGGAGAAGCGGGGCTTGAAGCGCTGTTACGTGGCGGTGCTCGAGGACGGCCGCCCCATCTTCGTGCAATGGCTTTGCACGCCGTCCGACAACAAGGCGCTGCGCGCCATTTTCAAAGAGGCGCCGCCCGTCGTCGAGCCCGGAACCATTCTCCTGGAGGGCGCCTACACCCCACCGCGCTTCCGCCGCCTGCCCGTGATGCCCGCGGCGATGGCGCAAATTGCCGAGGAGGGGCGGCGTCTCGGGGCGCGGTGGGCAGTCGTACCGGTCGGCGACGACAACGCCTCGATGATCAAGGCCGCGCAGTGGGCCGGATTCACACCCTGGCGCCTGAAGACCGTCCGGCGTCGGCTGTTTCACTATCTCGTCAGCTATTCCGACATGCCGGCTGAACCGGTGCGGTGCGAGCCCATGGCCCGGGGGCAGTCGCGCCAGCGCGGCTGATGGAAAGTGGCCGCCGCGCAAGGCGGTTGCCGGGCCGCGCCTTCCCGGACCGCGCCTTCACTGTGTGGCGGCTGTCGCCGGCCATGTGCGCGATATGCCCCGGCGCGCCAGCGACGCAATGCGCCTGGACGTGTGGCGCCCGAAATCACGGGCAAGAACGACGGCGCCGCGAATGGAAAGAGGATAGGTGCGAAGGCCGACGTACGGCATTTCCTGGATTGGCCACATGCGCTCCCAGGGTTCTATATCCCCCAGGAACTCGTGACCGGTGAGCCCCTGTGCCCCGGCGTGGCAGAGCGTTTCATGCGTCAGCAAAACACCGGGTGAACAGTCCCGCCAGCGTTCATCGTAGGCCACCTTCAGTTCCCATGACCGCCCGGCGAACTCGACGGTCATTCGGCCGGCCACGATGTCGCCGCCGATTTTCAGAAAATAAATCCGCAGAGCCCCGCGCTTCGCCATCTCCCGTCCGTAGATCATGTAAAAGCGCTCCAGATGCGGATCGGAAAGGACGGCTGTCTTTTGCCGGCCTTTCCAGCCAGATGCCTCGATCCGGAACAAATCCCGCAAAGCGGTCTCAGCAGAATCCTCTCGCGGCGCAAGCGCTTCAAACGCAACGGGGCCCTGGCGTTCAGCCCGTTTCCATTTCCGTCGCAGGAAATAGCGGCTGCTGGCCGACAGACGGCTTTCAAACGCTGCCCTGTCGGACGACAGAGGCACCCAGGCGCACGCCGATGCCGGCCTTATAAAGCATTGCCCCATCCAAGGACGTATGGTCGAGGAAAGATCTCCGACCGGTGAGACGGCGGGAATCTTGTCCAACCGAAGCGGGTAGCCACGGCGCGTGATTTCGCGCAAAAGCACTTGAAGGGAGCCTTCGTCTGTATAGAGCGGTATGCAAGGTTCAAACAGGCGATGACCGAGGAAACGAAGTGGCTTCGCACCCGCCCGGCGAACCGACGCCAGCGGCGCGATGGCACGGATTTCTCCCTGCGAGCGAATGACAAAAACCATAATTCGGTCAAGATCTCCAAAAGCCTCTGCGCAGGCAGAAAACCATTCATGACGGAACAGCGGGTGCTGGAACGGCTCCGCAATGGCGTTCCACTCATCCTTCAAAGCTGCAAGCAAATCTTTATTGTCAATCAATTCCATCATGATTCACCCTTCCGTCTTCTTTTCGGGAGCGCCGCTTCCGCGCCTACACCAAGGCCGGGGATGCGATCGGACTTTTCTCCGTATCCCTTTGATAACTTTCCGAGTGAAGCGGCAGCCACCATTCCCCGTCCATGCGGGTCAGCACGGCCTCTCCCAGTGCGATTGCCGCCAGAATGTCGTGATGACGGGTATGGATCAGGGCCGGAAAGGTGTGGCGGATCTTCGCGCGACGCTCCTTAAGCGGAGCAAGCAACGCCGGCTCCAAACGGCCGATCACCGCGATCCCTTGGTGCGCCTTCACGTGGTGGAACAGGTCATCGAGCACCGTTCCCCCCATGCGCGGCCGGGCCACGACCTGCAGGACATCCGCAATTCCATTCGGCGGCAGAAAGGCTACGTACCAGCCAGCGACTTTGCCGTTCCCATCGCGCACTAGGCGGCGCAACAGCGGCCCACGGCTCGGGAGAGCATCCATCTCGGAGAACAGCCAGCTGACGAAAGGGCGGTCGTAGGCAGGGCGCAGGTTGGCCCAGCCCATGCCCTCCTCCGCATGCTCCACGAGGGCGTCCACGCTCAGAACCTCCGAGAATGTCCGGTCCGGCGCCACCCCACCCCGCCGCTTCACCATCAACGCGTCCAGCGGGGATCCCAACCTGCGTGCCACGGGCTTCAAAGGCGCGAGACGCGCACGGTCGAAGGCAGCCGCCACCGCGTGGGCGGCGGGGCGCAGGGCCTTGACCCACTCCAGGGATGGCAGGTCGACCACGCGACCGCCCAGTCCCACCCACAGCTTTGCGCCGTCAGCGTTGGCACCGTCCGTGATGCTGAGATCCTGTGGGCCGGCCAGATAGGCCCGCAACAGCAGCGCGCCGGCCATGCCCGCCGCCGCCTCCGGTGCGCGCAGCAAGGGGCCGGAACAGCCCAGGCGAACCGGTCGGCCGTTGAAGATGAGACGACGGACTGTCGAGCCGATGAAGCCCTGCAACCGGCCTTGGCGATCTTCACAGACGAGCGCCGGTATCTCCGGATCCGCCCAGGGATGGTCGAGGAAATAGCGGACCAGGGCGGGGGCAAGCAGCGGCGGCGGCCGCTCCGTCTTCGAGCGCATGACCCGCTCGTACAAGGAGGCAACGGCCGGCGCGTCGTCGTGCGTAAAGGGGCGGACGGTCGTCATCCCATCCTCCGCGTGAAGACCCGGCCGTTTCCAGTCGGGAGAAAATGCGGCCGCGGCCCGCGAGGGCCGAAGCCTGCGTGGCGTGTGAACGCAGCGGTCCGATGTTTTCGGACCGCGTATTACTCGGCGGCCTGCGCGAGACTGTTCAGCAGAGCGGCGATGCTGCTGATGCTGCGCAACTGCTCGATCTCAAGAGAGTCCAGCGGAACCGTCATTCCGTACCGCTCCTCCAGCCGCACAATCAAATCAACAAAGATAAGCGAGTTCATCAATCCTTCGTCGATCAGATCGGTTTCCGCGGAAGGCACGATGATATTCAGGTCATCGCGGAACAGGGTCAGCAAAACGGCTTTGGTTTCGGCGTTTTGGGAAAACGTAAGCATATCAAGCCACCTCTCCGGATTTGGTGGTGTCGGGGCGAGCCTGCAATCGGCATCCGCAGGCCAGGACGCCGCCCGCCGCGATGCGTCGTCCGCCAACCACAAGCTGCTCCAGGAGCAAGGTGTCGTCGCGCGCGGCGACAATGGCGGACCCATTGCCGTTCACGGCGACGACGACGCCAGCCGGTGCGTCCGGCACCCGGCCGAGCCGCCGGATCCGCACGACACCCAGGGTATCGTCCCCCAAGCGCAGTTTCGGCACCCCCCAAGGGGCGGCGAACGGCCCCAACGCGCTGGCCCGGACGAAGTTCACGATGGTTGCGGCGGGCCATTCCCAATCAATCCAGCCGCCGTTCGGCGGCTCGCGGCCGTAGACGCGCCGCCGGGCTGGATCGGGGCAACAGTGTTGCACGAGGGGGTGTCGCACGACGGCAGGATCCCGCGCGCATCGTTCGACGAACTCCAGCACGAGCGGCAGGCCCAGCTTTACACACCGGCTGTAGACGATGAGCGCGGTATCGTCCGGCCCGATGGCGAAGGATTTTTCCTCGACGACGGGGCCAGCATCGATCTCCGCCGTCATCCGGTGCAGAGTAACGGCGTGTCGGGTCTCGCCTTCAAAGATTGCCCAACTTGGCGCGTTCAGCCCGGCGTAGCGCGGCAAGGGGCCGGGGTGCAGATTGTAGGCACCCAGCCTTGGCGCCTCCAGCACGGCCGGACAGACGATGTGGAGGGAGTGGACATTGAGCAGCAGGTCCACCCCGGCCGCGCGGATCGTCTCGGCAAACGAGGCATCCTTGACGCACGCTGCCGGCCATGTCGGAACACCGTGGCGCTGCGCAAGCCTTTCCACGCCGGCGGCATCGGCGGACGTGACCGCGACGCCGGCGATGCGGTGCGGCGTTCCGAGCAAGGCCTGGAGAAGCTGGAGCCCCGCCGCTTCCTCCACCGCGAGGAACAGTGTCAGCGCCTTCGAAGCGGCGGGCTTCCGGCATCCGCGCACGCGGTCTTCAGCGGTCACGCCGACATGGGTCACGCCGACATGGGTCATGCCGACAGGGCCGGCCGCCCCGTCGGTGAGGGCAACGATGCCGGAATCCCCGCGGCCTTGCCCCGTGACGGCAGCGGCGGCGTGCGGACGGGCCCGCACCGCGTGTGCAGCGCGATCGTGAGCCGGCGTGCTCATCCGTCCACCATCGCGCGCGCCGCCACATCGAATGCCGCGCGAATATGATCGTACTCTTCGGCCGATGGGACGATGTCGAGGATCACCGTGCGATAGCCCTTCGACAGATAGCGGGCGAGTTCGTGCCCCACCTCCTCGTAGCTGCCGACCAGATAGGGGCAAAAGGTCTTGTAGTGATGGAACGGGCCGAGCCAATACGGGCTCTGTGAGCCATCGGGACGGTCCGACAGGCCCGAGAGTTCCTTGTGCCAAACGCTGTCGCTGACGCTCATGGCGACGCGGTGCATGATGGCGCCGTGGCGGGTGTCGGGAAAGCGTTCGACGGCGATGCGCCACGCCTCGTCGGCATCGGCGCGCGCGATGATGCCGACGCGGATGCCCAATGGCACCGTGGACACGTCGCCGGCCTCGATCTCCTCGTCCGCTGGTTTGGGATAACGGATCGCGGTGGCCCCAATGGCTTCAGCCGCCCGCATGCCGGCGTCCGACGAGCCGGAAATCAGAATTTCCGGCCGCAATTCGGGAGGCAGCGGCACGGCCATGGAGAGTTTGTCGACGCGGTAGTGCTTGCCGTCGGCGGTGACCCGCGCATCGTCCTCCAGCAATCGGCGAAGGATGTGCGTGTATTCGACCGTGCGCTCGTACCGTTCGTCGTGCGGCGTCACGTCGCCGAGCGCCAGCAGGTCGTTCTTGAACCCACCGGCCAGCATGTTCAGCGCAACCTTCCGGCCATGCAGGAAACCCAGCGAGGCCACCATTTTGGCGGCCGTGTAGGGATGCATGTAGACGGGTTGAACGGCAACAAGCGGCGCCAGGCTTTCGGTGCTCAGGAGCACGCTTTGCGCCACGAGCCACGGGTCGACCAGGCCGTTGTCGGTATACACGAGCATCCCGACACAGCCCGCCTCCTCGCTCCAGCGGGCGTGCTCACCGACCGTGCGGAGGTAGTCGGCTGCGTTGACGTCTTTCGATTGCGGACAGGTTGAATAAAGTTGAAATGATCCGTTGTGAGCAGGCATTGGGAGGCCTCTCAGCATAGTTCTCGATCAGGATACAAAAAGACAGCCAAAGCGTGAAGTTTGGATTGCGGCTGCTTTTTGATTATGGTGGCCGTCGGCCGGGCCAATCGGCCCCTGTCCGAACAATTATCGCAGACCGCGGAAAACAATGCGAAAGCGCGAAGGTCGAGAACAACCGCACCGAACCAAGTACTACCACTGCTGGATTGGTGGTCTATGTGCCTACCATCGCGTTTTACTAATAGTGGTAGAAGCGGCAATTCGTGGGAAACTCTTCCGAGCGCGACGGGACCGCTGAGAGATCGGGGTCATCATGACGAAACAGGCATCACCCAAATACGCCCCTGAGGTGACTTTGATGAGATGAACCTGTCCGTTATCTGGCACTGCCGTGCCGAAAACGGGGGACGTCCATCTCATCAAGGTCACGGAACGCCTTTGGTTACCGTCCCCTGTAATGGGAAAAGCGCGCCGGAATGAGCCGGGTCACGTTCGGGCTGCAACCGGATGGCACGCCCTGGGTTCCCGAGATCCACCTTCGCAGATCACGGCACCTGCCGCTTCGGCGTTCCAGATGTACATTCGAAAGATCTGTCTCTATAGGTTGACGCATGGGTGTTCCGGCCGGACCCGGGGCGCGCCGTCATTCCGCAGGGAGGAACGCCATGCATCACGAACCGCTCTCCGAGACATCCGGCGATCGGCGAGTGCCGGCCACGGACAGGGGCATGCCGCGCCGCCGGTTCTGCCGGACCATGGCGGGTCTGATCGCCGGCTCCGCTTGCGCGGGCGTGCTGGGGGCGCAGGACGTGGAGGCGCAGCCGGTCGGTAACGAACGCCTCGGCGAACAGGGAGCAGCAAAGGGCATGCCGGAGTCCCGCACCCCCTATTTCGCCTATGTCGGGTCCCGGACGACCCGGGAGCGCAACGCGCGCGGCGAGGGGCTCAGCGTGTACCGGGTCGATCCGGCCGCGGCCACCTGGACGCCGGTGCAGGTGCTGCGCGATCTCGTCAATCCCTCCTTCCTCTGTTTCGACCGGCACCGCCGGTTCCTCTACGCCGTGCACGGCGACCGCAGCGAGATCAGCGCGTTCCGCATCGACCCGGCCTCGGGAGAACTGACGTTCCTCAATCAGGAGTCGACGGGCGGAAAGAACCCGGTCCACCTCTGCGTCGATCCCGGCAACCGCTTCGTGATCGTCGTCAACCACATCACCTCGTCGCTCGCCGTGCTGCCGCGTGAAGAGAACGGCTCTCTGGGCAAGCTGTGCGACCTCGTCACCTTGACGGGCAAGATCGGCCCGCACCGGGTGGAGCAGCCCTTTCCCAAGCCGCATCAGGCCCTGTTCGACGGGACGGACCGCTGCATCGCAGTTCCCGACAAGGGCCTGGACCGGACCTTCGTCTTCCGCCTCGACGCGGCGACCGGGAAGCTTTCGGAAGTTGAAGGGACGGCGGCGGAGTCCCGCGAAGGGGCGGGGCCGCGCCACATCGCCTTCCACCCGTCGAACCGCTTCGCCTACGTCGTTAACGAACTCGACTCGACGGTCACGGCCTGCCGCTTCGACGCCGGGACCGGAGCCCTCGTGCCCTTCCAGGTGCTTCCCACCTTGCCGGACAGCTTCGTCGGGAACAGCCGGGGCGCGGAAATCGCCGTGGCGGCGTCCGGCCGCTTCGTCTTCGCCTCCAACCGCGGCCACGACAGCATCGCGGTGTTCGCGGTGGACGACGCCACCGGGCGGCTCACCGCGGCGGGCTGGCACCTTTCCGGCGGACGGACGCCGCGCTTCTTCGCCCTCGGCCCGGCCGACGACACGCTGTTCGCCGCCAATGAGGACAGCGACACCATCGTCGGCTTCCGCATCGATCCGCGCACGGGCGGGCTGGATCCGCTGGGGACGGTGGCCCGCACGGGCAGCCCCGTCTGCATCCTCTTCAATCCCGCGGGCGAGGGGTCGGTGAAGGGATAAGTCACGCCATCCGCGC
The DNA here is from genome assembly GCF_053470405.2 of Azospirillum mesophilum. Lineage (NCBI taxonomy): Bacteria > Pseudomonadati > Pseudomonadota > Alphaproteobacteria > Rhodospirillales > Azospirillaceae > Azospirillum > Azospirillum mesophilum. The sequence continues at coordinate 13,674 of NZ_JBPXMQ020000017.1, forward strand.
GGCGCGCCCAGCCGAAGCGGAGGATGGCCCGAACGAACGAACGGCGCGAAATCGACCTATGAGACCGTCGCAAAGCTGGGGGGCCTTCACGCCGCCCACCGGAAAGGTCGCCGTGGAGACGGGCTCGCCCCGGTGTCGGGCGCGGCGTCGTCGATGATCAGGTCGGCCTGTCCGGCAACGTAGGTTTCCAGGGCGCGCCGCAGCGTTGCCACCGTCCGGGCCGGCGGGCTGCTGGCGGCTTCCAGGCTGGCTTCCAGGCTGGCGTCGAGGCCAGCCAGGAGGTCGCCGATCAAGGTCAGCGCCCGTTCGGTCTGGCCGTGACAGAGCCGCCAGCGCAGGCGGGGCACGGCGTCGGCCAGCATCGTCGTCCGCTCCGCGGCGGCTCTGAAGCCTGTCCGGGGAACGCGGACCAGCACAGTCTCCTGGAAATGCCCTTCGCGAACGCGGTTGCCGATTCGGCCACCGCAGCCGGTGTACAAGGCGCGAATAGCCGCCGATCTTTTCAGCTCTTGCGCGCTTCTCATACAATGGCATGCATCATTCGGCTCGATTTCAAAAGAATATGGACAATTTTTCCAGTAAAGCTCACCATATGGTCTACGTAAATATACATACAATATTCGGCCGTAGGTGATGCCGGCGCTTCATCCAAGCAGGTAACGGTCCATATGGATGCGATTCGTAACGTTCTTGAAATCATTCGGCAGAACGCCAATGAATCTTTGCAAAACGCTGACCGCAGAGCGGATGACTGGATTGTCTTAACAAACGCTATAGGCCATGACGGTGTTATAAACGAAGGCGCTCGCCAAAAATTGGTTATGAGCTTATACAACATAACACGCGAGACCACTGTCAGTACCTACAATTCTGTACAATCAAGTGGCAGCTCTTACTTTTCCGCGGCTCCGCCCCTTTACGTCGATCTCGACATCATTTTTATGGCAAATTTTGTTGAGACGCACTATCCGGCGGGGTTGGCCGCAATTTCGCGACTGGTGTCCTACTTCCAGCAAAATCCTGCGCTTACCCACGCCACGGCACCGCGGCTCGATCCTGCTGTCGACAAGATCAGCCTTGAACTCGTCAATTTGAGCCCGGCGGATGTCAACCATGTGATGGGCATGCTCGGCACGAAGTATTTGCCAAGCGTCTTTTACAAGCTGCGCATGATCCCGTTCCAATCGCCCGCCATGCAGTCGCGCAGCTACCCGGCCCAGGGCACCGCGGTTCCCGAGGCGCCGAACAGCGGCGAAGCGGGCCAATGAGCGCGCTTGCCCGGCACTTCCGACCGATACCGGCCCGCGTCGGCGGCCGAGGAGGCTTTTACCAAGAGCTGTTCAACATGGCGTTCCGCCATGGCTATTACAGTGACGGCACCGATGGCGATGGGGGGGCCTGCCCCGACTTCCGCGTCTACCCGACTCCGGATTGCGCCCAGTTGATGGCAACCTTGGGATTGTTGTTCAAGCCCGGTGCCACCGGATTCCAGGTCCTGTTCGACGTGTCCCGTGTCGGCGCCCTGATCGACCACTTGCGGCGGCACAGCCGGGAAGCCGGCTGCTGGGTGCGGCTCACCTTCCTGCTCGAAACGGTCAACCCGCATTTCGTGGGCATCACCGATCTGCCGATCGATGCCCGCCCGACCGGGAAGAACCTTTACGGCTGCAACAGCCAAGCGGTGGACGATGGAACCCGGGTTCGGTTCTGTGGCCGCCGTTGCATGGGGGCGGAAGACCTTTTCGCCGTGGCCGATCCGGAATGCGCCCTGCGGTTGCCCGACCCGAAACTGGCGCCCGACACCGAGGCGGTGCGGATCACCGACATCGCAGGCGTGCCGATCCCGGATCCGCCCGTTTCCTTGTCCGCTCCGGCCGGAAGCGCGATCCGTTCCGGCCTGCGGAAACTGGCATACGGCCTTTACGAAATCACCGGAGATCCTTCGAGGACCGGGATTTCCGGCCGGAAAGTGATCCACACCGGCGGCACGCCGGCGCCGTTCGGCCTGCTTGACCTGCTGTTCACGCAGCCGCGGCGCGACATGGAAGGCGGCGTCTACCCCGTGCCGCCGCTCTTTGACGAAAGGACGATCGCGGCCGACGAGGTCGGTGGCATTGCCTACACGCTGCCCTTCGCCGCGCGCTCCACCGAATGGCGATACTACGTGGTGTCGCAAAATGGCGGGGCGCGCTTCGAAGACCTCCGGGTCGAGGGATCGGGAACGGCGTTCGAGCGTGCGCCGGACCCCGTCCTTCTGCCCAACGGCGCCACAGCGGTGCTCTTCACCTCGCGGAATCCCGTGCCGCTGCGCCGGGTTTCCCCCCAGCGGTTCCGCCTTTCGGGCCGGCGGCGAAACGCGGACGGAAGCGAGACGGAGATCCGCATCGACTGCCTGCCGGCGGCGCCGGCAAACCCCGTCTGGCCGGGGCCTGCCCCAGGCAGCGCCGTCTCGGAGATGTTCGTCTACACCTGACCCGCCCGTACGACCGGGGACCGTCATTGGACACCCCGACAACCCACGACCGTGAGGAAACCAATGGCCAAGTCCATGTACAAGAGCCGATCCACCCCCGGCGTCTACATCACCGAATTTCCGGCCTTCCCGCCGTCGGTGGTCGGCGTGGAAACCGCGATCCCGATCTTTGTCGGCTACACGGAAACCGCCAGAGACCCAAGCAGCCACAACCCGCTCTATATGCAGCCGGTCCGGATCGATTCGTTGGCCGACTACATCAGCTATTTCGGCGATGGGCCGCACATTCGCTACCAGCTGAAGAAGATTGATCCCGGAACGGGCGACTATGATTTCCAGGCGACCGACGAAGAAAACAAGACCGCAAACTATGTGATCGAGCCTATGACGGCTTCGCATTTCAATTTGTTTCTCGCAATGCGTCTTTTCTACGCCAACGGTGGCGGAACATGCTTCGTCGTCTCGGTAGCCAACTATCAGGGAAAAAAGGACGTCAACCCTCAGGGCGATGCCGTGGCGGTCAGTGCCGAAGCGCTGGTTGAGGGACTCAAGCAAGCGGAGCTGGCAATCGGACCGACCATGATCGTGGTGCCGGACGCCTGCTCATTGGCGAAGGTTCCAGACGAAAAAAAGGTTCCAAACGACAATAATTCTGTGGAATCCCAGAAAGGAAATGAGAAGACGGAGCACGGTGGAAATAAGACGGATACTCCAGCGGACAGCATCGATACTGCCGACTACGAGAAAGTCGTCCGTGAGATGATTGATCAAGCCGCACGCCTGCAAAACCGTGTTGCAATCCTCGATCTTCCCGCCGCCCTGGATCCTAAGACCTGGACCAAAACTGGGTTGGTCAACGCGCGAGAAGCCTTTTACAAGGCCGTCGAAGTGTCGTCCGGCGACCTCAGCTATGCTGTGGCCTATGCTCCGGCACTCAATGTCTCGGTTCTCGGTCCGAACGATGTAACCTACAAGAATTTATGCAATACCGTCAAACATGGTGATGAAAGTCCGACCGCAATAGCTGCGCTATTGATATCTCATGCAAAACATGAGTACAGCCCCGACAAAATAGACAAAGAGTTAGAGGATAAAATCAATACATATTTTTCTGAAACTCCCAAAAAGGATGGAGAATCAAATAATAATAATAATCATAATAATGATGATGGCAAGAAAAAAGAAGACATCAAATCGCAAAACAATTATCTGATCAATGCGTTGCCGTTGATGCGCAGGATATTGGAAATTCTGCTCGCCAAGCTCAACGTCGCTCCTCCCAGTGGTGTGATGGCCGGGCTGTGGACGATGAACGACACTACGCGCGGCGTGTGGAACGCGCCGGCCAACATGGCCCCCGCTTGCGTGATCGGACCGAAGGTCGTTCTGAACGACAGCGATCAATCTGATTACAACGTTCCCCTGAACGGAAAGGCGATCTGCCTGCTGCGCTCCTTCCCCGGCCGCGGCACCGTCGTCTGGGGCGCCCGCACGCTCGACGGCAACAGCAACGATTACCGCTACATCCAGGTGCGCCGGACGCTGATCTACGTCGAGCAGTCGATCAAGGCGGCGATCCAGCCCTTCGTCTTCGCCGCCAACGAAGGCCGGACCTGGGTCACCGTCACCAGTCTGATCTCCAACTTCCTGACCGACCTGTGGACGCGGGGCGGCCTGATGGGCGACAAGCCGTCCGATGCCTTTTCCGTCCAGTGCGGGCTGGGATCGACCATGACCGCACAGGACATCCTGAACGGCTACATGATCGTTTCGGTCAAACTCCAGATGATCCACCCCGCCGAGTTCATCGAATTGACCTTCACCCAGATGATGCAGGGCGCCTGACCGGCGCCCTTCCAACCGGATATTTGAGGAGAGAGCACCATGGCCGGCGAAGAGCAGAACAACATCTGGCCCCTTCCCAAGTTTTATTTCTCCGTCAAGGTCGGCGACCAGACCATCAGCTTCCAGGAGGTGTCCGGCCTCGATTCGGAAGCGCGCCCGATCGAATACCGGCACGGCGACAGCCCTAGCTTCTACCCGATCAAGATGCCGGGCCTGGGCAAGGTCGGCAACGTGACGATGCGCAAGGGCATCTTCGTCAGCGACACCAAACTGTGGGAGTGGTTCAACCAGATCGCCATGAACACCATCAAACGGCAAACCGTGGTCATCAACCTGCTCGACGAAAAAGGCGCGCCGAAGATGGTGTGGACGCTGCAAAACGCGTGGCCCACCAAAGTCACCGGCACCGACCTGAAGTCCGAAGGCAACGAGGTGGCGGTCGAAAGCGTCGAGGTCGCGTACGAAACCTTGACGATCTCGGCGCCCTGACGGCCATGAGACTCCCCAATGACCTCTATCCGGCGCCCGGCTTCCGCTTTTCCGTCGCCGTGGCGGAAAGCGGAAGCTTGGCACAGCAGGCTTGTCCGGCGGACGCCAGCTTCCAGGAGGTGTCCGGCCTGGAAGCGCGGATCGATACCGAGGAATTGGTGGAGGGCGGCGAGAACCGCTACGTCCACCAGTTGCCGACGCGAACCCGCTCACCCAACCTGGTGCTGAGGCGGGGCTACGTCACCGCGCCGTCCTTCCTGTCGGAATGGGCGGCGCAGACCATCGGTTCCACGCTGTTCCTGCCGGTCCGGCCGCTAACCCTGCTGGTGCTGCTGCTGGACGAGCGCGGCCAGCCGCTGGTGGAGTGGAACGTTGCGCGGGCCTGGCCCGTGCGCTGGGTCACGGGCCCGTTCGATTCCATGAAGAACGAGGTGCTGACCGAGGTGCTGGAGTTCTCCTGCGCCTACATTACGCGCAAATCCCTGACCAGCGCAGCGTTCCCCGCTCCCCAGCCGTCCGCAACGCGGCTTCTTGCTCCGCTGGTGGACACGATGCTGATGTCCTGATCCGCGGACGGAAGAGAAGAAAAAGCCAATGCCTCTGGAAATCAACGAAATCGGCGTTCATCTGGCGGTCGGCGGAGCGACGTCGGAGCAGCGCGGCAAGGAGCCGGAAAACGGCTGCTGCGAGGCGTCCGGCCTGTCGCCCTCCCAGACGGACGCGCTGGTGGAACGGACCGTGCGCGAGGTGCTGCGCAGGCTGCAGGCGCTGGGGGCGCGGTGACATGACCAGCGGCCTGGAGAAGATGACCATCATCGCTTATGAGGATGAAAGCTTCTCGATTCCCGCCGGGCTGCCTTTCGTCGTGTTTATCAATCCGGCATCCTACAAGTGCGATTACGAGATCTGCTTCAACACCACATCGGCACAAGGCAGCAGCACTCCGTCGCATGTGTTCAACCGGATGGGGCCGGCGAGTATTTCCTTCGATCTCGCCTTCGACGCCACCGGTGTGGTTCCCAGCCTTTTTCCCGGCCTGCCGGACGCGCCGCCGGACGGCGTGTTCGGGATCATCGAACTTTTCAAGCGACAGGTCCTGAAGTTCGACGGAAGTATCCACAGTCCGAGGTACGTAAAGCTGTTCTGGGGACAGTTGCTGTACAAATGCCAACTGAAGACCCTGTCCATCGACTACACGCTGTTCCGCCCGGACGGGGTGCCGCTGCGGGCTAAGGCATCCGTGCAGTTCGTCAGTTTCACCAGCAAGAAACAGGCGGCCAAGGAGGCGAACCGCAGTTCGCCCGACCTCACCCACGTCGTCACCGTAAAGGCCGGCGATTCCCTGCCGACGCTCTGCTACCGCGTTTACGGCAGCAGCCTCCATTACCTGCGGGTGGCGGAGTTCAACGGGCTCAACAGCTTCCGCCGGCTGGTTCCCGGCACCCGGCTTCTCTTCCCTCCCCTTCCCGGACCGAATCAATGAACGCTCCTTCCCCCGTACAGGCCGCCGGCGCCCTGGCGAGCTTCGCAATCACGGCCGGCGGACAGCCGATCGACGACTCCTGGCAGGTGGTCTCGCTCGACGTGTGGACCGGCGTCAACAAGGTGCCGAAGGCACGGCTGGTGCTGATCGACGGCAGCGCGGCGGAGGGGCGCTTCCCCGTCAGTGAATCCAAGGCCCTGATCCCCGGCGCGACACTGACGATCGCGCTCGGTTACGACGGAAGCAACGAGGCCGTGTTCAGCGGCGTCGTCTACCGCCAAGGGCTGGAGGTCACGCAGGACGCCGCGCCCCGTCTGGTCGTCGAAGCCACCGACAAGGCCATGGCGATGACGCTCGCCCGCCACAGCGCCATCTTTCAGGACGTCACCGACAGCGGGGTGATCGACGGCCTGATCGGGAAGGCGGGGCTCGGCAAGTCGGTCACCGCGACCACCATCCGGCACCGCTCCATCGTGCAGCACGACTGCACCGATTGGGACCTGATGGTGATCCGGGCACAACTGAACGGCATGGTGGTGGTCGCCGACTCCGGCACCATCACGGTGAAGCCGCCGGACACCACGAAGGCCCCGGTGCTGTCCGTCACCTTCGGCGAATCCCTGCTGGATTTCCATGCGGAGATGGACGCCGCCACCCAGTACGGCGCCGACGCGTTCCAGAGCGTCGCCTGGGACCCCGCCAACCAAGCGCTCGCCACATCCGGACCGGCAACGGCCCATGTGAAGGAACCGGGCAATCTGTCCTCCGCCACGCTGGCCAAGGTGTTCGACGTCGCGCAGACCGTGCAGCAGACCGGCGGCAGCTTGGGAACCGAAGAGCTGACCGCCTGGTCCTCAGCCGCCCTTCTGAAATGCCGGCTGTCCAAGATCCGCGGGCGGGTCCGTTTTCAGGGCAGTGCCCTGGCCAAGGTCGGATGCATGATCGCCCTCAAGGGACTTGGCGACCGCTTCAACGGCAATCATTTCGTTTCCGCCGTCCACCACAGCGTCGGCGATGGGTTTTGGCAGACCGAGGCGGACATCGGCCTGTCCCCGGCGTGGTTCACCACGGCCGCTCCGGACATACCCTCTCCCGGTGCGTCGGGCCAGTTGCCCCCGATCGGCAACCTGCAGATCGGACTGGTGAGCAAGCTCGATCAGGATCCGGACGGGGACTGCCGCGTCTATGTGGAACTGCCGCTGCTGCAGGCGGGAGGGACGCTCGGCGTCTGGGCCCGGCTGGGCAGCTTTCACGCCTTCGGCGGGTCCGGTGCGGTGTTCTATCCGGAGATCGGGTCGGAAGTGGTGGTCGCCTTCATGAACGGCGACCCGCGCTATCCGGTGATTGTCGGCAGCCTCTACAGCACGAAGAACCCGCCGCCGGTCGCCCCCTCCGCCGAGAACAACCGGAAGAGCATCGTCACCCGGTCCCAACTGCGCATCGACTTCCTCGACGACAAGAAGGCGATCGAAATCCTTACCCCGGGCGGCCAGAGCGTTCGGCTCGACGACGAGGCCCGGACCATCACCATCAAGGACCAGAACGGCAACACGGTGACGATGGCCCCCGGCGGCGTGACGGTGGACAGCGCGGCCAAGCTGACCCTCTCGGCGAAGGGCGATATCGCGATCGCCGCCGGTGGCAACCTGTCGATGACGGCCAACGCCAACGCTACGCTGGACGCGCTGCAGATCAAGCAGACGGCCAAGACCAGATTTGGCGCCCAAGGCGGTTCGGACGCGGCGCTGACCTCATTCGGCATCCTGACCATCCAGGGCGCGCTCGTGAAAATAAACTGACCGAAGGGAGAGGGGGTCCGCCATGCCTCCAGCCGCACGCATCACCGACTTTCACAGCTGTCCGATGGTGACGCCCGGTTTGCCGCCGGTTCCCCATGTCGGCGGCCCGATCGTCGGCCCTGGCGCGCCGACGGTGCTGATCGGCGGTCTGCCGGCGGCGCGGGTCGGCGACAGCTGTGTGTGCGTCGGACCGCCCGACAGCATCGTCAGGGGGTCGTCCACCGTGCTGATCGGCGGTCTGCCGGCCGGCCGCATGGGCGACCCTACCGCTCATGGAGGTACGGTGACGCTGGGGTCGCCAACCGTGCTGATCGGAGGCTAGGCCATGGCCGGCATGGACAACGCCGCCATCCTCGGCACCGGCTGGACGTTCCCGCCAACCTTCGACCGCGCATCGGCCTCGGTCCTGATGAGCACGGGCGTTGAGGACATCCGCGAGAGTCTCTGGATCCTCCTGTCCACCAGCCTGGGCGAACGGCTCATGCAGCCGGCCTTCGGATCGGCGCTGTGGAGGTCGGCTTTCAGCGGGCTCACCCAGACTTTGGCGACACAGATCCGGGACATGGTCGCCCAAGCGATCCTGGAATGGGAACCGCGCATCGACGTCGAGGGGATCGCCGTCACGGACCTGGAACCGGAGCGGGGGCTGATCCACATCGATGTCGCCTTCCGGGTGCGGCTGACCAACACGCGCAGCAATCTGGTCTATCCCTTCTGCCTGCTGGAGGCGACCTTGCCTCCACCGCCGCCCTGAACAGGCCTGTCATGGACTCGTCAGCCTTCGGACCGATCTTGAACGCGGCGGTCAACCAGCAGGACCGCCGACGTGCCGCGCCGGCGCCGGACATGGTGCGTTTGGACACGGTGCGTATGGACGGGCGCGGCCTTGCCGAACGGCTGGCCTTTGCCGCCGAATATGGCCGTTTGATCACCTTCCACGATCTGGCCGACCAAGCGGACGGCGACTGGTCGGCGTTCTTCGCGTCCGATCCCAGCATCGCGCTGGCGGTGCTGATCGCCCTCGACCTTCCGGCCATCGAGGACCGGTTCCGGCGCGGGTTGCACGACCTGCGTCGCCTGGAGGGACGGAGCCAGCGCCGGTCAGTGCTGAAACGGCTCGTTGAGGAACTGGTGCGGTTGCTGCGCCTCCTGGACGACGGCCACAGCGCGCTGGGGAAGGTCGGCCGCGAATTCGCCCGGACCATCCGGGCCGAGATCGCCGACGCGCTGGCCCCGCGGCTGCTGCCGGTGGCGGTTCATCTGGCCGCCGCGCCGGATTGGGGACCCAAGCTCAATCTGGAAGGATTTTCGGTCCATTGGGGGCTGCGCGCCATTCCGAACGGCTTGCGGGCTCTGCCCGGATTCAGCCGCGACTGGCTCGATGGCCTGATCCCCCTGCTGGAGGACCTGACCGACGCCTTGCTGGGAACGCTGCGCCGGATCGTCGCCGAGGCTCGGACGGAATTCGAAGCCTCCCTGCAGACGCCAGATCATGCGCCGCAGGCCGCCCTCTGCATCGCCTTCGCCACCCTGTACGGCGACGCGCAGGGGGCGGTGAACGGCTTTGCCGACCGGCTGGTCGATTTCTACCACGGCCGCATCCTGCGGCAGGACAGCCGGGCCGCTCTGCCCGCCCGGGTCTTCCTGACCTTCACCGCCGCCAGGGGCGTGACGGTGGGCTCGGTGCCCGAGGGGACCCGCTTCCCCGCGGGACCGGCCGGCGCCTACGCGGCCGAACGGTCGCTGGAGGTCCACACGGCCGCATTGTCCACGCTGAGGACCCTGCGGGTGGTCCGCGCGCTTCCGGTCACCGGCGGCGAGGCCTGCGGAGACGAAGCGACACCGGAGACGCCCGCGCCGGCCCGCGTGCTGTGCGGCACGTTGTCCCTGTCGGACAAAGCGCCGCGCCTCGCCACCCCGTTCCCGTTGTTTGGCGCGGAGGATGGGGGAGGGTCGGATGCGCACACCTCCACCCCCGCCAGCCTGGGCTTCGCGATCGCCAGCCCGGTCCTGATGCTGACCGGCGGCGCACGGACGGTGCGGGTCCGCCTGACCATCGCCCGCTCCAGCCTGCGCACGGTCACGCCGCTGCTGGAATCCATCGGAAGGCGCGCCGGGACCGGCAACAACGGCTCCCTGCTCGCCCTGATTCTCCAGTCGGCCTTTCGCCTGTACCATTCGACGGGCGGCGGCTGGGTGCCGGTCGCCGGGCACAGCGTCGCGCCCCCCGCCAGCCCCGCCCTGGCCAACCCCACCTTGGAGGACGGCGCCGGGGAGGCCGCGCAGGATACGACCTTCACCCTGGCCTTCACCTTGCCCGATGGAGCGCCCCCCTTCGTCGCCCCATCCACCCTGCCGGTCACGAAGGACGCCATCGCCCCTGCTCCCGGCATGCCGGTGCCGGACGCGGACCGGCCGGCACTGCTCGCCGTCTTCGGACAGGAAGCGGTGCCCATCGGACAGAATGGACGGACGGTCACCGTTCACCCCTATGCGGTCCTATCGCAACTGCGCCTTTCCCGGCTGAGAGTCGAGGTGGAGGTGGCCGGTTTCACCGGCCTGACGCTGTCGTCCGCCGCCATCCCGCCCGATCCCGGCACACCCTTTGCGCTGTTCGGCTCCCCGCCCGTTCCGGGGGCCGGCGTCGACATCGCCGCGCCGGAACTGTTCGCCAAGCGGTTGAACCGCCTGGACATCGGCTTCCGCTGGTTCGGGCTGCCGCAGAACGCCACAGGGTTCCAGGGATATTACCAGGGCTACGTCGTCGATGCGGACGGCACCCGGCTGCCGCCCGGAACGCTGTTCACCAATCGGTCCTTCCGAGCCGCGTTCTCGGTGTCGGGATCTGGCTGGTGGTGCCTGGAGCCGACGGCCGGCGGAGTGCCGACGGCCTGCCTGTTCCGCACCGACGAGACGGGCGCGGAGCCGGCGGCGGACGCGCCGGTTCTACCGGAAACCGTCTTTTCCGGACTGAAGCTGACCGAGGCCAAGGCCCCCGCGGGTTACGATCCCGCGGCCAGCGTCCTGCGCGTGACACTGTCGTCGCCGCCCGATGCCTTCGGAGACGCGATCTACGCCCGCAACGTCATGGCCGCGGCGTTGCGGACGCTGCCGTCGATGGCGGCGCGCGCGGAGGCCTGCGCCTGCGCGTGCGCCGACAGCGCCGAGGTGGCGGAGGCCGCTTCCCTGTTCGACCCGTTGCAGGCGGCCAACAACGACGCACCCGACGATTCCCGACGCGAGCAGGTTTCCGCCGCCCTCGTGCGGTGCCTGTCCATCCTGAGCGTGACGGCGCTCAAGATGGTGAACGACGGGCTCGTCAAACTCGATCCGGAGGCCGCCGGGATGCTGCGGTCCGGCCTGGTGAAGATGCTGTCGACGACGAACGGCGGTTCCCTGTGGCACCGCCTGTCCGGCAACGGCGGGCGGCAGACGTCGGCCGTCATCTGCTCCAACCTGCTGGGCTGGATTTCCCACAACGCCTCCATTCCGGAAGCCGCGGGCGACCTCGACCGCGCGAAGGCCGTTCTGAACGCGGCGGCGACCGTCGCCCAGGCGTTCCACGCCACCGTCGGCGAACCGGCGCCGGTCGCCCGCCCCGTGCTGGCCGCCGCCCTGCTGGCCGCGAAGTCGCGGCTGACCCAATATCACGCGGTCAGGCTGCAAGCCTGCCTCGATGCCGACGCCGCCGACCGTCCGGGCATGTCCCACCCCAACCCGCCCTGGCTGCCCCGCGTGTCGGCGGTGACGGTCGATTACGGTGCCGCCGACGCGGCGCCGGACGGCATCGCGTGCGCCTTCCACCACATTCTGCCCTTCGGCGGGACGGAGCCCGCCGATTGGATCGCGGAGAACCATACGGTCCCCCTGCTGGCCCCGGTGGAGGCGGAGGGCACGCTGCTCGTCGGGCTGGGCGGGGTGCCGCCGGAGGGGCTGCCGGGAACGTTCCCGCGCCTGACCCTGCTGGCCCAACTGGCTCCCGGCAAGGGTGGCTGGAGCGACCGCCCGGCGCCGGTGCGCTGGGAGAAGCGGACGGCCACGGGCTGGACACCCCTGACCGCACAGGACGGCCTTGAGGAGGACGGCACCGACGGGCTGCGGAACAGCGGCATCGTCACGCTCGGCCTGTCCGGGTTCACGCCGGCCGAGGAGGGGCTGGCGTGGCTGCGGCTGCGCGTGGATCGCGACGCCCATGCCTTCCCGCGGCTGGCCGGGCTCACCCCCAACGCGCTGACCGCCGTCTGGGTCGGGCCGGAGGGGGCGGAGCGGCTGGACGAGCCGCTGCCGGCCGGGACCATCACCGCCAGCGCGCCGGCCCTGCCGGACATCGCCGCCGTCGCCCAGCCGATGCCGTCCCTGGGCGGCCGGTCGGTGGCGTCCGGCCCCGCCTTCCGCACCTGGATGGCCGAACGGCTGCGCCACAGGAACCGCGCCATCCAGGACTGGGACTACGCGCGGCTGGTCCTGGCCGACCATCCCTCGCTCTGGCAGGCGGCGGTGGTGCCCGCCGGCACCGGCGGGACGATGCCGGGGCAGGTCCGGCTGGTGGTGGTGCCCGGCCCCGACATGCCGGACGCCGGCGACGCCACGGCCCCGCTCGCCGGCCCGGCGGTTCTGGCCGCGGTGAGGGAGGGGCTGGCCGCCCGGATCGGCCCCTTCGTCGCGCTCAGCGTCGAGAACCCGTCCTATGTCCGGATCACGGTGAAGGCGACCCTGGTCTTCCGCGACGGCGACACGCCGGCCGCCCTGGGGCGCCGGCTGAGCGGGGAACTGGTCGCCTGGCTGTCGCCGTGGCCGCCGCCGTCCGAACTGGGCGAGCGGCCGTCCGGCTACTGGACGAAGGCCGCCATCGCCGACTTCATCCGCCGCCGGCCCTATGTGGCGGCGATCCACGACTTTTCACTGGCGTACGATCCGCCCGACGGCCCGCCGGACGGACAGCGGGGCTGCCATTACCTCACCTCGGCGCTGGTGCACGCCATCGAGGGCACCACCGAACGATCCGCGCGGCTGCCCGCATGGGCGGAAGGAGCGGAGGACGTGCCATGACCGACACCCCCGGCACCGGCCGCAAGCCCTACACCCTGCCCGCCGATCCGCTGCCCGCGGAGATGGACTACGCCGCCCTGTGCGCGAGGGGCCTGGACCTCGTCCGCGCGCTGGCGGGGGATTTGTGGACGGAATTCAACGCCTCCGACCCCGGCGTGACGACGCTGGAGCAGCTCTGCTTCGCCCTGACCGAGCTGACCTACCGCGCCGCCTATCCGGTGGAGGACCTGCTGGCCGATCCGCGGACGGGTCGGGTGGAACCGTGGCGCCAGGGGCTTTATCCCGCCCACGCCGCCCTGACCACCGAACCGGTGACGGTGGCGGACTGGCGCCGGCTGATCCTGGACCGGGTGTCCACGCTGGGCAACGTCTGGCTGACCCCTCTTCCGCCCGAGCGGACCGGCGGGGTCCGGGGGCTGTACGACATCCACCTCGCCATCACCCTCCGCGACCCCTGGGGCCACCCCCGCGACCGCGACGTGGCGGAAAGCGTGCGGGCGGAGAAGGCCGCGGTCCGGCGCGTGCTCGACGTCTTCGCGGCGCACCGGGCGCTGTGCGAGGACGTGGCGTCGGTCCATGTGCTGAAGCGGCTGCCGACGCACGTCGCCGCCACCGTGCTGATCGAGGACGGGGCCGACGCCGATGCGGTGATGGCGGAGCTGCTGTTCGCGCTGGCCCTGCGGCTGGCGCCGGAGCCGGCGCGGATCCCGCTGGACCGGCGGCTGGCCGCCGGAGCCTCCAGCGCCGAGCTGTTCGACGGGCCGCTGCTGCTGCGCGGCTTCATCGACGACGGTGCGCTGGCCCCGCTGCCGGACGCGATCGTGGTGGACGATCTGCGGTGGACCATGGCGGCGCTGCCCGACGTGGTGCTGGTGCGGGACCTGACCGTGAGGCTGGAGGGGACGGAGGAGGAGCACCGCCGCGGCGCCAGAATCCCCATCCCGCACGGCTGCCTGCCCGAGCTGGTCACCGCCCCGATGACCGGGGCGCCGGCGGTGGGCTGGACGGCGGCCGGCTGGACGGTGGGCGGCTGGACGGTGGACGGCGTGCAGCCGATCCGCCTGTTCCGGGGAGATCACGAATGCCGCCCGGACCCCGCGCGGGTGCGCCGGCTGCTGGACCGGCGCTGGGCGGAGCACCGGCGCGGCGTCGACCTGTGGGGCAGCGTCCGCAAGCACCACAGGCCGCCCGAGGGGCGCCGCCTGGACCTTGCCGCCTACAGCTCGGTGCAGGATCAGTTCCCCGCCGTCTACGGCATCGGCGCCGGCGGGCTGCCGGCGGGCTCCTCCCCCCGGCGGCGGGCGCAGGCGAAGCAGTTCAAGGGCTACCTGATGGTCTTCGACCAGATGATGGCCGACGGGGCCGCCCAGCTGGCGTTCCTGCGCGACCTCGTCTCACCGCAAGCCGGGAACGGCCGGGTCCACGCCCACCAGTCGCTGGCGGACATCGTTCCCGACGCGGCCCCCCTGCTGCGACCCGACTACGCATCCAGGCTGCCCGACATCGTCCAGCACGGCGTCCCGGTGCCGGAGCGGCAGGCCGCCATCCTGGAGTTCCTGCTCTCCCTCTACGCCGAACGGCTCGACCCGCCGCCCGGAGCGCCGCCCGGAGCGCCGGTCGAGGCGCTGGTGCGCGCCCGGCAGGAGCTGCTGCGCCGCGTGGTGCGCGCCGCCCGCAGCCGCGGACGCGGCCTCGATTACCGCCGCCCGATCCGGCATCGCGGCGCCACCGGCCTGGAGATCCGCTGCCGCGTCCAGCTCGACCTGATCGACGCCGCGGCGGCGGAACGGCACGGCGGCGGCGACGCCGTCCCGGTGGACGACCCGGCCAGGGCCACCCTGGGCCACCCGCTGCCCGCCCATCTGCTGGAGGCGGTGGAACACCATTTCCTGCCGGTGGAGTTGATGCTGGAGGACCGGATGGCGGAGGAGGAGGCCGACCCGATGCCGCCTTCCGAGTCGTCGCCGCTGGCCGGCCAGTGCGTCGCCAGAGCGCTGCTTCCGGCGCTCGCGGAGCCCGGCCGCTACCGCTTCGGCTTCGCGCCGGACCGCTCCAGCGTGCTGGTCGTCTGCCGGGCGACCGACGGGCAATGGTGGCTGCTGGGCGAGCATCACAGCCCCTCCGCGGCCCTGACCGCCACCGAAAAGCTGGTGCGCGCCGCCGCGCACAGCCACCACCGCCCCCTCTTCATCGTCGAGCACACGCTGCTGCGCCACGCGATGGACCTGACCGGCGGCCCCGGCACCGACCACGGCGACGCCTACAGCTTCCGCATCACCGCCGTGGTCGGCGCCACGCCCGAGGAATCGGCCGACCGCCGCTGGCGCGAAATGGTGGAAACGGTGCTGCGTGATAATACTCCTGCGCATATTTACTTGGATGTTCTCTACCTGGATGTTCCCCTCCTGCGGCATTTTGCAACGCTGCGCAACCGGTGGCTGGACGCCCTGAGGGAGCCGCGCCATGCTCACCGGGCAGAGGCGTGCGAGAGGTTGGAGGGGTTTTTGGGGAGGTTACCGGTACAGAAATGACGGTGCCGATGGCGGCAATCATTAAATGTGACACCACGCAAAAAAGGGGAAAATACTATGCCTCGGTCACATCGTACTGCAACCCGCAAGCGTAAACAGGATGAACTCATTAGCAGAAAAGATGAGAAGAATGAATCTGGTAAAATTGAAGGCCGATCAATTGTAAAACCAAAGAGAAGAATCAACGGATCAGCCCAGCTATGTCAGAGCGCTAAGTTACCAGTGCCAAGCGTAGCGCCAATACCAAAGCCAAGCTCTCCGTCGGTGAGATTGGCGAGTTTTCCTGGAGAAGAATTGGGAGGCCATGAAGAAGAGCGGCCTTCAAAAAAGAGAAGTGTTAGCGTTGAAGATAAAAGAAAGCCATTTAGAGAGATAAATCCTGCTGAGAAATCTCAAGCCAATGTGTCTATGTATAGGAGCAGGAGGAAGCAGCAAAAGATTTTATCAAAATCGCGTAATTTCCGCGTATCAGGTAAAACACACCAAGCAGAGCACGTAATTGGGTACAACCCACTTGTTTTGGGTACAGGTTTGGCTCGCCCGCGTAATAAAAAAAGACGGGATAACTCATCAACAGAGCGCGAGAGTCCATGGCAAAGACTTGTAGCAAAACGCATTGAGGATAATGCGCCAGCATATCAAGAAATACTTGAATGCCATCGGTCTCATATTGGAACAGGAAATAAAACAGACGAGTCTGGCTCAAAAAGTGCAGAATATCGAAAGTGGCAGCGAGCTCAGCTTGAGAGCGGTAATCCCAGCGCAGCTATTCAGCTTAATCAGCTTTATTACGCACATCAGCGTAATTTCCAAGAGCATTATCGAGGAAAAAAGACGACTACGGAAGGGTTGATTGCCCACGACTCATACGATCAAATGGTTGAAAATATGACTGGTGTGGAATTTGCGTCAAAAAGCGATGGCGCCTTGAAAGTTTATGAGGTTCCAGTCAGCGCAGAAGACAAGGCAGAGATGTCTTTGGCGCGTAAAGTAGCAGAAACTGGAAAATGGGAAATATCAGAAGAAGACATTGAGCGTGAAATCGGGAGATTTGATAAGCACGTAGCAGAATAATCTTCAAATTTTCATGGCGACGTTAGGATTGAGGCGACCTCGGAAATTATTGTGAGCCCCACCAACCACATCCGCCGCCTAGCCCTAGACGCCGCTCTCCCCGATCTCGACCAGGCGCTGGCCTTGCGGTCGCGCCTGGAGGATCTGGCCCGCACGCTGATGCCGCGGGTGCTGGAGCGCGTGCTCGACGCCGTGGCGCCGGCCGGCCGGCATGTGCGGGTGGATCGGCTGGACCTCCACCTCGGGACGGTCGCGCCGGAGCGTCTGGAGGCGGACGCCCTGGCCGCCTTCGAGCGCGCCTTGACCGACGCGTTGGCCGAGGCGCTCGCCCGTGCCGCCGCGGGGTCGGCTGATGGTCCGGAACGGTCGCTCAGCCCGGCGCAGGCGCGGATGGAACTGGCGGAGTCCTTCCTGACCCGCGGCCTGTTCCCCTTCTGGGCCGGGGCGGACGCGCCGGATCCGGCGGTTCTGCTGCGCGAACTCGCGGTGGAACAGCCGGCGGCGATGGCAGCCCTGCTGCGCCGTCGGGGCGGTGAGCGGGTGGTGCTGGAACGGCTTGTGCTCCAGATGGGGGAGGACGGGCTGCGCCGGCTGCTGGCGGCGCTGGCGCCCGCGGACGCCGCGGTCATCCTCGCCTATCTCGCCGACCTCAACCTGCTGCACCGGGAGCAACCGCTGATGCCGCTGACCGTCCCGGCGGCGGAGCGGCTGTTCTGGATGCTGACCTTCGACTATCTGGTGCGGGAGGCCGGGTCGCAGTTCAACCGGCGCAGCTTCCTGCGCTCCCTGCTGGTGGGCGCCGCCGACCGGGAGGGGCTGGACTATGCCGTGCTGCTCACCCTGCTGCGCGAGGCGGTGGAACGGACCCTGCGCCGCCGCCCCCTGGGGTCGTCGCTGCCGGCGGTGCTGCGCGAACTCCTCGACGAGGAGCCGGTGGCGGATGCCCCGGACGGGGAAGTCGCGGCGGACGGCCCCGGCCCTCCCTCCAGCATTCCCTTCGCCGCCGGTCCCGCCGCGGGCGATCCGGCCGCCATGCCCTCCACCGTCGCGATGGCGGAGGACGAGGAGGAGGCGCTGCTGGCCCTGCTGCGCCGCAACCTGCGCAACCGGGCGGCGCTGACGGCGCTGGTCGCGCGGCTGTCCCCGGCGCTGTTCGCGCGGCTGGTCGAACGGCTGGAGCCCGCCCACGCCGCCCTGATGCTCGCCTTCCTGGCCGACCTCGCCCGGCTCC
Source organism: Azospirillum mesophilum (assembly GCF_053470405.2). NCBI lineage: Bacteria > Pseudomonadati > Pseudomonadota > Alphaproteobacteria > Rhodospirillales > Azospirillaceae > Azospirillum > Azospirillum mesophilum. The sequence goes on from NZ_JBPXMQ020000017.1 coordinate 31,648, forward strand.
ATCGCGAGGAGGCGCTGCTCCTGCTGTCGGCGGAGGGGTTCGCGCGGCTGACGCAGGTGTTGACGCTGCTCCACCTGCTGCGCGACCCCGGCACCCAGTTCAACCGCCGGAGCTGGCTGCGCGCGGTGCTGGAGGGCATGGCCGCCGAGGAGGGCGTCTCCTACGAAGGGATGCTGGCGGTGCTCGTCCGCGCGGTCGCCCTCACCGCCGGGCGCCGACCCGCCGCCACCGCGCTGCCCGGGCTGATCGCGGAGCTGGCGGACGAGGCGGTGACCGTCTCCGCCCTGCCGCTGCGGGAGGTGCCGCGCGCGCGGTGGGACGGCCGGCGGCTGGACCGGCGCGCCCGGATCCGGCATTGGCTGGACCATGGCGCCGCCCCCTGGTGGGCGCCGGAGCCGCGCTCCCTGAAGCGCTCCGTCGCCGCGCTGCCCGACCTTCCCCTGGCCGACCTGCTGGCCGTGTTCGACAGCCCCGACCCCGAACGCAACGCCGCCCGCCTGCGCCGGGCGATGGCCGCGCTGGACCGGGACCGCGGGCTCCTGCTGCTGCGGCGGCTGGCGCCGCGGGCCTTCGCCCCCGGCGGGCCGCTCGCCGCCTACCGGTCGGCCCGGACGCCCGCTTCCCCGTCCGAAGCGGAGGAGCGGGCGCGGCAGGAGGCCATGCTCGCCACCGTCGCGGCACTGCTGTCCGGCCAGTCGCCCGCCCCTCGCCCGTCCGCACCCGCGCACACCCCGCCCGCCGAACCGCCGGCTCTGCCCCCTCCCCCGCCGCCCGGTGCGGCGGCCGTGGAGCATGCCGCGCTGCTGGCCTGGCTGGCCGGGGACGGCGCCGAGGAGCCGCCCTGGGGCGACGACCGGCTTGCCCGCGCGCTCGCCGACCTGCTGGACTCCGGCCGCGACGACGAGGCGCTGGACGCGGTCCTGCGCGCCGGTCTGGGGCGGCCGGACGTGCGGGCGCGCTGGATCGCCCGCCTTCCCGATACGGTCCTCGGGCGGCTGCTGCATCGGATCGAGCCGGCGCTCGCCGGCTTCCTGATCGAGGCCGTCGCCCTGCTGTCCGCAGCCTGGCGCCAAGCGACCCCGGCGGAGCGGAACGGCGGGACGGAAGGCGGCGGAATCCCCTGGGCGGCGCTGCTGGCCCGGCTCGCCGCCACCCCGCCGAAGCGCCGCTCCGCCCGCGCGCTGATCCGGGAGCTTGTCCGCGACCTGACCGGGAACGACCCGGAGCGGGAGGAACCGCTGCTGGAGCGCGCCCGCTTCCTGGCCGGGGAGGCGGGTCACGCCCCCCTGCTGGCCGCGCTGAGCCCGGCCCCCCACGCACCCGCCGCAGCCCCGTCCCGTCCCGCTCCGCCACCCACCGGCGCCCCGGCGCGCAAGCCGCCCCGCCCCGCGCCGGGCAGCGGCGACGTCCCGCCATCGGCTTCGGGAGAGCCGATCTATGTCGGCAACGCCGGCCTCGTCCTGCTCAACCCGTACCTCCCCGCGCTGTTCGACCGGCTGGGCGTGCTGACGGTGGGGGAGGACGGGGTGGCGCGCGTCACCGGGCTGGAGGCGACGTCCCGCGCCGTGCATCTGCTGCAATATCTGGCCGACGGCCGCTGCGACCGGCCCGAGCCGACCCTGGTGCTGAACAAGCTGCTGTGCGGCCTCGACCCCGCCATCCCCGTGGAGCCGGCGATCCAGCCGACGGACGAGCAATTGGGCCTGTGCGACGGGCTGCTCGGCGCGGTGATCGGCAACTGGCCCATCATCAGGAACACCTCCGTCGCCGGGCTGCGTGAAACCTTCCTGGCGCGCGAAGGGCGTCTGGAGCGGGGCGCCGACCGCTGGACCCTGACCGTGCAGCGCAGGACCGTAGACGTGCTGGTCGATCAGGTTCCCTGGAGCTTTGCCGTCCTGTACCACTCCTGGATGCGCGCCCCGCTGCACGTGTCCTGGTAGCCGCCCGGTGAGGAACCCATGAGCCATGCACCCCACCTTCCTTCCTCCGCCGGGCACGAGGCCAACGCGCGGTTCATCGACCGCGAACTGGCGTGGCTGCGGACGGTGATCGAGGTGCGCTTCTCCGGCGACGAGGCGGTGGCGAACGGCGAACTGCCCGATCCGCCCGCCCTCGACGGAGGAGCGGAGGGCGCCTACGCCGACGGCCTGCGGGCGCTCGGCCTCGACACGGCGGAACGGCTGGTGGTGGTCCTGGCGATGACGCCCCATCTTGCGCCCGACCATCTGGACCCCTTCCTGCTGCGCAACCAGTCGACCGACCGCCGCTTCAGCGAATTCGGGGGCGTCATCGGGGAAACCCACATGGGATTCCTGCCGACGGCGGAAACCGCCATGTTCCTGCTGGCCGGCCGCAGCCGGGTGCGGCGGCTGGCTTTCCGGCATCTGTTCGCCCCCACCCACCGGCTGGTGGTCGACGGGATGCTGCACCTCGACGCGGAGCATCCCGACGAACCGCCGCTGGCGGCGCTGTTGCGCCCGTCCGCCGTCTTTCTGGAACGGCTGCTCTCGGGCGAGGAATGCGATCCGCCGCCCCGACCGGACTTCCCGGCCCAGCGCATCACCACGACGCTGGAGTGGGACGACCTCGTGCTCGACCCGCTCACCCTGCGTCAGGTCGGCATGGTCGAGAGCTGGCTGCGGCATTCCCACACGCTGATGCAGGAATGGAAGCTGTCGCGCCGGCTGAAGCCCGGCTACCGCTGCCTGTTCCACGGGCCGCCCGGCACCGGCAAGACGCTGACCGCCTGCCTGCTCGGCAAGATGCACGGTCTGCCGGTCTATCGGGTGGACCTGTCGCGCATCGTCTCCAAATGGATCGGCGAGACGGAAAAAAACCTGGGCACCCTGTTCGACCAGGCCCAGCACCGCAAGTGGCTTCTGTTCTTCGACGAGGCGGAGTCGCTGTTTGGCAAGCGCACGGAGTCGCGTTCCTCCAACGACCGCTCGGCCAACCAGCAAATCTCCTACCTGCTGCAACGGCTCGAAGATTTTCCCGGGCTGGCCGTTCTGGCCACCAATCACCGGTCCCATATGGACGAGGCGTTCAGCCGGCGCTTCCAGTCCTCCATCCTTTTCGGCATGCCGGACCCCGCCGCGCGGCTCCGCCTGTGGCGGGAGACCTTCCGCAACGACGCCTTCGTCCTGGCTCCCGACGTTGACTTCTACCGACTGGCGGGCGACTACGAACTGTCCGGTGGCAACATCGTCAACGTCCTGCGCTACGCCTCCCTGCTGGCGGTCGAGCGTCGGCCCCCCGTCATCCGCGCCAACGATCTGATCCTGGGCATCCGGGAGGAATTGCAGAAGGAAGGGCGCTATCTCGGATGACGGGGAAATTTCTCGCCTATAAACTCACAGGCTCTCACCCCAACCGACGCGTGGACACCGCGCCAAGTGCGCCGCGCCATTCCCGCAACTCGGTCTCGACACGCTCGACCGCCCGTTGGTCGCGATACCTTTTCCGAGCCCGGCCGGGATCGCCCCGCATGGCCATGGCTTGCAGCCGTTCGGCGACCTCGGGTTCCGACGAAACGGCCTGGCGCCACCGTTCCAGACGGATCTCCGCCACGGCGTCGACAATCGCCTGCAGTCCCGGCATGCGGCCCAATTTGCCGACGCTTGGCGCGAGGCGCGCCGCCACCGCCAGGGCAACGTCCTTGGGGATGGCGGGGAAAGCCTTTTGCACGATGTCGGCGACCGAGAGCTTGAGCGCGTCACCGCGTTCCCGCCCTTCCGCGCCCCGGACAGCGCGGGCGACCGCCCTGGCCTGCTTTTTGGCGTGCCACGCCAGGATGTCCGCGGCAACCGCCCGGCTGTCCTCGTCCATCCAGACGACCGGCTTCGCCGCGCCTTGAAGAACGTGTCGCACCGGCTCCGGAAGTTCGGGGTCCTCGCCGGTGGCTTCGGTCACCAGATGCAGCTTCGTCAGCGACCGCAAGGAGCGCATCCGCGCGTCCTCGCCGCCGACGAGGTCGTCCTGAACAAAGACGTCGCCCTCCACGAGGGATTGGAGCAGTTCCAGGTCGTTGTGCGTCCATCGGCGGGCGGCCACCAGCCGCTCTCCCTGAGCCCGCAACGCCTCGCGAACCGCGGCGCGGCCATTCGCCGGGACCACCGACAACACCTGCCACGTCCGCCCGTCGAAGCGGGCCATGGTCCATTGCGTTCCGTTGACGACGGGTTGGTCGGTGACGAAACCGGTGCCTCCCTGCCCCGTCGCGATGTTCCATTCATCGCTGACGCGCAGGCATCCTTCGGGCGGGCCTTCTCCAGGCTTTGCGGGTTTCGAATAGAAGCTGTGGGCCACGGGGCTTTTCCGGACGAACCGCCATCCGGATATCTCGGCGGCAAGGCTGTCGGGCATGCTCGCGGGGCGATTCCAATCGCCCAGCTTCGAAGCGGGTTCCGGTGACATGGGTACTCCTTCCGCAGCCACCTTAACACAGCGGAAGGCATTGGTGCATGGAGGACGCGGCAGGATGGCTCGTCCGGACAGGCACCTTGATCGTGGCATTGGCGCGCAAGCGGCTGGCGGCGGCATAATCACGCCCGTTCTTCCGCGTCCTGCTAATCGGCGGCCCTCATGTGGCGCTCCATGGCGCTGTTCAGTTGACGCGGGGTCACCGGCTTGTGCATCAGCCCAAGGCCGTGGAGCGCGGCGTCACGCTGGCATTCCGGCCCCGTTTCGCCGGTCACGATGATGCCGGGAACGGGCGTGCCGAACAGTTTCCGGATCTCCAGGATGGCGTCGGTGCCAACCCGTCCATCCCGCAGACGGTAATCGGCGATGATGATGTCCGGCGTACGGCTGGCCGCCCGCAGCTTCTCCAAGGCCTGCTCGGTGGACCCGGCGATCAGGACGTCGTAGCCCCATTCCTTGAGGATCGCCTGAAGCCCGAGCAGCACGATCGCATCGTCATCGACGACCACGGCGAAGCGCTCGTCGCCACTGCTGGCAGGAACCGGCGTGATCCGACCGCGTTCCATCAGAACCCGGGCTTCTCCAAGCGGGACGACGACGCTGAAGGTCGAGCCCTTCCCAGGTTCGGAGCGCACCGACACGGGATGGTCCAGCAGGTGGCTGATCCGCTGAACGATGGCCAACCCGAGGCCGAGGCCCTGCGTGCGGTCGCGTTCCTGGTTCCCGACCTGATGGAACTCCTCGAAGATCCGAGGCAGCTGGTCATTCGGGATGCCGACGCCGGTGTCCGAGATGTCGATGCGCAACCGGCCCCCGCTGGCTTCACAGCTGACCTCGATGCGACCATGCTCGGTGTACCGAACCGCGTTCTCGACCATGTTGCGGATCATGCGGCCGAGCAGGACCCGGTCCGTGCGGACATGAAACGGGCACGCCGCCATGGTCCATTCCAACCCCTTGCTCTTGGCGACCGCCGCGTAGCCCGCGGCGATGTGGTCGAGCAGCAACGACACCGGAAAGTCTTCGATGGACGGCTTCACCACGCCCGCGTCCAGGCGCGACACGTCGAGCAGGCTGTCGAGCAGCGACTTCAGGACATCCAGGCCCCGTTCGAGATTTTCCAGGGCCTCGCGGCCATGCTCGCTCTGAACGTGCCCATGCAGCGCTCCGGCGAACAGGAACAATGACTGCATGGGCTGGCGCAGGTCGTGGCTGGCGGACGCCAGGAACGTCGATTTCGACGCCGCGGCCCGCTCGGCCTCCTCCTTGGCCGCGATGAGGCCGGCTTCCGCCGCCTTCTGTGCGGAGATGTCGCGGAAATACACCGCAATGCCGCCCTCGGCGGTGGGGTACACGCTGAAGGCCGTCCACCGCTTCAGGATCGGCGAGATGAACTCGAACTGGCGCGGCTGCTTCTCGTTCATCACCGCAACGTAGTTCTGGTGCACCACCGTTCCTTCGACTTGCGGGAACGCCGAGAAGAACCAGTGGCCGACGAGATCCGCCGCAGGCTTCCCGAGCACCTCTTCGGCACGCCGGTTCACGTAGGTGAACCGCCACTGGCTGTCGAGCGCGTAGAAGCCGTCGGTGATGCTCGACAGAACCTCTGCAGCCTGATGCCGCGCCGCCGTCAACTCCGCTTCGGCCGCCTGGCGCTCGGCTTCCGTGCTGCGGAGTTTGTGGCTGGCCCGGTCCAGCACCGTCGCCAGATGGTCGACCTCATGCAGGCCGGTTGGCTCGTGCCGGATCGGTTTGCCGTCGCCGAGGAGGTTGGCCGCCGGAATCAGCGTGTTGATGGCCTGCGACAACTGCCGCCCGGTGCGCACCGCGGCGGCAAGGCCGATCGCCAGCAACGCAGCGGCGATCGCGGCCAAAACCAGAATGTTGCGGTTGATCGACGCAACCATTTCCGCCTTCGGCATCCCCACCGCCAGATACCAGCCGTATGTGGGGGAACGGGCAAAGGCAACCCGGGTCGGAATGCCTTCCAGCGAGACGGCATCGATCACCCCTGCCCCTTGCGCCAGCGCGGCCTCCGCCAAGTCGCGCGAGGCCACCCTGCCGACCCATGCCTCGGATTGGGCCGAACGGGCGACCACCTGCATCTTGTGGTCGAAGGCGCCGACCAGCCATGAATTCGGCAGCCCCGTCGTGCTGACCATGCTCTGGAGGGACTTGGGCGTCAACCCCATGCTCAAGGCGTACCGGACCTCCCCCGGCTTTCCTCCCGGCTTTTCCCCCGGCTTTCCGAAGACCGGCACCGTGACCGCGAGTGTCAGCGTCTTCGTCACCGGGCCGATAAACATATCGGAGGCGTTTGGGCGACCCGTCTCGAAGACCCGCCGGACCGAGAGGCCCGGTTCGGTGCCTGCATCCATATCCGGCAGCGCCTCGCCGAACGGGCGCAACGTGTTCACGACCTGCCGGAGGTCGGGACGCGTGAGGACCACCCACATGCCGTCCTCGCGAACCGCGGCTCTGGCGTGCTGCCAGAAGGCCTCCTGCTCGCCGCCGGCCAGATGCGGCGAGGCGGCCAGCACCTCAAGGCGCCGGACGATGGTGTTCAGTTCGCGGTCCATGGATCCGGCGAGCGCTTGCACGGTGCGCAGGAAGTTCTCCTCCGCGCGCTGCCGCTCCCGGGCGTAGTCCAGGAAAACCGCCGCGCCGCAGGCCAGTACAGCGGGGATCAGGAGCCAGAAGGCAAACAGGACGAGACGGCGTCTGACTGGCATGGTGCCCCCGAGGTCGAAGAAAGGCGACGGCGTGGTGAGATGCCAGTCGAACAGGAGTGCGCCGTGGATCGCGGGCGGAGACCGGCTTTGGACCGGAACTCCGACACCGTACGTTAACAAACCAAGCATTGAACGTACACCTTCCGCCTATTCTTCCCCACAGGGGCGGTGGCGTACGAAAGATGCACGATCACCGGATGGCCGCCACCGTATGGCCGCCCCTCGCATGGTCGCCGCAAATTGTCGCTGGGCGGGACAGCCTCTTCTCGGGCGGGGTGAGCCTCCGCTAGGGTGGATGAGGTTTGTGCGGGGCGGTTGCCGGCTGGGATGATGCCCGGGCGGAACGCACCCCGCTCCCATTCACTGGCGTTGAAGACCTTGGCCTACTTCCAGAATCTCAGCCTGAAACTGAAACTGACGCTTGGCGCCATCCTGCTGGGCGGAATGCTGCTGCTGGGGCAGTCGATCCTTCAGTTCTACGTGTTGCGCAGCGAAGTTCTCGATCGGATCGAGGCCCAGCAATTCGACCTGCTTTCCGAACTGGCCGCTCACATGGACGGTCAGATCTCCGAACGGCTGGCGGCGCTGGCCCAGGCGGGCACGGTGGTCCCCCTCCCGCTGATGTCCGATCCGGCCGGGCTGGAGCGCCACCTGCGCGAGGAGACCGCCCTGCTCAGCCTGGTGGATGACCTGTACGTCTTCGACGCCGCCGGCACGCTGCTGGTCGATTGGCCGAAGAAGTCCGGGCGGCGCGGCCTGGACATGAGCAACCGCGACTACATCCAGCAGGTGCGCGCCACCCTGCGCCCGGCGATATCCCGGCCGATCCTGGGCCAGGCCACACGCCAGCCGATCATCGTGCTGGCCGCGCCCATCCTGGACGCCGACGGCCACCTGTCCGGCATCATCGGCGGTGTGCTCAACCTCTACAAACAGAACCTGATCGGGTCGCTGGCCGAACGCCGCGTGGGGGAGAGCGGCTATTTCTATCTGGTGACCCAGGACCGCACCACGGTCGCCCATCCGGACCGGAGCCGGATCATGCAGCCCATCACCAAGCCGGGCGAAAACGCCCTTCTCGACCGCGCGTTCAATGGGTTCGAGGGGACGGAAGAGGGGCTGAACAGCCGTGGGCTTACGGGGCTTTTCACGTTCAAGCGGCTCGCGACCACCCGCTGGATTTTGGTGTCGGTGATTCCCATCGACGAGGCGTTCAGCCCGATCTACGTCATCCAGCGGCGCATGATCGCCACCACCCTCCTGCTGATCCTGGTGGTCGTCCCGTTGCTGTGGGCCTCCGCCCGGTACTTGCTGAAGCCGCTGCTGGTGCTGGCCGAAGCGATGCACGAGCGCGCCGCCCGAATGCGCCGGCGCGAGCAGGCGACGGCGGTGGACGAGAGCGGCAGCCAGGAGATCCGCACCGTCGCCCACGCCTTCAACGAATTCCTGGAAGCCCGCAATCAGGCCGAACTGGCGTTGCAGCGTCTGGCGCACCATGACGCCCTGACCGGTCTGCCCAATCGCATCCTGCTGGCCGACCGCATGGAACAGGCGCTGGCGCAGGGCAAGCGCACCGGCCGGACGGTCGCGATCGGCTACCTGGACCTGGACGGCTTCAAGCCGATCAACGACCGCTTCGGCCACCACATCGGCGACATCCTGTTGCAGGAGCTGGCCCGGCGCATGACCGACATCATGCGGGCCGGCGACACCCTGGCGCGCCTGGGCGGCGATGAATTCGTCGTGCTGCTGCCCGGCCTCGACGGGACGGAGGATTGCCACATCTGCCTGAACCGGCTGCTGGCGGCGGTGCGCCAGCCCATCCACATTCCCGAACTGACCGAAGCTCTGGCCGTCACCGCCTCGATCGGCGTCACCCTGTATCCGCTCGACGACGCCGACCCCGACACCCTGCTGCGTCATGCCGACCACGCCATGTATCAGGCCAAGAACAAAGGGCGGAACTGCTACCGGCTGTACGATCCGGAGGAGGAGCTGCATGACGTCGCCGGGCAGGCCAACCGCGATCGCATCCGCGCCGCCCTGCACTCCGGCCAGTTTGAACTTTACTATCAGCCCAAGGTCAACATGCGCCTGGGCACGGTGGTCGGCGCCGAGGCCCTGATCCGCTGGAACCATCCGGAACAGGGATTCCTGCCTCCCAACGAATTCCTGCCTCTGATCGAGAGCGCCAACCTGGAAACGGAAGTCGGCGAGTGGGTGATCCGCGTCGCCCTGGCCCAGATCGCCGCCTGGCTGGCGGACGGCAACGTCATCACGGTCAGCGTCAACATCGCCGCCTCCCACCTGCTGCGGCCGGATTTCCCGACACGTCTGGCGGCGGCGCTGGCCGACTTCCCGTCGGTTCCGCCGCAGCTGTTGCAGATCGAGGTGGTGGAAACGGCCGCTCTTGAGGACATCACCCACGCCAAGCTGACGCTGGACGCCTGCCGGCGTCTGGGAGTCGGCAGCGCGCTGGACGATTTCGGCACCGGCTATTCCTCGCTGACCTATCTGCGCCACCTGCCCATCGACACGCTGAAGATCGACCAGTCCTTCATCCGCCACCTTGAGGAGGACGCCGATGACCTGACCATCGTCAAGAGCATCATCGTTCTGGCCCAGGGCCTGGGCCGCGCCGTGATCGCCGAAGGGGTGGAAAAGGTCGAGCACGGCGCCACCCTGCTGACGTTGGGGTGCGAGCTGGGCCAGGGCTATGGCATCGCCCGGCCGATGCGGGCCTCCGCCTTCCTGCCGTGGATGCGCGGCTGGGCGCCCGATCCCGCCTGGCGCGTCGCTCCGATTCCGATGCTCTGACGCTCCCGGCGGTGCCGATGTTCCGCAGCGCCCTGGCCTCGGCCATGCGCCCGGGCAGGCCGGCCCCGCCCTGGCGTCAGGCGTCGATGGGCGCCAGCAGGAAGTCCACATCCTCGGCGGTGAGCAGGCGCTCCGCGCCGCCCGCCTCGTCGTAGACGGCCTCGCCCAGCTGGCGCTTGCGCTCCTGGAGCTGGACCATGCGCTCCTCCACCGTGCCCACGGTCACCAGCTTGTAGACGAAGACCGGCTTGTCCTGGCCGATGCGGTGGGCGCGGTCGGTCGCCTGGGCCTCCACCGCCGGGTTCCACCAGGGGTCGTAGTGGATCACCGTGTCCGCCGCCGTCAGGTTCAGCCCCGTCCCGCCGGCCTTCAGGCTGATCAGGAACAGCGGCACCTCGCCCGCCTGGAAGCGCCGCACCGGGGTCTCGCGGTCGCGCGTGTCGCCGGTCAGCTCGACGAAGGGGATGCCCTGCCCCTCCAGCTCCGGCTTGACGAGATCCAGCATCGAGGTGAACTGCGAGAACAGCAGGATCCGCCGTCCGTCGCCCAGCAATTCCGGCAGCATTTCCAGCAGCCGCTCCAGCTTCGCCGAGGCCGCCCCCTTGGCCACCCGCTTGCGCGCGCTCTCCAGCTTCACCAGCCGCGGGTCGCAGCAGACCTGCCGCAGCTTCAGCAGCGCGTCCAGGATGGTGATGTGGCTGCGCGCCAGCCCCTTGCGCGCCACCTCCTCCCGCACCCGCTGGTCCATGGCGAGGCGGATCGTCTCGTACAGGTCGCGCTGGGCGGCGTGCGGCTCCACCGCCTCCACGATCTCCGTCTTGGGCGGCAGCTCGGATGCCACCTCCTCCTTGGTGCGGCGCAGCAGGAACGGGCGGACCCGCCGGGCCAGCACGCGCTGCCGGTCGGCGTCGCCCCGCTTCTCAATGGGCGTGCGGAACTGCCGGCGGAAGCCGGTGCGGTCGCCCAGCAGCGACGGCACGGCGAGCGCGAACAGCGACCACAGCTCGTCCAGGCTGTTCTCAACCGGCGTTCCGGTCAGGCACAGCCGCTGCCGCGCCTCCAGCGCCAGGGCCGCCTTCGCCGCCTGCGCGGCGGGGTTCTTCAGGTACTGCGCCTCGTCGAAGATCGCCAGATGCCAGGGCTGCGCCTCCAGCACCTCGCGGTCGCGCGGCAGCAGGGCATAGGAGGTCACCACCAGGTCGAAGTCGCCGAGCGCGCCGTGCGCCGCCTTGCGCTGCGGCCCGTGCAGCACCAGCGTCCGCAGTTCCGGCGCGAAGCGCTGCACCTCCGCCCGCCAGTTGCCCAGCACGCTGGTCGGCGCCACCAGCAGGCTGGGCCGGTCGAGCCGCCCGGCCTCCTTCTCCGCCAGCAGGTGGGCCAGCGCCTGCACGGTCTTGCCCAGCCCCATGTCGTCGGCCAGGATGCCGCCGAAGCCGTGCGCGGCCAGGAACTGCAGCCAGTCCAGCCCGGCCTTCTGGTAGGGCCGCAGGGTCGCCCGCAGCCCCTCCGGCACCGCCGTGGCGGGCACGCCGCCGGACGCGCGCAGGGCCTGGGCCATGCGCCGCACCGCGTCGGCACCCAGCAGCGGAATGCCGGCAGCGGACGCGGCCTCCTCCAGCGCGGCGAGGTCGCCCAGATGCGTCCGCCCGATGCGCAGCTCCCCGCCGGCCCCGCCGTCCGGCTGCAGGCCGAACAGCTCCATCAGCACGCCGATCAGCGGGCGCAGGCGGTCGACCTCCAATGGCAGGAAGCGGGTGTCGTCCACCGCGACGAACAGCACGCCGTCCGGCGCCATCACCTCCAGCACCGCGTCGAGCCAGCGCGGCGAGCCAGCCCGGTCGCCGTCGCCCTCATCGCCGGGCAAGTCGTCAAAGAACGGGTCATCGGGGTCGAAGCGGCCCAGCGCCTCGATGACGCTGCGCAGCACGGGCAGCAGGTCGATGCGTTCGCCCCCGATCTCGACGCCCAGCGACAGGCCGAACCAGTCGATGCCCGTGCCGTCGCCGATCTCGAACGCCCAGTCCGCAGGCGCGTCCAGGACCTGGATGGGGAAGTCCGGGTCGATCTCCACGCCCCAGCCCTCGGCGCGCAGGCCGGGCAGCACCGCGTGGACCAGCTCCAGCCAGACGGATCGTTCTTCCAGCGCATCGCCGGACGCCACGAACAGCGCCTTCTGCACCGGCGGACCGCCGCCGACGCTGAGCGGCATCGCATTGGGGATCAGCCCGGCCTCGCGCAGACGCTGGGCGGCCTTCGCCTCCTCCTTCGGCTGGCGGTCGGCCGTGACCAGGACGCCGTCCTCCATCCATTGCAGCGGCGTCGCCGGCCCGTTCGGAGCGACGCGCGCGCCGGCGTAGTCGAACGCCAGTTCTGCGGCGGGCACGCCGCCCACCAGGGCGGAGCCGTAGGCGCCTGCCCCATAGCCGTAGCCATGGCCATAACCGTAACCGTAGCCGTACGGCATCCGGGCGAGCCGCAGGCGCAGCAGCGGCCGGGGCGCCACGCGCCGCCTTTCCGTGCGGACCGGCGGGTCCGGCAGGACCGGCAGCCGCTCGCCGAGCCGCTCCGCCGCCACGCGGAAGGCGGCGACCTCGCCCGGCGGCAGCGGCGGCGCGCCCAGCAATGTGGAGGCGACGTGCGGCGCCATCGCGGTGTCGATGGGGCCGCACTCCCCGCTGTCCTCGTCGAGGTAGAGGAGCGGCACGGTCGGCAGCGCGATGATCGAGGACGCGCCCAGGGCGATGGCGAAGCGCTGCCGCCCGGCGGCGTCACGGTCCCAGCGGGGAGTCCCCGGCCGCGCCGGGCCGGCGCGCAACGGGCGCCCGGTGCGGAGGTCGCCCCAGTACAGGCGCCCGGTGCGCAGCATCCGCTCGATCAGCCAGGGCGCCCACTCCGCCGACAGCACCAGCGCGTTGGTGCCGTAGCCGCCGGAACTCCCGGTCTGCGCCGCAACGGACAGGATGCCGCGGTCCGACGGGGTGATGAACTTCGCCGCCGGCATATTGCGCAGCTGGTAGCCGTCGTAGGCCTTGGCGTCGTTGGCAAACCCGCCGTCCTTGCGCAGCGAGACCGACAGGACGCGGAGCGTCAGCCGGCTCCCGCCGTCGGTCCCCTCGTCCAGGGCCAGCACGTAGAGCAGACGCTTGCGCACCGTTTCGGGGTAGGTGTCACCGGCGTCCCGCGCCGCCGCCTCATCCAACCGGGACAGCAGCGTCAGCAGCGGAACCGACAGTTCGGACGTCCGGGCCGGCTGGATGGAGGTGGGCTGGGTGGAGGTGGACTGGGCGGCCTGGGTTGAAACGGACGGGGGCACGGCACGGTTGGGCGGCGTGTCTCGCCTCAGCGCCCAGGCGATCACGGCGGCGGCGACGTGCTTGCAATTGTAGCCAACCGGGCAGTCGCACCCGCCGTCCACCAGCTGGACGGCGTCGCCCTTGATCGTCACATCGATCTCCTGTTCGTAGGGCCGGCGTTCCGAGCCCTGGACACTGGCGGTGAGGGATACGACGTCCTTTTTGCGGGCGACCGCGTCGAGCGTGATGACACGGCCGTCCCGCTCATAGCGCTGCCCCCGCTCGAAGGAGCCGGCATCGAAGAAACGGCGCAGGGACGACAAGGGAATCACAGGCAACCTCCCAAAGCGTACGGCGGCGCGCCGGGTCCGGGGCGCGCATTATCGGCCACACCCAGCCGCAGGACAAGCCGGCCATGGTCAAAGGGCCCTGGTCAAAGGGAAGACCTCAGCGCTTCCGTCAGATGATCCGCGATCAGGCGCACGCGGCGCGAGCGCCGGATGTCCGGATGCATCACCAGGAAAACGGGGCGCACCGGCGGAGAGGGAGCCGGGTCCAAGGCCTTCAGGCTCTCGTGGGGAAGGGCCAGGAAGTCCGGGAGAAGGGCGATTCCCAGCCCGGCCAGAGCCGCTTGCAGCATTGTCGCCATGTCGTTGGACCGTACGCTGAAGCGCCGCCCGGCGGCATACCCGTCGAGCCACAGCTTCTGCGGCAGGTCCGGCATGCTGTCGTCGAACCCGATGTAGACCCGATCCTCCTCCGGACGCCCGACCGCCTCGGCAAGGCCGTAGAGGCCGTAGGAAATCTCGCCGAGCGAGCGCACCACCAGGCTCGCCCCGGTCGGGCGGCCGAGACGGACCGCGATATCGGCCTCGCCGCGGACCAGATCCGCCTCCCGCCGCTCGCCGACCAGTTCGAGCGCGACACCCGGATGGGCATGCGAGAAGGGGCGCAGGCTGGGCAGGATCAGGTGATTGAGAAGCAGCGGCGGCGCGGAGATGCGAACCGTTCCGGACAGGGAATCCACGCCGGAGGCGGCGCGGCGCAGGGTCAGCACCTCCTGCTCGACCGCTTCCGCCCGGCCGAGCAGGTCCGCGCCTTCCGCCGTCAGCGTCCACCCCCGCGCCAGCCGGTCGAATAGCCGGACCTCAAGCTCGGCTTCCAACTGGCCGACCCGGCGGGCCACCGTCGAATGCTCAACGCCGAGCGCGCGGGACGCGCCCGACAGGGTGCCATTGCGCGCCAGCGCCAGAAAATAGCGGATGTCATCCCACAGCATCGTGGGGTCCGGGTGTCAGGGGGGCTCCGGTCCGATCATTCATGCACAGACACTGCCAATTTATTCCGACTTCCGGTTTTCTATACGCGGAATAGGGTGGCCGCGCCAGGAGGGAGCGACCATGAAGGCCATCGGACTGTACAAAGCCCTGCCCATCGAAGACCCGGACTCGCTGATCGAGCGCGATCTTCCCAAGCCGACGCCGGGAGACGCCGATCTCCTGGTCCGTGTCGAGGCGATCTCGGTCAATCCGGCCGACTTTCGCGTGCGGCGCCGGAAGGCCGACGACGGGACCTTCGCCGTGCTGGGCTGGGATGTCGCGGGCGAGGTCGTCGCCGTGGGACGTGCCGTACCGAGCTTTTCAGGAGGGGGCTTTTCCGTCGGTGACGCCGTCTACTATGCGGGCGATCTGACCCGTCCCGGCGCCAACAGCGAATTCCACGCCGTCAACGCCGCCATCGTGGGGCATCGGCCGAAATCGACCACCGTCGCGGAAGCCGCGGCCTTGCCCCTGACGGCGCTGACCGCCTAGGAGGCGCTTTTCGAACAGCTGGGGCTGTCGCTCACCGCACACGCCGGGGACCGGACGCTGCTGATCGTCGGCGGCGCCGGCGGGGTCGGCTCGATCGCCATCCAGCTCGCCCGCCTCGTCCCTGGACTGACGGTCGTCGCCACCGCCTCGCGTCCGCAATCGCGCGCCTGGTGCGAACAGTTGGGCGCCCATGCGGTTATCGACCATTTCGGCGACATGGCGGCTCAGCTGGCCGCGCTGGGCCGGCCGGCGCCGGAGTTGATCCTCCTCCTCAACGATCCGGATCGCCATTACCCGGTGCTGGCGGAGGTTTTGGCGCCCCGGGGCCGCATCTGCTCGATCGTGCCCTTCGACCAGCCGCCCGACATGAACCTGCTCATACGCAAGAGCGCGAGCTTCCTGTGGGAGTTCATGTTCACGCGGCCGATGTTCGCCACACCCGACATGGCCCGGCAGGGCGCGATCCTGAACGCGGTCGCCGCCATGATCGACGATGGCCGCCTCGTTTCGACCGCGACGGAGACGCTGGGCCTCATCAACGCCGCCACTCTGCGCGCGGCCCACGCCCGGCTCGAAAGCGGCCGAACCCTTGGGAAGCTGGTGCTGTCCGGCTTCCACCCCGTTGCCTGAAACCGCAGGAGACCACGCCGATGAGCACGCAGACGACCGTTCAGACCTTCCTGAACCACATCCTTTCCGGTGCGATGGACCAGGCGCTCGCCATGGTCGATCCCGACGCGCGGTTCATTTCGACGCGCCCCGTTCCCAATCCGAACAACCCGCTGCACGGCACCTTCGTCGGGGTCGAGGGCGCCCGTCGGTTCTTCGGCGGCTTCGGCGAGCTTCTCGAACCGGGCGAATTCAACGTCGACGCGTCCTTCGCCGACGGTGAACATGCCGCGCTGTACGGAACGCTCCACCACAAGAGCCGCAAGACCGGGAAGCCCTTCTCCAGCGATTGGGCGCTGATCTGCCGCGTGAAGGACGGCCGTATCGCCCTCTACCACTTCTACGAGGACACCGAAGCCCTCAGGGATGCGCTGTCCTGACGGATGGTCCGGCCAGGAACCGGCGTTCGGCAACCTCGAAGCCGGGGTTGCCGACATGCCGCCGTCTTGCGAGGACTGAGAACAGCTCGCCGGGCATTGTCACGGCAAGGGTGGCAGCCCGCCGGTCATGACGGTATCCTCGCCGGGTGTCGCTCCTCTCGTATGCGGCCGCCTTTCGCACATTCGATCTGACCACCGGGGCGAGCCCATTTCTACGGCGACGACCGAAAGCACGGTCCAGCGCCTGCTGCACCGGCGCATGGGCGCCAATCAGCCGATGCGCTGGTCGCCGCGTGGCGCTCACCGGATGCTGAAGGTCCGCACCGCGGTGATGAATGGGAGTTTGCCGCGGAGCCCGCAAGGGCCAGCGCAGCGACCACGCCGCCGCCGAGCCATACGCCCATCGTCCATTCCGCCGTGCGGCGTGACGGCCCCCCAGCTTTGCGACGGTCTCATACCGTCGGCACCTGAAGGCGCCGCCGGCATGACCCTTTCGATCAATGCTAACGCATTGATCTGCCGGGTTTCACGGTTGGAAAATGATGGAAGCGATCATTTTCCAACCGTATCACTGGTCAAATTCGCGCATTTCGTTCGTTCGGACCTGAGGGGGTGGGCCGCAAAGGGTGCGTCCCTATGGGCCACCACGGCGCTGCCGTACCGCTGCCGTACCGGGGCGCCACCCTGGCGGCGTACGCCAACGCCATCGCCGCCGGGATCGACTGATCGAACGCTGGCCGCAAAGCGCGCCGCGCGATCGCCTTGACCGGGTCGGTTGGCAGGCCGGCGAGCAAACATCGGCTCCAGGCCGCGCAGGAGTCGCCGTCACGATGGGCAGAGCGCCCTGACGCCGTCCCGTACTCGCAAATACAGAGCGGTGCTCTTGATTTCTTGGAACGCGCCCGAACGCTCCAGCAGTAATGCCTATTTCTGATGTGGGAGCACGGAATACGAAACAGTAATCGAAATCGGCGGATGCGAGCCGAATAAACGCCATTTGTAATTTTAGCATGCGTCGTGACCTTGGGATTTGGATGAATGCTCCGGAAAACAAACCTCAACATCGGCGTGCCGCAATGTGATAGGTTGGCCCACGGCATTACTCGGAAAACGAAGCACGGCAGGAACGCGCCGATCTCCAGAGGCGAGGGGGAAACGGGATGCAGCAGCCCATGCAGGTCACGATGCAGGACAACGTCGCGGCTCTGTGCGGCGACCGCCGCGTCGCGGCGGTGGTCGACATTGTCGAGCGGCTGTCGTTCGCGGGTGACGTCCAGGACATCATGGAGATCGTGCGCACCTCGGCCCGGCAACTGACGGGCGCCGACGGCGTCACCTTCGTGCTGCGCGAGGTCGATCAGTGCTACTACGCGGACGAGAGCGCGATCAGCCCGCTGTGGAAAGGGCAACGCTTCCCCATGCAGGCCTGCGTGTCCGGTTGGGCGATGTTGAACGGCCGGCCCGCCGTCATCCCGGACATCTACAAGGATCCGCGTGTCCCGCACGACGCCTACCGGGCGACCTTCGTGAAGAGCATGGTCATGGTGCCGGTGCGGCCGGAAGATCCCGTCGGTGCCATCGGCGCCTATTGGGCCGATCCGCACGCCGCGTCGGAGGAGGAGGTCGCCATTCTCCAGGCGATCGCCCGCTCGACGGCCCTGGCCCT
The DNA here is from genome assembly GCF_053470405.2 of Azospirillum mesophilum. Lineage (NCBI taxonomy): Bacteria > Pseudomonadati > Pseudomonadota > Alphaproteobacteria > Rhodospirillales > Azospirillaceae > Azospirillum > Azospirillum mesophilum. The sequence goes on from NZ_JBPXMQ020000017.1 coordinate 49,438, forward strand.
GACCAACGTTCAACTGGTGGCTTCCCTGCGTGAATCCGCCCGGCGCGCCGAGGCGCACGCGGCGGAACTGGCGCGCGCCAATGAGGCCAAGACGCAGTTTCTCGCCTCGGCCAGCCACGACCTGCGCCAGCCGGTCCAGTCCATCCTCATGCTCACCGCGACCATCGGCCCGCATGTCGGTGACGGCGGCCAGCCGCATTACCAGCAACTCCAGCAGAGCCTGGGCGTGCTGAAGGGACTGCTGGACAGTCTGCTGGATGTGTCCAGGATCGACGCCGGGCTGGTGGAGTCCGAGGTGAAGGACATCGCCCTGGCGCCCGTATTCGATCAGATCGAAACCGCGTTCCGGCAGAACGCGGAGGCCAAGGGACTGGAGTGGCACATCGTGCCGTCGGCCGCCGCCGTCCGGACCGACCCGCTGCTGCTGCTGCGCATCCTGCACAATCTGGTCGAGAACGCCGTCCGCTACACCGACGAGGGGCGCATCCTGATCGACAGCCGCCGGAAGGGCGAGGTCATCCGCATTGAGGTCCAGGACACCGGCCGAGGCATCCCTGCCGACGTGCAGGACGCGATCTTCAACGAATTCTACCAGGTCGGCAATCCGGAGCGCGACCGCAGCCAGGGGCTGGGCCTGGGTTTGGCGATCGTGAAGAAGCTGGCCGGGCTCCTCGATCACACGGTCGGGGTCGCATCGCGCGCCGGCGAGGGTTCGACCTTCTGGGTCGAGATCCCCATCGCCCGGGCGCAGCAATTGCCGATCTTGCGGGCGCGCCCGCAAACGCTCGACGGCGGCGGGCGCCTCATCGTGCTCGTCGAGGACGACGTCATCGTTCGCATGGCGCTGCAGGCCATGTTCGAGGGGTGGGGCTTCACGGTGATCGCCGTGGAATCCGGTGAAGAGGCCATCGCGCAACTGCGCGCCAGCGGGAAGGCGCCCAGCGTCATCCTGGCCGATTATCGGCTGCGCGAGCGGCGTTTGGGGACGGATGCCGTCCGCTGCATCGAGGCGTACCTGGGGTGGCCGGTGCCTGCTCTGATCCTCACGGGTGAGATCGGTGGCGCCTGCGACAAGGACGCGGCGGCGAGCGGGTATCCGGTTCTCCGCAAACCGATCACGCCCGATCAACTTCAGGCCGCAATTCTTCAGCGGATAGCGGAGGTGAGCCTCGGCGGCGTGGCGTGCGTTCACAAAGCGAATTGAGGAAGGCTTGCCGCGGACGCTGGTGCGCAAATCGCGCGTGAGGGCGGTGTCCGCCGACGGCCAGCGGTGCTCATCCGCCGACGCGGCAGGGCTTCTCCGTCCTGCGCCGGAATCAAAACTCCGGACATCTCGCTGCGCACCGTGACCGGCCTGGGCACCACTGCATCTGGATACTTTTCTCCTTTCGGCAACGGCTGCCCAAATCGGCGGGGAAGACCGTCTGCTTTGCGCCTTCCCGACCAGGGAAATTTGATGGTGCAGACGGCGCGCGTTGTATGATTGTGGAACTGTCCACGAGAGAGCGTCGATGCGAATACTGGTTATCGAGGATGCCGAGGACCTAGCCGACGCCGTCATCGACAGCCTGCGCAGCCTTGGGCACGCCGTCGACTGGGCGGCCGACGGCCACCAGGCCGATGAGCTTTTGCGCACGGAGACTTACCAGCTCATCATCCTCGACGTGATGCTGCCGGGACCCGACGGCCAGACCCTGCTTCGCCAGCTGCGCCGCCGGGGGGACCGGACGCCGGTGCTGGTCACGACGGCACGCTCGCAGATCGACACGAAGATCCACCTGCTCGACCTCGGTGCCGACGACTACATCGTGAAGCCGTTCGATCTGCGCGAGTTGGAGGCGCGATGCCGCGCCCTGCTGCGCCGGTCGCACGGGATGGCGTCGTCGGAGGCCACCTTCGGGAATCTGGTGTTCGACGCGGCGGCGCGGACGGTCTCGATCGCCGGTCAGCCGCTCGACCTCAGCGCGCGGGAGTTCCGGCTGCTGGAGCTGTTCCTGGGCAACCTGGGTCGCGTGCTGACCAAAAGCGCGCTGATCGAACAGCTCTTCGACCTGGAACAGGCGGTCACCCCGAACGCGGTGGAGATGTCGGTCTCCCGCCTGCGGCGCAAGCTGGAGGGCGCTTCGGTGGTGATCCGCACCGTGCATGGCGTCGGCTATGTCGGCGAAAAGCAAGATGCCGATTGAAGGGCAGGCAGGCGGCCATACAGGCGGGGGCTCGCTGCGGCGCCGCCTGCTGAGCCGGATGTTCCTCGTGCTCGGCGTCGTGACCCTCATCCTGTTCCTGTTCGTCCGGTCCTACGCGCGCGATGCGGCCGACAGCGCCTACGACCAGCTTCTCTCGGCGTCCGCCCTGTCCATCGCGGACGCCATACGGGTGGAGAACGGCGCCATCACGGTGGACCTGCCCTATTCCTCGCTGAGCGTCCTGGGCACGGCTCGGCACGACCGGGTCTTCTACAAGGTGCTGGCGCCGGGCGGGCTTCTCGTCACCGGCTATGAGGATTTGCCCGGCGGCGCGGTGCACGACGACACGCCGGTGTTCCAGAACGCGGTCTACAGCGACGAGCCGGTTCGGGTCGCCGTGACGGGCCGCTTCATCAGCGGGGTGCCGCGGTCGGGATGGGCGACCGTCGTCGTCGCCCAGACGCGCGAGGCGCGCGATCTGCTGGCCTCACGCCTCGTGGCCAACGCCTTCGCGCCCATCGCCTTTGCCGTGGTGGTCGGCGCCCTCCTGCTCTGGCTCGGCGTCCGGCAGGCGCTGGCCCCCTTGAGCTTCCTGGAGGCGCTGATCCGGGCGCGGCGCCCGCAGGACTTCACCCCGATCGACACGCCCGTGCCGACCGAGGTCGGGCAGCTGCTGGGCGCCATCAACCAGCTGATGGTCCGCTTCAAGGCGAACCTGGACTCCACCCAGTCCTTCCTGGCCGACGCCGCGCACCAGATCCGCACGCCGCTGGCCGCGCTGCGCTCGCAGGCCGAGCTGGCGCGCCGCGAGGGCGACGTCGAACGCCTGCGCAACCGCGTCGAACGCATCCACCGCAACGCCGTGGAGGCGAGCGAGCTGACGACGCAGCTGCTGAACCACGCCACCGTGGTCCACCGCGCGGAAGCCGTGCAGCCGCAGGAGGTGGACCTCGACGCGCTGCTCGGCCAGATCGTCCAGCAGACGGCCGGCCGGCCGGAGGCTCCCCCCATCAATCTGGTGCGGGAGCCGGCCAGCGGGGGCGCCATGCTGCACGGAGACCCCGTGACCCTGCGGGAAGCCCTGACCAACCTGCTGGACAACGCGGTCAAGTACGGCGGCCCCGCCCCCATCGACGTGCGCGTGCGGTCGGGAAGCGGCGGCTACGGCCCCTTGGTGGAGATCGCCGACCGCGGGCCGGGCATTCCGGACGAGGAAAAGCCGGCGGTGCTCGAACGTTTCGGCCGCGGTCGGTCGGCCAAGGGGACCGCCGGCAGCGGGCTCGGGCTCTCCATCGCCGCGGTGGTGGCGGAGGCGCATCAGGCCGTCCTCTCCCTGCTCGACCGTCCGGGCGGCGGGCTGATCGTCCGGCTGGAGTTTCCGGGAGAAGACCCGACGGGCAAGGGAAACCCCGGCGCGCTGCCGGGCGGGCGTGTGATGCCCCTGCTGCTGCTCGGCCTCCTGCTGGCCGCCGCCCGGCCGGCCTTGGCCCTGGAGCCCGTCCTTTACCCCGCGCCGGGTGAGGGAACGGAGCGTCTGCGCATCGACGCGGCCACCGACCGACCGGCGATCGAGCCGCTGATCCGCGATTTCCAGACGATGAACCCGACGGTCATCGTCGAGTACCGGGAGATGAACACCGGGGAGCTTTACGACTCCGTCGTCAAGCACGGCGCCGGCGACGTGCCGGATCTCGTCATCAGCTCCGCCGCCGGCCTTCAGGTGAAACTGGTCAACGACGGGCACGCGCGCCGCCACAGCTCCCCCGCGACGGAGGCACTTCCAGACTGGGCCAAATGGCGCAGCGCCGCCTTCGGCTTCACGCAGGAGCCGGCGGTCATCGTCTTCAACCGCGACCTCGTCCCGGAGGACGAGGTGCCCCACTCCCGCGAGGAGCTGATCCACCTGCTGCGCGACCGGAAGGAGCGCTACCGGGGCCGGGTGGTGACCTACAACATCGAGGACAGCGGCATCGGCTACCTGTTCGCGACGCAGGACTCCGTCCTGACCAGCCAGTTCTGGCAGCTCGCCGACGCCCTCGGCGAAAACCAGGCCAAGCAGATGTGCTGCACCGCCGACATGGTGGGCGCCATCGAGCGGGGCGAGAGCCTGATCGGCTACAACCTGCTGGGTTCCTACGCGCGGGAACGGCAACTGCACGGCGCGCGCATCGGGATCGTCCTGCCGTCCGACTACGCGCTGGTCATGACCCGCGTCGCCCTCATCCCGCGGCGGGCGAGCGCCCCGGAGCTGGCCGGACGCTTCATCGACTACCTGCTGTCGGAGCGTGGGCAGGCGGTGATCGCCGCCAACACCGCCTTCTACTCCATCCTGCCGACCGTCGGCGGCCCGATGTCGGCGACGCACCTGCAGGAGGAGATGCGCGGCCCCACGCAGCGGATCGGCCTCGGCCCCGCGCTGCTGGTCTTCATGGACCACCTGAAGCGCGACCGCTTCCTCCAGCAGTGGAAGGCCTTCCTGCACCAGCCGTAAAAGAAAATGGCCCGGGAAGGACCCGGGCCAGTTCGTTGGGGACGCGCTGTTCAGAAGAACGCGTTCAGCTGCCGGGCAGGGAATGGACGTTGGCGATGAACAGGTCCTGCCAATTCGCCGGCTTGTTCTTGATGGTGCCGACGCGGCCCATGAAGTTGGCGAACTGCATGACGCCGTTGGGGGTGGTCGAGAACTTGGTGTCCGGGTCCTTGATCATCCGCTCCACCTCGTCCGGCGACAGCTTGGCCTTGGACGACTGGACGTAGATCGCGGCGGCGCGCCCCGGCTCCTCGGTGATCAGCTTGTCGGCCTCGTCGAGCGCCGCGACGAAGGCCGCGGTCAGCTTCGGGTTGGCGTCGATGAAGCGCTTGGGCGCGTAGACGAGGTCGAGCGAGATGTTGCCGAGCACGTCCACGGAGTTCATCACCCGGTGCACCTGCGGGTTTTCCAGCTCCATGAAGGAGTAGGGCGGGGAGCCGAGGTGGCTGTTCACCTCCGTCTTGCCCGAGACGAGCGCGGTGTAGGCCTCCGGGTGCGGCAGGCCGACCGTCATCGGGTCGAGCTTGGCGTAGCTGTCGTCGCCGAACTCCTTGGCGACGGCCATCTGCAGCACGACGGCGGACAGCGAGGTCTTGATGCCCGGCAGGGCGATCTTGTCCTTCGCGCCGAAGTCCTTCAGCGACTTGATGGCCGGGTTGTTGGTGTTGAGGTACAGCGAGGTGGCGCTGAGCCCGGCCAGCGCCGAGACCTCCAGCTTCGCGTTGCCCTTCACCTTCGACCACAGCGTCAGGAAGCCGGGCACGCCGATGGCGGCGATGTCCAGGTTGCCGGAGATCATGGCGTCGTTGATGACGTTGCCGCCGTCCAGCTCCAGCCAGCCGACCTTGACGTCGCCGAGGCCGGCGGCCTTGGCCTGCTTCTCCAGGAGCTTCTCGTGCTCCATGACGATCATCGGCAGGTACAGGATGCCGTAGCCCTTGGAGATGTGGACCTCCGAGGTCTCGGCGCGGGCGGTACCGGTTGCCAGCGCCCCGGATGCCATGGCAACGAGCGCCGTCGCCAGCACGCCGACCCGGCGCAGGGTCGCGAATGCGGTCATATTGGGTCCTCCCGAAAAGGCTTTTTTGGATGGTTCAGTGCTGCATGCCCCAGCGGCGGATGGTGCGCCGCTCGATGGTGGCGAAGACGCCGTTCTCGACGACGAGGCCGATCAGGATCACCGTGAACAGGCCGGCGAAGACGTTCGCCGTCTCCAGCTGGTTCCGGTTCTCGAAGATGTACCAGCCGAGCCCGCCGGAGCCGGAGCTGACGCCGAACACCAGCTCCGCCGCGATCAGCGTGCGCCAGGCGAAGGCCCAGCCCACCTTCAGGCCGGTGAGGATCGACGGGAACGCCGCCGGAATGAGGATGTGGCGGACGAGCCCCAGGCCGCTCAGCCCGTAGTTCCGCCCGACCATGCGCAGCGTGTTGGAGACGGAGCGGAAACCGGCGTGCGTGTTCAGCGCGATGGCCCACAGCACGGAATGGACGAGCACGAAGATCACGCTGCCCGACCCGAGCCCGAACCAGATCAGCGCCAGCGGCAGCAGCGCGATGGCCGGCAGCGGGTTCAGCATGGAGGTCATCGTCTCCAGCAGGTCGGTGCCGATCTGCGAGCCGATGGCGACGGTGGTCAGCAGAGCCGCCAGGATGATGCCCATGGCGTAGCCGATCACCAGCGTCTGGAGCGAGACGAGCGTGCGCGCCGGGATGACGCCGTTGCCGATGTCGGTGGCGAAGGCGTCGAGCATCGCGGAAAAGGGCGGGAACAGCAGCGGGTTGTCGAGCCAGCGGCCGTACACCTCCCAGATCACCGCGAGCACGAGCAGGATCAGCCCCTTGCGCAGAAGCGGGACGCGGTACAGGCGCTCCCACACGCTGAGTGGCTTCTCGACCTCCGCGGTGACGGTGGAGTGGGACACGTCCCGGATGATCTCCGGGCGTTCGACGAGGACGGATTGCGCGGTCATGGCGGGGCCTCAGTGGACGAACAGCATGTCGTTGATGCGGGCTTCCAGCTCCGCCTGGGCGGCGGTGCCGAGCTGATCCGGCGGGATGCTGTTGAGTTCGGCCTTCACCTGGCCCGGGTGCGGCGACAGCAGCAGGATGCGCGTGCCGACGCGGATCGCCTCTTCGATGGAGTGGGTCACGAACAGGACGGTGAACTTCGTGTCGTCCCACAGGCGCAGCAGCTCGTCCTGCATGCGGCGGCGCGTCAGCGCGTCGAGCGCGGCGTAGGGCTCGTCCATCAGCAGGACGTCCGGCTCCATGGCCATGCCGCGGGCGATGGCGACGCGCTGCTTCATGCCGCCGGACAGGGTGTGGGGGAAGCTGTGCGCGAACTTCGCCAGACCGACCTTGTTGATGTAGTAGTCCGTACGCTCGGCAGCCTCGGCCCCCTTGGCGCGGCCGCTGGTGGTCAGCGCGAACATCACGTTCTCGCGCACGCTTTTCCAGGGCAGGAGCTGGTCGAACTCCTGGAACACCATCATGCGGTCGGGACCAGGCTTGGTCACCGCGTGCCCGTTCAGGCGGATGGCGCCCTCCACCGGCTCCAGATACCCGCCGATGGCCTTCAGCAGGGTGGACTTTCCGCAACCGGAGGGGCCGAGCAGGACGTAACGGTCGGATTTGAAGACCTGGAAATCGACCCGGTAGGTGGCCGTGACCAGGTGATCCGCCGTTTTGTACTGCAGCGTGACACCGGAGACCTCCAGCAACGGGCTGGCCGGGACGGCGACCGCCGCAGGGTAAGGGGGCGCGCCCGCGACAGCGGGGCGGACGTTCGGCGACGTCCTGCTCATCGTTTCCTCCAAGGCAATTTCTTGGTTGCTCAAGCCGCGAACTGCGGGCCTTGCGGACATTATGCGCAGGAAGTCTGACGGTTTCCTGACGGCCAGCTCGGCGCGATGCGCACCAATCCGTAACACCAGCCGGGAAGGGCCGCAGCGCTCGTGTTTGACGGGCGGAAGGCGTTCCTTCGACGGTGTGTGGCGAACAGCCCTTCAAGGAACGGTTTTCCGATCCTGGTGAGGACAAAGCTTTACAACGGCAGCGTGGGAACGGCGTTGATCAGGGTTGCGCGTGTAGGGGTGCTCCGGGGCGGAGAACAGCCGCTCGCACGGGCCTTCCTCGACGACCGCGCCGGAGGCCATTACGACGACCCGGTCGGCGATGGCCTGGACCACGGCGAGGTCGTGGCTGATGAACAGGTAAGTGAGGCCGTGGCGCGCCCTCCGAATTCGTTACGACGCTTTCAATGGCCGGCTTGGTCAAAGATTTCTTCGAGCGAACCGCGATCACGCCGCCGCCCGCGATCACGCCGCCGCCGATGAAGGCATTCCCCTCCCCTTCAGGCTGAATGGAAGGCCGCTTCGAGCGCCGCGATGTCGATTTTCCTCATCCGCATCATGGCCGCCCGCGCGCGGGAGGCTGCCTCGGTGTCCGGATCGTTGAACAGCCGTGGCAGCGCCTCCGGCACGATCTGCCAGGAGACGCCGAACCGATCGGTGAGCCAGCCGCACATGCTCTCCTTGCCGCCGTCGGCGAGCAAAGCGGACCACAGGCGGTCGGTCTCGGCCTGATCCTTCGTGAGCACGCTGATCGAGGCGGCGGGCGAATGCTCGAACAGGTCGCCGCCCGTCAGGATCATCATCGGCGCACCGGCCAGGGTGAACTCGACGACCATGGGATCGTCGGGCCGGCCGTGATCGTACACGGCGTCGATCCGGCTGTCCGGCAGAAGGCCCACGTAGAACCGCGCCGCGTCGATTCCACGGCGCGTGAACCAAAAGCAGGTGCGGACTTTCCGATGCCCGGTCACCGGGACACGTCCGCGGTTGCGGCCTTCGCGCCGGCGTGGTTCAGCATCCAGGGCGTGCCGAACCGGTCGGTGAACATGGCGAAGCGCTCGGCCCAGAACGTCTCGCCGGGCGGCATCGCCACGAACCGGGCGTCCTTCGCGAGCGCTTCGAAAATCCGGTCGAACTCGGCGCGCGACGGCGGAGCGATCGTCACCGCGAACCCTTGCGGCGTGCTGTACATGCTGTCCGGCGTGTCGGAGGCCATGACGGTGGTTGCGCCCAGTTTCACCGTCATGTGCATCACGCGATCATCGCCGCCGGGCATGCGGCAGTCCGCGTCCGGCACATCGGCGTTCCGGAGCACATCGACGACCTCACCGCCGAGGGTCTCGGCGTAATGGGTCATGGCTTCGAGGCAATCGCCCTTGAAGAACAGGTAGATGGTCGGTTCCATAGATTTCCCTCCATGCGTTCAGGGCGTTGTGTTCAGAGCGTTTTGGCAAGAGCTTCGAGCTGATCGGTGGCCTTGCCCCACCCCTCGTGAAAGCCCATCCGCTCATGCTCCTCGCGCGCCTCGGCGCTCCAGTGCATGGCGCGCGCGGTGTAGCGGGTCGTGCCGGCGCCCGCGTCGTCAAACAGCACCTCCGCAGCCATGAAGGCGCGACCCGAAGGCCGCCAGCCGGGGCGAAACGCGTCGGTGAACATCAGGCGCTCCTTCTCCACCACGTCGAGGAAGACGCCGGGTTCGCCGAACCGTTCGCCATTCGGGCCGTTCATCAGCGTAAAGAACTCGCCACCGGGACGCAGGTCGATCCGCGCCTCGGAAACAAACCAGGGCTTGGGGCAGAACCACTGCTTCAGGAGCTCGGGTTCGACCCAGCAGCGCCACAGCGTGTCGCGCGGCGCATCGAGGGTGCGGGTCAGAACGAGATCGTTCTCAGCGTCCGTCATGGGAGCTCCCTTTCGGTTGGGGCTGCGAGAAGAGCAGCGTGAGATAGCGCTTCAGGTGATCGACGCTTTCCAGCGCGACGGCGCGCTCGCCCGTTGCCTTCGCGAGGATGAAGGCGCCCTGGAGGACGGCCTGGGTGTGTCTTGCGAGACTCGCCGGGGTCCAGTCGGCCTCGACCCGGCGCGCCTTCATGGCCGCCGCGATGTCCGGTTCGAGAGTCGCGGCGTGGCCGAAGATGCTGGCGGCGCAGGCCTCGCGGATCGCGGGATGCGAGCCGTAGACCTCTTGCGTCATCGTCCCGACGAGGCAAGTGAACTCGGCGGGATCGCCGTCAATGATCGCCTTGCGGAACTCGACATAGCCGAGCAGGCGGTCGAGCGGGTCCTCGAACCGGTGATAGGGCGCCTGCTCGAAAAACGCCGAGGTCGTTTCCGCCCAGTGGGCGGCGGCGGCGACACCGAGCGCTTCCTTGCTCTCGAAATGATGGAAGAACGCCCCCTTCGTGACACCCGCCGCCTTGCAGAGGTCATCGACCGAGGTTGCCGCGAAGCCCTTGGCACGGATGACGTCCCGCGCCGCCTCCAGAAGCCGGGTGCGCGCGTCGCCACGCTCGGGATGATGTTTCGTGGGTCTCGGCATGACGCATCGCATACCATTCAGTCGGTATGTATGTCAACGGTCAGGAGGCCGTGGTCACGGCAGCAGTCGGAGCGCAACCGGCCGCTGGCGCGCCGTGCCGCGACATGGCGGCGGTGGTCAGCGTCCGGAGCGGTTCGTTTTACGCCCACCATGACCGAGAGCGCCGGGGTTCTGCCCGGCTCGTCACCGTGGTCCTCGCGTTTCTCCGACAAGCCAGTCGACGAAGCCGGCAACCAGGTTTCCGGCATCGGCCTGACGTGGAATAAGCGCGACGTAACCCGTCCTCGGAACCCGGATCTCCGGCAGTGGCGTCATCAGCCTTCCGCTGGCAACGTCGATCTCGAGCATCGGCAACGGGCCGATCCCAATGCCAAGCCCATCTTCCACCGCCTGACGCGTCACGTAAAAGTGGTCGAATATCTGGCGGGGACGCCCGGCGAGGTGTTGGAGCCCTGCCGCCTCAAGCCAGTTCGCCCAATCGCCGGCACGGGTTTCGCTTGCCAGCAGCGTATGTCCCTCAATGTCGGCGGGCTTCAGGATCGGCCGCTGCGCGAACAGCGCCGGGCTCATGATCAGCGTGTCCACATCATCCAGCACCGGGACGACGCGATGCTGAGGCCACACATGCTCCCGAGCGACGCCGCGCCGGATCGCCACGTCGACGCCGCCGCGCAACTCCTCAAGCACGGTCGAAACCGTCGTAACCGCGACTTCGACGTGCGGATGGTCGGCGTGGTACCGGTTGAGGCGCGGGATCAGCCAGCGCATCGCGAAGCTGGTCGGGGCGCTGACACGCAAGATGCGGCGCGCGTCGGGCCGGCCGCACGCTTCCGCCGCAACAGCCAGGCGATCGAAGGAAAGACCGACCTCGGCGGCGAAGATTCTCGCCATCGGCGTCGCGACCATGCGGCGCCCGTCCTTCATGAAGAGCCTCTGCCCGAGCCAGCTTTCAAGCGCAGCGATCTGGCGGCTTACCGCGCCATGGGTGAGACCGAGTTCGGCTCCGGCTTCGGCATAGCTGCCGGTCCGAGCCGCGACCTCGAAGATGCGCAGGGCGTTCAAGGGGGGAAGGCGGCGCATGGGAGATCCGTGAGAAAAACGAACGGTATCCGTGATGAAAAGCATACTAGTCGATGAAATATCACACGTATAGCATGCCGTTGGGATCGACCCAGCCGAACAATGCCCGTTGCGTCTCCAAGAAATCCATCGAAGATGAAAACAAGACATTGGCGGGATCAACAAAAGAGAAGCCTGGTGGGTGCGTGCCTCGCCCACGCGCTGCACGACGGGTATACCGACGCTCTGTACGCCTTCCTGCCGGTATGGCAGGCGCAATTCGGCCTTTCCTATGCAGCGCTTGCCATCGTCCGCGCTCTCTACTACGGGACGATGGGAGGACTGCAAATTCCGGCGGACCGGGCGCTGCGCGGCTTGTCGCCGCGAGCGGCGCTGATCCTGTCGACCGTCCTCGCGTCGGCGGGCTTGCTGATCATGGCCTCGCCGTTCGGCTTTGCGGGTCTTTGCGTCGGCCTCGTGGTGGCCGGCATCGGATCGAGCATCCAGCACCCCTGTGGCTCGTTGCTCGTCACCGCCAGTTATGGCTCGGCATCGCGGCATCCACTCGGCATCTACAACTTTTCGGGCGATCTCGGGAAAGCCGCGTTGCCGGCACTGGTCGCGGTGCTGTTGCCGGTTCTCGCCTGGCAGCCGGTGCTGGGCCTGATGGCGGTGCTTGGAATCGCCCTGTCGGTCGCCCTGGTGCCGCTGGCGCCGGCGGCCCCCATCACCAGGACCGCCACGACGGGGGCGGCTTCGGGCCAAGGCCGCGGCGGCTTCGGCATTCTGACGACGATCGGCGCGCTCGATACGGCGACCCGCATGGGCTATCTGCTGTTTCTGCCCTTCCTCATCCATGGACAGGGCGGGGACTCGGCGACGGTCGGACTCGCCCTCGCCCTGCTGTTCATCGGCGGCGCGTTCGGAAAGGCGACGTGCAGCCGGCTTGGGGAGCGGCTGGGTGTCGTCGGCAGCGTCATGGTGACCGAAGCCGCCACGGCCTTGCTGATCGCGGCGACGCTGTTCACGTCACTGACACCGACGCTCATCCTGCTGCCACTGCTCGGCATCGTGCTCAACGGTACCTCTTCGGTGCTCTACGGCACCGTGCCGGAGCTTTCCGACGGCGATACGGGCCGGGCCTTCGCGGTCTTTTACACGAGTGTGATCGGTTCCGGAGGCTTGGCACCGATCCTCTACGGCGCGATTGCCGATCACAGCACCCAGACGATCGGCGTGCTGGCCTCGGCGGCGACCGCCGCCCTGATCGTTCCGCTTGTCCTGACGCTGAGGCCCCATCTGAGCGCCTCCGCTGCGGGACCGCATGGGAAGCCCGGCCTGACGCGCTCCGCATGAAACTCTCGCCACCACAGGAAGGATCGTCCAATGAACACCGTCCCTCAAGCGCCGCTGATTCTGATAACGGGTGGAGGGCGTGGCGTGGGCGCGGCGACCGCAAGGCTTGCCGCCGCACAGGGCTACGATGTCGCGATCAGCTTCGTCGCCAACGAGCCCGCCGCCCGTGCGGTGGCGGCGGATGTGGAAGCTCTGGGGCGCCGGGCTTTGCCCGTGCGCGCCGACAGCGCGGATCCGGCGCAGGTCGCCCAGCTGTTCGCCGCGATCGACCGGGAGTTCGGCCGGATCGACGTCCTGGTCAACAACGCTGCGGTGCTTGCGCGGCAGTCCCGGACCGAGGATCTCGACTTCGAGCGGATGCAGCGCATCTTCGCGGTCAACGCGATCGGCCCGATCCTCTGCGCGCAGCAGGCGGCGAAGCGCATGTCCTATCGCCACAACGGGCGGGGCGGCGTGGTGATCAACATCTCGTCGGCGTCGGCCCGGCTCGGCAGTCCAAACGAATATGTCGACTACGCCGCCTCCAAGGGCGCCCTTGAGACGTTCACCACGGGCTTCGCCAAGGAGGTCGCGCGGGATGGCATCCGCGTCAACTGCATCCGCCCCGGGCACATCTACACGGACATGCATGCGAGCGGTGGAGAGCCGGGACGGGTGGATCGCGTCAAGGACTCGATCCCCATGGGCAGAGGCGGTCAGCCCGAGGAGGTCGCGCGGGCGATCCTATGGCTGGCAAGCGCCGAGGCGTCCTTCATCACCGGCACCTTCCTCGATGTCACTGGCGGCAAGTGAGCAACGGGATCGGCGCCAGCCCCTTCCCTCGATATTGAGATGGTCCCCGTTTCCCGGACAGTCGGATAAGCTTGGTTCGCCCAGGATGAAGGACGGACCCGATGACGGGGAATCGGAAGCGCTATTCGGCGGAGTTCAAGGCGAAGGTGGCGCTGGAGGCACTCAGGGGCGAGCTGACGGTGTCGCAACTGGTCGCCAAGCACGGCGTTCATCAGACACGCCTCGGGCTACAAAGAGAGGGCCGGGGCCGAGGGGGCAATGAGTCGCTGCAAGCGCATCATCGGCGACACCTTGCGCTCGCACAAGAAGCTGGCGCAGCAGGCCGAGACCCGGATCGCCGTCACGGTCCTCAACCGAATGCTCGACCTCGGACGCCCAGAGTCCGTCCGCGCCGCCTGAAGACCAGCAAACCGGAGCAGCGCACCGCCCTTCCGCCGCCTCCATGCACCAGAGCAGCCGGTGCGCCTCGGCCGAGTTGGGCGCAGGGTTTATGAAGTGGGTGGCGCCTCCCGATCCTCTCAAACAACAAGCGAAATCGCGCCGGGACCTTGTTGCATCGAGACGGCTGGTTGCTCGACTTGAGGCGTGACAGTAGAAGGCCAGCCCTTCGCTGCCGTCTCGGTTTGATCATGCCGTTCAAAGCCAACGCGTCCCGCCGCCATCGCATCCCGAAGCGGCGCCATCGGATTCGCAACTGGGCGGAGTATGACGCGGGGCTTCGGGCGCGCGGCAGTCTGACGGTCTGGTTCACGCCGGAGGCCGTCGAGCGCTGGCGGGCGGAAACGCGGGCCACGCCGGGTGGCCAGCGCACCTACTCGGATTTGGCGATCACCGCCGCCCTGACCTTACGCGCCGTGTTCCGGCTGCCGCTGCGCCAAACCGAATGGCTGGTCGGCTCCATCCTTCACCTGCTCGGTGTTGGAACTGGCCGGTCCCGATCATTCGACCCTCAACCGGCGCGCCAAGATTGTGCGATTGCCGGTCGTGCCGGCCGCCTCGGCCGGAGCCATCGACCTTCTGGTCGACAGCACGGGCGTCAAGCTGTGCGGGCCGGGCGAGTGGCTGGTCGAAAAAGCACGGAACCCAGCGCCGACGCGCCTGGAAGAAGCTGCACGTCGGCATGGATGCGGCCGTGGCGGAGCACACACCGGACGCCGCGGTGATCGTACCCCCCCGCTCCACGGCGGTGCCGAGTGCGACCGCTGAAACCAATCCAACACAGCGCGATCAGCACCTGCAGTCCATTGCCGAGCACGGACGCATGGCGTGGCAGAAGTTTCCGCACCGGCGATCGGCGGACCACCGAGATCACCATCGCGGTCCGGATCCTGAACCGCATGCTCGACCTCGGACGTCCGGACTCCGTCCGCGTCGCTTAATCAGGACGCCGGAAAAGGGCTTCTTGCGGCTGAATCCACCTCGCTGCAACAAGGTCGGTGCCCGCCTCGCTGCAACACGCCGTCACCCGCCCCCGAGCAGGCGGTCGGCGTTGGCATTGAGGTCGCGCGTCAGGCCCGCGAGCCCTTCGTTGCGCAGCGACGTCTGGAACTCCGACCGTTGCGCGGCCAACTGGCTGACCGTCCCCTTCGCCAGCACGTCGAGGATTTTCCAACGCCCACCCTCCGGGCGCAGCACATAGGTCAGCCGCACCGGTGCCTTTTCCGGCCTGGCCAGGGTGGTGTCCACCAGCGTGGTGCCGCGTGGGCCTGGCCGCTCGCCGTCGATGGTGATGGTTTGGCCGTCGTAGCGATCGAAGCGGTCCACATATTGCGCGGCGCCCCGCCGGGCGAAGGCGTCGAGCGCCCGGCGCTGCTCGTCCCCGTCGGCGCGCTCGAAATAGGGGGCGGAGGCGATGCGGAGCGCGGCGTCCAGGTCGAAGACGTCCTGCATCACGGGCAGGAATCGCTCAAGCCGCGCGCGCTTCGACTCCCGCGCCCCGCGCTTCATCAGGTCCAGCAGGGCCTCGTTCAGCCGGGCGACCGGCGCCGACGCGCCGGCTTGCACCGCCTCCGGCGCCGATGGGCCGGGTTGAGCCAGCGCCAAGGGTGGGCCGCCGATGGGCAGCGCCGTCATGACGAGGAGGAGCAGGATGGAAAGGCACGGCGTGTTTCGGGTGGATGCGGCCATGGCCTTCTCCGTTGGGACTCCATCGACCATCCGACACAACGGTGCCGCCGGGAGCAGACGGGTTCAACCGTCCGTGCGGGATGCGGCGCGAGGGCATCGTGGTCTATTCTGAAGGAAGCGTGCAGACAAAGGGGAGACTCCGTATGGAGCGCCAATTGACACGCGAAGGGCCGACACGCGAAGAGCCGACACGAAAGGCTCGCTGGAGCCCCGCCGCCGACCATCCGCTCTACGGCTGCGACGCCCTGACCCTGCTGACGGTGGTGCGGCGGAACGGGTTGCCGGGCGCTCGCCACGCGGCGACCCTGGCCGCGGCCGTCGCTTCCGCTCTGCTGCGCGCGCCCTTCTCCCTGGCGGAGCGGGCGTGGGTGTCCTGGAAACGGCGGGGCGGCGAGCCGCTGCCGGCGCCGGTCTTCATCGTCGGCCACTGGCGCAGCGGGACCACGCACCTCTACAACCTGCTGAGCCGCGATCCGCAGTTCGGCTTCATCGCACCCATCGCGGTGGGCCTGCCGTGGGACATGCTGGGGCTCGGCGCGGTCCTGCGTCCGCTGCTGGAACGCGCCCTGCCGGAACGCCGCTACATCGACAACGTGGCGGTCCGCCCGGACTCCCCGCAGGAGGACGAGATCGCGCTGGCCAACATGTCGCCGCTGTCCTTCTATCATGGGCTCTACTTCCCCCGGCACCTGGACGGGAACCTGCGCCGCGGACTCTATTTCGAGGGCTGCAGCCCGGGCGAAATCCGGCGCTGGCAGGACCGCTTCGTCCATTTCCTGGAGAAGGTCGCGCTGTCGCAGGGCGGACGGCGCCTGTTGATCAAGAATCCGGTCTACAGCGCCCGCATCGCCATGCTGAGGGAGATGTGGCCGGACGCGCGCTTCATCCACATCCACCGCGACCCGATGGCGGTGTATGTCTCCACCATCGGCTTTTACCGCACGCTCCTCGACCAGTTGGCGCTGCAGCCGCACGGCGCCATCGACGTGGAGCAGGTCGTGCTCGACCACTACCCGCGGATCATGCAGGCGCTGCTGGACGACACGGCCGGCCTGCCGCCGAACCGCTTCGTCGAACTGGCCTTCGAGGATTTCGAGCGGGCCCCACTGGCCGAGGCCGAACGCATTTACCGGACCATCGAGCTTCCGGGGTTCGAAGCCGCGAAGTCCGGGTTCGAGGCCTATCTGGCCGAGGTGCGCGGCTATTCCAAGAACCGGCACCAGCTGTCCGACGCCGGACGCCGACGGGTGGAACGCCACTGGGCGCCCTTCCTTGCCCGCTGGGGGCAGCCGGCTGCCGCCCCGTGATCCGCACGGCGCTGGTGGCCGGCATCCTGCTGCCGGGCTGGCTGCTGGGTTTGACGGTGCCCGCGCTCGCCCAGTGCCGGACGGTGGACATCACGGCCAACGGGCGCCCGGTGGTCGGGATCGAGGAATTGGCCGTGGATGGCGAATCCGGGCGCGTGCTGCTCTCCGCCTACGACCGGCGGACGGAGCCGGACAAGGCCGGGGGCGGGCTGTTCGCGGTGCCGGTCGACGCCCTTGACGCGGACCATGCGGACGCGGTCGAGCTGACCGCCGCCTTCCGCCCCGCCGGCGGCTTCCGGCCGCACGGCATCGACCTGCGCGTGGAGCCGGACGGCACGCGGTCGGTCCTGGCGGTCAACCGTCGCCTCGACGGAACCACCGCCGTCGAGCGCTTCACGCTGGACGGGGCGGCGCTGCACCACCGGGGATCGGTCGAGGCTCCCCTGCTCTGCCGCGCCAACGATGTGGCCTTCCTGGATGGGGACCGTTTCCTGTTCACCAGCGACCACGGTGGCTGCGGCCGGTGGGCGGTGGCGCTGGAAAACGCGCTGAGCCTCCGCCGCGGCTTCGTCGGACTGGTCGAGAACGGCGCGGCGCGGGTGCTGGCCGACGGCATCGGCTTTGCCAACGGCCTGCTGGCGGAGCCGGACGCCGACCGCCTGTACGTCGCCGCGACGCGGGAGCGGGCGGTGCTGGCCTACCGCCTGTCGGCGCTGCTCGGCGCCGCCGGAACGGCCCCGGTCGCCCGGATCCCCGTGCCGGGCGGCCCCGACAACCTGAGCCGGGGTGCCGGTGGAGGATCTCTGGACGGCCGGGTGCTGGCGGCGGTGCACCCGTCGCTGCCGGCGCTGGCGCTGCACCGCTACGGACTGCCGGGTGGCACCACCGCGCCGGCCCGCGTCGTTGCGCTTGGCCCGGAGGGCTTGGACACGCTGTTCGATGACGACGGAAGCTTCTTTTCGGCCGGGACCGTGGCGGCGGCCTGGGGCGGCCGGCTCATCGCCGGATCGGTGATGTCGGCGCGCCTGCTGCTGTGCGGCGCCGCGACCAGCGGTGCCAGCCGATCATCAGGCTGGGCAGCACGATCAGCGCCGACACGACCGTGAAGGTGATGGCAATGGCCAGAAGCATTCCCATGCTGGCGAGCCCGCGGTGGGAGGAGATGGCCAGCGTCGCGAAGGCCGTGCTGGTGGTCAGCGTGCTGACCAGCACGGCGAGCGGCGTGCTGGTGATCAGCAGGTCCATGCCGTAGTCGGCACCGCCATCATCCGCACCGCTGCTGCCCGCGCGTTCCAGCTCCTGCCCGCGGGCGACCATGTGGATGCTGCTCGACACGCCCAGCGCGAACAGCAGCGGAATGACGATCACGTTGGCGAAATTGAAGGGAATGTCCAGCAGCCCGGCCACCGCCATGGTCCACAGCGCCGCCACCGCGAGCGGCGCCAGGATCAGCACGATGCCCTTCAGGCTGCGCTGCACGGCCAGCAGCAGAAGGGCGATCAGCACCAGGGTCAGCGCCGTCGCCTCGGCAAAGGCGCGCAGCACGATCCGCCCGGCTTGCGTCACGGTCACCGGCGCCCCGGTCGCGTGCGGCGCCATGGCCAGCACCGCGTCCGCAAAGCGCGCCATGTCGCGGCCGTCGGAGATGTCGTGGGTCGGCAGCACCTCCACCCGTGCCCGCCCGTCCGGCGCGATCCAGCGGCGGCGGATGGAGTCCGGCACGTCCGCCACGGTCACCGGCCACTCCACCTCCAGGCCTTCGCGCAGCCGCTGCAGCAGGGGCGGGATGCCGCCGGTCAGCACCCGGTCGAGCGTCGCCAGCGCCGGCCCGTCCTGCAGGGGAATGCGCTCCAGCGCCCCGGCGAAGCGTTGCGCGGCGGCTCGGGCCTCCGGCGTGCCGCCGTCGCCCACGGCGAAGCGGGCCAGCGCCGTGCGCAGCGCGGCCACGGCCTTCGCCCGCTCCGCCGTGGACAGGGGCGCCGCATCGGCCGTGTTGGCGGCTGGGGCGGCGAGGCTCGGCCCCAGCAGCAGGGCCATGTCGCCGATGATCGGCAGCTTGGCTTCCTGGTCCTTGGGAATGAAGCCGGCGAAGGTCCTCACCCCGCCCACCGTCTCGTTCCCGCGAAGCCGGTCGGCCGTGGCCTGCGCCGCGGCGAGGTCCGGCTCCAGGATGTTGATCGAGTAGGGCGAGGTTTGCGGCACCGTCGCCAGCTCGCGGTAGGTGCGCACGGCCTCCGTCCGGCGGTCCTGGAGGTTCAGCGGGTTCACGTCCAGCCGCACCAGCGGCAGCGCCGCCAGCGAGCCCAGCACCGTCAGCGCCGTCAGCACCAGCAGCGCGCTGTTGTGGCGGGTCATCCAAGCGGCGAAGCCGCGGCTTTCCCGCTCCACCGTCACCACGCCGGGGCCGGGCGGCAGCAGGATAAACAGGGCGGGCAGCAGCGTCAGGCTGATGACCAGCGCCACCACCATGCCCAGGCCGGAGATCACGCCGAACTCCGCCAGCCCCAGATAGTCGGTCGGCACGAAGGACAGAAAGCCGATGATCGCGCAGACCGTGCTGAGCGCCAGCGGCGGCCCGACGCCGCGCGCGGCCTCCAGCACCGCGGCGCGCACCGGGCGGCCCCGGCGCCGCTCTTCCTGGTAGCGCAGGCCGAGATGGCTGCCGAAGTCGTCCCCCAGCCCGAAGAATATGACGGCGCAGGTGACGGAGATCAGGTTCAGCCGCCCCACCGTCAGCGCCGCCAGCCCGGCGCTCAGCGTCAGGCCGAGGACCAGCGTGATCATCATGCAGAGGATCATCCGCCAAGACCGCATGCCGGCCGTCAGAACCGCCACGACCAGGACGAAGGACAGCACGGTGGCGAGGCCCGCCGTGTCCTCCACCGTGTCCAGCTCCGTCTGGCGCAGCGCGATGGCGCCGGTGATGTGGGCCTCAACCCCGACGCCCGAAGGCTCCCCCTTGATGGCGGTGACGGCGCTGCGCACCGCTTCCAGCGCCGGGCGCCCGCGCCCGAAGGACGCGTCGCTGAGCACCGGCCGCGCCGTCACGAAGCGTCGGTTGCCGAACCGCTCCTGCTCGTTCAGCTTGACCAGCCCTGTCCAGGACACCGGTTCCGGCGTGCCGGCCGCGACGCTTTCGGTCGAGGCGGCCAGCCGGTTCATCAGGTCGGCCAGCGCGGCCGGCGCGTTCTCGCCCGCATGCTCCAGCACGAGGTCGAACATGCCGGCGAGCCCACGCAGGTTCGGCGCCTCGTTCAGGGCGCCCAGCGCCGCCTGCGCGCCGGCCAGCCGCGTGGCGAGGTCCTGGAGCGCGGCGGTGTCGAGGAACAGCAGTCCATAGCGCCGGAAATACGGGTCGGCGGAGGGCACCTCCACCTCCGCCAGCGCGTCGGGGTGCCCGCGCATCAGCTCCGCCAGCCGCAGGGCGGCCGCGTCGGACTGGTCCGGTGAGGGGGAATCGACCACAACCACGATCTGGTCGTCGGCAAAGGGGAAGGCTTTCCGATAGGCCTCCGCGTCGCGCCGGAAGGGCGTTTCAGGCGCGATCATGTCGGTGGTGCTGGTGTTGATGCGCAACGCCTCCGCCGAGTACCAGCCGGCGAGCACCGACAGCAGCACCGTCACCAGGACCGTTGCGCCGGGCCACCGGCAGGCCGCCACGCTCCAGGAGGCGAGAACGGCGTGCGCGCACCCGGTCAGCCGCTGCAACGCGGAACGGGGCAAGATGGAAGGGGGCACGGGGGTCTCACCTTCTCCTCAATCAGCGGAGCGGCCAGCGGGGCTCGCAGCCGGTTCCGTGATCCAACAGGGCGGGACGGCGTTCGTGTGATCCATCGTCAGCGATCCCCGTGATCAGGGGAACCGCTCGCCGTGGAAGATACGGTACTTCGCGGCTCCCGTGTTACCGTAACGCCCGTTTTCCCGCGTTTCGTCGCCCCGTTCGGCCCGGTGGCATACCCTGGGTGGCATACCGTAGCACGCACACGGCGGGGCGCGGCCTTACGGTAGGATGGCTGGACCGATGCGTGCCGGATTGGGGCACGCTCATCCGAAACCCAGGGCCGAAACCCAGGGCCGAAACCCAGTGCCGAAACCCAGGGCCGCAAGCCGGTGCCACAAGCCGGTGCCCCAAGCTGGTGATCGTCATGGCGCTGTCACTTGTTACGGGCGGTAGCGGCTTCATCGGAAGCCACCTCGTCGCCCATCTGATCGCCCGAGGCGAGTGCGTGCGCGTCCTCGACACCTGCGCTCCGGAATTCTACGCCCCGGAATTCCGGCCGCCGGGCGTGGAGGTGGTGCAGGGTTCCATCCTCGATCCTGCGGCGGTCGACGCCGCCCTGGACGGCGTCCGGGTTCTGTACCACGTCGCCGGGCTGCCGCAACTCTGGCTGTCCGACAAGGAGGCGTTCGACCGCGTCAACCGGCAGGGTACCGAATGCGTCCTGGCCCGAGCGGCCCGTCACCGGCTGGAGCGGATCGTCCACTGTTCGACGGAGTGCGTTCTCGTCGGGCGGCACGGGCCCTGCCAGATCACCGAGGCGACCGAGGTGCCGCTGGAGGACATGGCCGGCCCCTACTGCCGATCGAAACACCGGGCCGAGCGGGCGGCGCTGGCCGCGGCGGCGGCCGGGCAGCCGGTGGTCATCGTCAATCCAACCGCCGTCATCGGCCCTGGCGACCGCGGTTCGACCCCGCCGATGGCGATGCTCCGCCTGTTTCTGCGCGGCGGCCCACGCGTCATTCTCGACTGCATGCTGAACCTGGTTGACGTCCGCGACGTGGCCGCCGGCCTGGCGCTGGCCGCCGAGCATGGAAGCACCGGTGAGCGGTACCTGATCGGCGGGACGAACATCCAGTTGTCGACCCTGGCGCGCCGGCTCGACCTGCTGGCGGGCCGCGAACCATTGCGGCGGTGGGGCATTCCCGCTTGGTGCGCGCTGGCCTTCGCCCATGTCGATGAATGGGTCAGCGACCACGTCACCGGCCGGCCGCCGACCGCGCCGGTAACGGGTGTGCGCCTTGCCCGCGCGTCCGGCCGGTTCGACAGCAGCAAGGCCGCGGCGCAGCTGCGCTATCAGGCGCGGCCCTTTGCCAGAACGCTGGGCGATGCGGTGGCATGGCTCGATCAAGAGGCTGGCCCGCTGACACGCCATCCGGCCCTTCTCCACAATGGCATTCCTGCGGGGTGACGCCACGACTGCAACGCCGGGATGGCGCTCGTGCACGGACGCCTCCGGTTGATGCGAATGCGTACCGCGTTGGCGGCCTAACGGTCCGCTACCCCGTTGGCGAATTGCATGATCGAGCTAGGCGCCAGGGGGCTTCGGCCGGGCGGCGTGGTCGCTTCGCTGGCCCTAACGCGCTGCTCCAGCGGGGCCACTGCCCCACCCGGTTGCGCCCCGGTCGCCAAGCTCAGACCGATTTACGCACCAACATCAACAACCTCGCGGTCCGACCAGGGTCCGCGAGGTTACTGTATCCTGGCGAAGGATACGCGCTGGTTACTTCAGTCGCCTCGCCGGTATTTGGCTCAATGCTGCTGGAACGTCTCGACGGAAGGATACCGCCATGGCCCTGTTGATTCCACGATTGGCCGTTCCGATCGGAACTCTGTTCATGGCCGTGATGGCGGTGATGGTGGCCGGGTGTACGTCGCCCCAGACCGCTGAAAGGCCGGTCGGCCTGCCGGAATCCGCCAGGCTGCGCGAGGACCCAGACCGGCCGGGGGCTTGGGTCTACCGAGTTCCGAACGTCGACTTCCGACGTTACAGCCGATACATCGTTGAGCCGGTCCAGGTGTACCGTGGATCCGAGGCGAGCTTTGCCGACTTGAGCAGCGCGCAGACCGACGAACTCGCGCAGCTGATGACCAGCGAAGCCCGCCGCGCGCTGGGCGACGCCAACCTGCTCGCGTCGCGTTCGGGGCCGAATACGGCGCGCATCGCCATCAAGATCGTACGCGTCGAGCCGACCGTCCCCGGTGCAGCGACGGTGTCGCGGCTTCTCCCCATCGGTGCCGTCGCCAACGCGGTCGAAGGTGCGTCCGGCGGCAGCGGCACCTTCACCGGTGCGGCGGTCCTGTCGGCCGAGTTCTACGACTCCCGGACGTCGAAGCTGCTCGGCGCCGCGGTGCGTCGCTACCACCCGGCGACGTTCAACATGGAAGCGACGCTGTCGACCATGGACACGGCGCGCGCGGCCATGCAACAGGCGGCGCAAGACTTGCTGTCAAGCCTTCAGCGCGCCCAAGCGAGCCGTTGAACGAGCCGCCGAACGAGCCATCGAACATGGGGAGGCGAAACGGTTGGGCGTGAGGCGCCAAAGCATGGATGCAGACCATCAACAGCCACGCTCCGGACGGCAGAGACTGGCCCATGAGCTGGAAGAGTATGCGGTCGTCGCCGCGTATCTCTATGTCTGCTTCGGGGCCATCCTGCTCTACAAGGCCTCGGTGCTGGAGGACCATGGCGTCGCCGTCCCCTACTACGGGGTCGGCCTTGCCAAGGCGTTGATCCTCGGCAAGTTCATGCTCATCGGGCAGGCGTTCCACCTTGGCGAGCGGTACCGGAACCGGCCGCTGATCGTGGTGGTCCTCTTCCAATCGGCCATCTTCCTGGTGGTGCTGGCCGCTTTGACGTACGGGGAGGAGATCCTCGTCGGCGCGATGCGCGGGCGAACGGTGGCGCAATCGGTATCCGACATCGCGGACGGAAAATGGCAGGAGATCGCCGCGACCTGCTTCCTCCTGTGGCTGATCCTGCTGCCGTATTTCGGTGTGCGGCAGATCGGCCGGGCGCTGGGGGACGGTGTCTTGCGTCGCATGCTCTTCGGCAAGCGGTAAGGGCGAACGGGATGCTCCATGGGTGTCGTCATCCCTTCTTGCCCGAAGCCCTTTTTGCCAAGGCATCGCTCCTGAAGGCTTGCGCGGCGGTTCTGCTCGTCCTCGGGGGATTGTGGCTGCCGTGGACGGCGCCCGCCGTGGCCCGCGACGTCAATCCGCTCGAACCGATCGACACCTCCAGCCCGCGGAACACGCTTCAGGGCTTCCTCGACTTCACGAACAAGGCGTCGGAATCCGCGTACGCGCGCCTGACGACCTATCTGGCCTCGTCGACGCTTTTCCTGTCACCCGACGAGGTTTCCGCCATCCGCGGGGCCATCCATTATCTGGAGGCGGCCGAGCGGACCCTCGACGTGAGCGGCCTGCCGCCCGCCACGGAGCGGGAGTCGGCGCGCCGGCTCGTCATCCAGCTCAAGGAGGTGCTCGATCGCATCGACGTGCCGTCCTTGCCGTCCGTTCCGGACGCGGAAGCCATGGCAAAGGCGGAATTCAAGCGATGGACGCTGCCCGGAACCGAGATCCGCATCACCCGGGTCGAGACGGGACCACGGTCCGGGGAATATCTGTTCGACCCGGAGACGGTCGCGCGCCTGCCGGAGTTCTACGCCAAGGTCGCGCACTTGCCCCCCAAGAGCGGGGCGACACCGGGTTGGTACGAGTTTTCCGCCTACATGCCGAGCGGCGTCGCGCTTGCCCTCTATCGCGTCGTGCCGCCGCGCTGGATCCTGGACGTGCCCGGATGGGCTCAGGTGCGGCTGCTCGACCAGCCGATGTGGCGCTGGATCGGCGTCACAGGGCTGCTGGCGCTCGGCCTCGCCGTCGTGCGGCTGTGCGTCCGCCTCAGCCGCTCCTGGGCCAAGCGAAGGCCCTCCGCAGCACGTTGGGCGGACGTGCTGCCGCCCCTCGGCCTCGCCATCGTGGCGCCCATTGGCGCGTCGATCCTGGCCGACGTGCTGCGGGTGTCCGGCGACGTCTACCAGGTGCTGACGCTGTCGATGTGGGCCCTCTATTACGGGGCGCTGACCTGGGCCACATGGGTTGCCGGAGGTGCCCTGGCCGAAAGCCTGATCGTCGTGGACCGGCTGCGCGCGGGCAGCATCGACAGCCAGCTCATCCGCATGGTCCTGCGTCTGCTGACGCTCGTCGTCGCGATCGCCATCCTCGTCGCGGGGGCCGACGAGATCGGGCTGCCCGCCTATTCGGTGGTCGCGGGCCTGGGGATCAGCGGCTTTGCCGTCGCCTTGGGCGCGCAGCAGACGCTCGCCAACCTGATCGGTTCCATCATCATCATGGTCGAGAAGCCCTTCACCATCGGGGATGCGGTCAAGGTCGGGGGGGTGGAAGGGCAGGTGGAAAGCGTCGGCTTCCGCAGCACGCGCATCCGCACCTCCTGCAATTCCCTCGCGACCATTCCCAGCAGCGTGGTGGTGAACAGCACCATCGACAACATGGCGGTGCGCGATTACTGCCAGATCACAGCGACGCTGCGGCTTGCCTGCGACACGCCGGCAGCACTGGTCGAGGATTTCGTTCAGATGATCGGGCAGGTTCTGCGCCGCCACCCGGACGTCTCCCCGGACAGCGTTCAGGTGACCCTGTACGACGTGGGACCGCAAGGCCTGACGGTCACGCTGAACCTCTCCATCAAGGCCTCCGCCGCGACGAGCGAATTGGCCGTGCGGGAGCGGATTCTCCTGGACGTCCTGCGCTTGGCGGAGTCCAAGGGAATACGGTTCCCCATCCCGGCGTGAGCGTCGCGCACGGCGAACTTGCCCGCGGAGCGATCACAACGCCTGCGGGGCGAAAAAGAACATGACTCTCCAATCGCGCTTGACGTCCACGACGGTCCATCGGCCCAACGCCGCGGCCTCCAGCGCCGTGTCGAGGCGGTCGGGTCCGGATTGACGGTCGTAGGCGTATTCGCGTTGCCCGTCGGTGTGATGCACGAGGACGCCGAGGCGGCGCCCACCGGACATCGTCGCCCATTGCAGCGTGTCGAGATCGCCGTCGGAGTTCCCGAACGCCGCGATCGGGCGGTGACCGATCTGCTGATGGATGCCGACCGGCTTGCCGGCCCCGGCGTCGAGGAAGCGCACCTGCGGCAGCCGGAACAAGGTCGGCCGGCCGTCCCGCCGTACGAAGCGCGTCATGACGGTGGATCCGACGATCTGCTCCGGCGGCACGCCAAGCCGCGGCTCGGCCATGGCCCGGACGAACTCGACGTCGCCGCTCGACACGATGACGGTTTTGAACCCATTGCCGCGCAGATAGGCCAGAAGCTCCAGCATCGGCTGGTAGATCAGTTCGTCGTAGCGACGGTTGTAGCGCGGGTGCCTGGCGGTCACGAGCCAGTCCCGGGCCGTCCTCCGGAACTCCTCCGGAGTCATGTCCGCGTGGATCGCCGCGATCAACGCCGTGACGCCCTGCTGGCCGGCGGCGCGAAGCGCCGTCACGTCGCCGCCGAGCGCCGCCTTGAAGGGCTGCTCGTCCCGCCATTCCGGGTGCAGCGGCGCCAATTCCTTCACCCGATCCAGGGCGAAGGCAAGCTGGACATCGACCGGTTGCTCGACCCACAGCGTGCCGTCGTCGTCGAAGGTGGCGATCCGCTCGGATGGCGGAACGAAGTCCGGAGAGCCTTCCCGGGTCACATCCGCAACGAAGGCGATGATCGCCTGTTTCGCCGGGCCGTCGTTCCACGACGGCAAGGGATCGGTCTGCGCAGCGGCCCCCGGAAGCCACGCCGCCATCGCGACAAGCACCAGGGCGCCGATCCGTACCGAGGGAATCGTCATCGATGCCTCCCTTTCCTGCTGACCTTCCGTGTTATGCGGCCCGTGCTAGGCGGCGGCTGGCGAGACGGCTTGCCGGCCGGCCGCGTCCCACATCAGCCGGGGGTCGAAGGTCTCCGCCGCGAACATGGTCAGGATCACCACGCCGCAGAAGGCGACCGCCCCGATGCCGGGCTCGATCGTGACCACCGAGCCGAACTTCACCAGAGCGCCGAGCAG
Source organism: Azospirillum mesophilum (assembly GCF_053470405.2). Lineage (NCBI taxonomy): Bacteria > Pseudomonadati > Pseudomonadota > Alphaproteobacteria > Rhodospirillales > Azospirillaceae > Azospirillum > Azospirillum mesophilum. The sequence continues at coordinate 76,035 of NZ_JBPXMQ020000017.1, forward strand.
GGCCTCCATGAAGATGTCGATCATCGACCAGCGGCCGATCCAGCGCACGACGTGGTAGAGCCGCGTCCGGTCGCGCAGCCAGCCGGACCGGCCGGTCTGCGTCGAGACCAGCATGACGGACAGCCCAACGAGCTTCAGCATGGGGACGGCGACGCTGGCGAAGAAGACGAGCGCCGCCAGCGGATACATGCGGGACGCGACCAGCTCCTCCACGCCGCCCAGGATCGTGCTGGGCGCCCCGGCGCCGAGTTGCATCACGGTCAGGACCGGGAAGTAGTTGGCCGGGATGTAGAGCGCCGCCGCCGCGATCACCAGGGCCCAGGTGCGGGCCACGCTGTCCGGCTTGCGCGGGTGCAGGGCGGAGCCGCACCGGGGGCAGCGGTGCCGCGCGCCGCCCTCCGCAGGGCCATCCACGCCGCTGACCAGCCCGCAGACCTCGCATCCCGCGTTTTCGACGGTTCGGCGGCCCGGCAGCGCGGAACTCCCTCGGGCGTCGCGGCGCCGGTCCAGCCGATCCCAGATCGCCTCGCGGTCCAGGGCGCTGTCGGCCCAGATGAGAACCACGGTCAGGGCGAGCAGCGCGTACACCCCGACGTCGAGCGTGATCTTCACGAGGTCGCCGAGCTTCACGTAGGCGACAAACACCCCGAAGACGAAGACCTCGATCATCGACCAGGGGCCGAGCCGCTCGACCAGCGCGAAGACGCGGCAGAGATGGCGCGGCGGGGCGGCCTCGCGCAGCCGCAGCAGCACGTAGAGCGTGCCGAGCAGCTTGAACAGCGGGGCCACCACGGTAACGAACAGCACCGCCACCGCGAGTTCGGCCATGTCCCGGCGCACCAGTTCGGCCGGACCGGAGAAGAGGCGTGCGCTGAGCGAAATGCCCGCCTTCTGCACCGTCATCAGCGTCGTGCTGCACATGATGACCAGCAGGACCAGCGCGGTGAGGTTCAGCGCGACGCTGTGATCGATCGGGTGGCGCGTGGCCCGCTCCAGGGTGGTGGAGCAGCGCGGGCACTGGGCGGTCATGCCCGGCGCCAAGACGGGAACCGCCTGGAACAGCCCGCAGCCCGGGCATTCGCGCAGCCGCTCCGCGGTATGGGGCTGGTTCCTCATGGCCTCCCCGCGATCCCGGTGACGGATGCCGCAGCCGGCCCCGAACCGAGCCCCGCGCCCAGCATCGATGCGAGACCATCGGCCAGCTGCCCGACCGCCGTGCTGGTGGCCGCGACCTGGCCGGCAACGCCCGGCTTCGGCGGCGGAACCGCGATCCGGAAGCTGCGCAGGGTGGGCTCCGCCCGCTTCCGGCCGGTCACGCTCGCCTGGGCCTGGAGGACGAGGGTGCCGGACGCGTCCTCGTCGAGGCGCTGGACGTCCACCTCGATGGTCGCGTCGGGATTGGCGGAGACGGTGCCGGCCTCGCTGACGACCACCGATCGGGACAGGCGCTGTCTCAGCTCATCCGCCAGCACGCGGCCCAGCATCTCGCCCAGCGGCTCACCCCACCAGTCGTTCTCCATCACCTCCAGCCGGTAGTTCTCGGACGAGCGAACGATCTGCGGCCGCTCCAGGTAGCGGGCGATCCCCACCTGACGAAGCAGGACGACCTTGGGTCCGGCGGCGCCCGATGCGGAAGCGCCCGAAACGGACGTGTTCGCCACCGGCGGACCGGGCACAGGCGCTCCGGATACGGGCGCTCCAGATACCGGCGCTCCAGATACGGGCGCTATGGTGTACAGGTTGGGCGTCGGGGACGAGCAGGCGGCGAGAAGGACCGCGAAGGCCGCCATGGCCAGCCGGTATAATCGCAACGGGCGGGTCACTCCACACCTCCGGCGGGACGGCCTTTGATCAGGGCTTCGGGGTGGCGCGTCAGCATATCCGAAAGCGTGCGGATGGAGCGCACCGCTTCGTTGAGCTGCGCCAGCAGGCGGTCGAGGTCGCGGTTGAAGCGCGTGTTGTCGCCGTAGCTGTTGTCGAGCGACACGATCAGCCGGTTGGCGTTGCCGAGCGCCTTCTGCAACGCCGCCGAGGTGCCCGACAACTCCTTCAAGGTGGGCGCCACGCCGTTGTCCAGGTGCTCAAGGAGGCTGTTCGCGCTCGCGACGGCGGCCGACAGCTCCGCCACGGTCTGCCGCAACTGGGGATCGCCGGCCAGATCGTTCACCTTTCCCAGGATGCCGTCGAGGTTGTCGCCGATCTGCTTGAAGGGAATGGCGTTCACCTTGTCGAGCAGCGCCGCCGCGGAGGCCTGCAGGTCGCTCAGGTTGCCGCTTTCGGTGGTGGGCAGCACGAAATCGCTTCCCTCCTTGGTGACGGAGACGGGTGGCGCGTCGGCGACGAAGTCGAGCGCCACCATCTGCTGCCCGGTGATCAGGTTCGCGCTCTGCAACGTCGCGCGCAGGCCCCGCCTCACCAGCAGATCCGCCGCTTCCTCCGTCGTGCTGAAGACGGCCTTCCCGCCCACCCCGAGGATGCGCTCGGGTTCGATCTCATAGCGGACCGGCGCCACGACGCTGTCGTTGGCGCGATCGGGCGCGAGCCGGACGTCGGTCACATGACCGACCACGAGGCCGTGCATCGTCACCTCCGATCCCGGGCCGAGGCCGCGGACGGAGCCCGGGAAGTAGGACAGGACGGGAATCTTGCGGCTGTAGGAGGCGGCGTTCGCGGTGTCGCGATCGGGGAACAGCGGAAAGACGTGGTTTTCGGGGCTGACCTCCGCCTGGCGATGCTCGTCGGGGGTGTCGAAGGCGATCCCGCCGAGCAGAAGCGCGCGCACGGACTCCAGTTGCAGATCGACGCCGGCCCCGCCGAGCTTCAGCGACACGCCCGACGCGTTCCAGAAGCGCGTCTCGTCACGGACATAGGCGTCGAAGGGCGTGCGCACGAAGACGCGGATGGTGGCGCTCTCGGCCATCTCCGCAATGTCCCAGCCCAGCACCTCGCCCACCTCCAGATCCCGGAAGAACACCGGCGAGCCCAGCGAAATGGACCCGAGCCGCTTGGCCTTCAGCTGGAAGGTGCGGCCCGGAACGTTCGCTTCGAGGACCGGCGGGTCTTCCTGGCCGACGAACTCCCGCTGCGCCTTGCCTTCGGCCTGGGCCTCGGACTGGGGTGGGCGCATGCCGACGTAGGAGCCGGAGAGCAGCGTCTCCAGACCGGAAACGCTGCCGGCGAACAGCCGCGGCTTGACGACCCAGAACACGGTCTGATCGGTCAGCAGCGGCTCGGCTTCGCGGGTCGTCGCGATGGTGACCAGGACGCGGGCGCGGTCGGGAGTCAGTGTCAGGCCCTGCACCGTTCCGAACACGATGTCCTTGTAGCGAAGCTGCGACTGGCCGGCTTGGAGTCCTTCGGCGCTGGCAAAGGTGATCGTGATGGTAGGGCCCTGCTTCGACAGCGTGTGCCAGACGAGCCAGCCGCCGACGAGGACCGCGGCCAACGGAATCAACCAGATGGCGGAGATCCTCCGCGACCGCCGGGTCACGGCGCGCGCGGTCACCGGCCGCTCGGCGACCTTATCCATGGCTACGTCATCCATGGCACCGCCGCCTTGCCCCCGTGAGGGGCCGTGATACCGTATCGGCCGGACGGAGCGACCCGGAATCGGCCTCGGTGTCGAGGATGATGACGCGGTGCGTATTGGAAGGCCGGCGTGGCGGACGGCTCATGCGAAGGCTCCTCGGGCAACCCGCCCACGCTGGCAAGCCGCTGAAAACAGGCCATCAAGACGGTGCGGGAATCCTCGACGGCATGCCGCGCATGCCGCCGTCGAATGCGGTTTGAATCCTTGTCGTGTCGTCAACGTCGCTCTTATGCAGAATATTCTTGATGCACAAACGGCTGGATTCAAGCGGGATACGGTATGTAACCGTACCACTCTTGACGACGATCCGCTCCTTGCGATGACATGGGGCGATGACATGGTATGTACATCTCAAGAGCGCGGCGCCGCGCAGACACCAACCAAATCTCCCTGGAGCGCCTGAAAGCACCGGATGCCACTTTGCTTCCTTTGGTTTCTCTTGCTTTGTTTATCCTCAATCTGAAGCCGAATAAGAGGAATTCCGATGATCCCGTGCGCGACAAAGCCCGGCATGGCGGAAACCATGGGTATCGGCGGGCATCTGGCGACCGCTGCGGCGCGCATGGGCAAGGACGTGGCAGACGGAATCGCGCGGTATTGCGCGCCGCAACGGTGGAAATGAAACCGGGCTTTCTTGATCCGTCTTGCTCAAACAGGAGGTGGCATGGCTCAATTATTTATGGCCGGCAGGGAGAATTTATACAATTTATCTCTCTGCCGTTTCTTGTTTTCTCTTGGGCTTCTGGTGGCGATGATCGCGCTTCCCGTCCGGTCCTTGCACGCACAGCACACCGACTACATCCTCGGGAGTGCGGGATTGCTGTCTGCGCAGCAGCCACCGCCCGGAATTTATTACCAGAACCAGCCGTCCTATTACTGGGCGAGCAAGTCCGACACGGGCCCGTTCGGCCGCCTGGACACCCAATCGAACCTCGACCTGTTCGTCGATCTGAACACGATCGGCTGGACCACGCCGTGGACGCTGTTCGGCGCCCATTACGGCATGCAGATCACCGTTCCGTTGGTGAACACCAACGGAAGCCTGGACACACGGACGCAGTTCCCGAATCCGGCGGTGCAGCAGAGGCTTGGCGTCAGCCGCAGCGACACCAGCGATCGGTTCGGATTCTCGTCGATCTACGTCGAGCCGATCAACTTCGGTTGGCATGAGCCGCGCTACGACGCGTTCGTCAGCTTCGGCTTTTTTGCGCCCGCCGGAGACTATGACCCGAAACGAGCGGTCAACACCGGCCTCGGCCGGTGGGCCGAAATGTTTTCCGTCGGCGGCATCGCCTATTTCGACGATGAACGGAAATGGTCGCTGTCGACGATGGCCCGCTACCTGATCCACCAGAAGCAGCAGGGCATCGACGCCACGGTCGGGGATGATGTCATCCTGGAATGGGGGCTGGCCCGCAGCTTCCAAACCTCCATCGGGCAGGTCGATGTCGGCGTCGACGGCTACGCCTACTGGCAGGTCACCAACACGACGGGGTCGGCCGTCCCGTCCCGGTTCCAGAGCCGGCGCGGCAGCACCTACGCGCTCGGTCCGGAGATCGCGGCGACCACCAAATTCGGGCGTTACTTCCTGCGCTTCTTTTCCGAATTCGGCGGATCGAACACGCCGCAGGGCAACCAGATCATGCTCGGCGCGTTCCTTCTGTTCTGACCGGAAAAAAGGGCGGGCCGACGCCCCCGCGCCGCCCGCCCTTCCGGCCGTTTCCTTACCCCGTCAAGCCCCATCAGGGCGGAAGGGCGCGCCCGCCCCGGGAGTCGGCGGCGAAACAGGACGGTGAGCCGATCTGGCAAACGACGACATACACCGCCTTCTTGTCGCAGCCGGAAACGCCGACGGTGTATTCCGCGCGCTCCAACCCACGCCACATGGCTGGCTGGAGCAGGTTGCGCGACAAGATGGAGCCGGTCGCCTGCGGGCATCCCATTTCGAATTGCGCCCGTCGCAGCGCCGTCTGCGTGGCCATCGCTTCGTCGTCGTTCAGAACCTCGTTCTGGCTCTGACAACCGGCCGCCACGATGGCCGCCGCGGCGGTGAACACCATGCCCAGTCTGCCCATATCCGTCCTCCCGTCCGTTCGTTCAGGGCCGCTCAATAGGGCGCCGGCACGGCGCGGTAATACAGGCCGTTGGCGCCGTAAAAAGGCATGAACCAGGTGCCGCCGCACTGGTAATAGCTTTGGCCGGCGTTGGTACGGTACGCGCAGCCGCCGGGCAGGCTTGGATAGACGTCGCCGATCACATAGACGGGCGCCGCCGCGCGCGCCGCGTTGGCGGCGGCCATGTTGGCATTGGCTGCGGCGGCATTGGCGGATGCGGCGCTGGCCGTCGCAGCTCCGACGGCCGTGCCCACGGCGAGACCGCCGGCCGCCCCGGCCGCCGCCGCGGCGCCGGTGTTCCAGCCGCCGCAATTGTAGCAGCCGCCGCCGTAATAGCTGTTCACGACGGTTGGCGGGTGATAGGCGCCGTAATAGCCGCCGGCGTAATGGCCGTAACCGCCGTACGCCGTGTTGCCGTAGGCACCGGTCGCGTGCCAGGCTCCTTCACCGCCCGCCGCGGTGCCGCCATGGGCCCCCGTGGCGTGCCAGGAGCCCTCTCCTCCCGACGCCGTCCCGCCATAGGCGCCGGTCGCGTGCCAGGAGCCTTCGCCGCCCGATGCGGTGCCGCCACGGGCGCCGGTGGCGCTCCACGCCCCTTCGCCGCCGGAGGCCTCGCCACCGCGCGCCCCCTCCGCATGCCAACTCCCCCCACCGCCCGAGACGTGTCCGCCCCAGGCGCCGGCGTGCCCCCACGCGGCGGCCGGCTGCGCCGAGCCCATGAGAATCACAAGGCCGGACAGGCTGGTGATGATCCTGTTCATGATGCTTGCCTCCTCCTCAGCGTTGCCCGGCTTGTTGCTCGGGCGCCTTGGCCTCGGGGTGGGAGAACGCGATGCGCGATGCGGTTGCCGCCGTCGCCGAGGTGAAGGCGTCGGCGGGAACGGGGGCGTCGAGACGCCAGTCCGAGAACATGGCGGCGTGCCGGAAACCGCCTGGATCGTTGAAGAAGGTCGCCCGCATCATGCGGGGCAGCTTGTCGTCGGCGCCGATCCAGATCTGCGCCTGCATGGTGTCGCTGGCGATGGCGACGATGTCGGTGGTGGTGTCGCCGACGACACCCGATTGCCCGACCACGAAGGCCAGCTTCAGGTCGCCTTCGACGTCCTTGTATGGGTCCGCCACGATGAAGTCGGTGAAGGGGAAATAGATCCCGGCGCTTTCGTAGGCGGCCCGCAGCATCCCGTCGATTGTCGGCGGAGCCTCGGCCACCGCGGCGAGTTGCTCGTTGGGGGCGTAGGCCGTCATGGTCTTGCCGTCGTAGTAGAACTCCGACGGCGGGCCGTCCCCCGGCGTCACGACCCGCAGCTTGTCCGGGCGCTGCACCGTCACGTCGGACCGCGTCATGTAGAGCAGCGGATGGCCGGTCCGTGCCGGGCTTTCGTAGGCAGCCACCATGGTGAAGGACAGGGTCTTCGCGGCGGCAAGCCGCTCGCTCATCGCCTTCAGCAACTCCACCGCGCGCGGTTCCAGCGTCCGCTGAAGCCCGAGATCGGGCGCCGCGGACCCCGGCCGGCCCTCCGGAGCGGCCGAACCGGGCTGTGCGGTACCGGTCTGTGCGGATGGCGGCTGGGACGGCTGCGCCGGCGCGGCGCGTCCGGCACTCAGGACGAGGAACGCCGAAACCGCCGCGACGATGGCCGCGGAGGCTGCGTTCCGGCAACGTGAGTGATCTGGCGAATGCATGGCCGCTCCATCATCCAAGCGGGTAAGCGGGTTTCCGGTGTCGCGGCTGTCCCGTTCGATCACGGCACCACGGCACACCCGGGTGCGGGTCGATCAGCTCTCCACCCTCGTGACGGGCGGAATGGTCCAGGTGCCGTCGAGGATCGACGGGTCGTGCTCGTTCGGCCAGTAGATCCGCATCATCAGACAGAACTTGCCGGACGGTGCCGGCAGCCAATTCGACTCCATCTCCGGCCCAGGGAAATCCTTCTGGATGTAGAGAACCACCGACCCGTCGGCGTTCCGTTTCAAGTTCTGCCGTTCGCTGATCGAATAGCGGTTGATCGGGTTGGCGACGAAGAAGAAGTCGGCGTCGTACATGGTGAGCGACCAGAAACCCTGCGCTGGGGGCATCTGGCCTGGAGCAAAGCGGATGACATACTTGTTCGCACCGTCATAGTCGTCATCGCTGGCGTCCTTGAGCGACGTCGGGTACACGGCGTCCTGAGGAAGGTTGGCGCCAAGGCCGATGGCCGTGACGAGCGCCCTCATCAGGTAGTCGGTGCCGTAGGTTCCCGTCTTCGTCGTATAGCTCCAGCCATTGATGCGCTTCATCTCATCGTTGATTTTGAACTGGAGCATGATCCGGTCGTACGCGATGGGCGGAATGCGCCCGACGAAGTCGGCGTTGAGCTTGCTGGCATCGAAATCCTGGCCCGGCACCAAGCCGATCCTGGCAAACCGTGCGAGTGCGGGCGCGTCCGCCGGAGCGGGCGGGTTGGTCTTCATCAGCTGCGCGAGTAGCGTGAAGTAGGCGATGGCGTCCAACCGGTTCACCTGGTTGCGCACGGCCGTCTTCATGTCGATGGACGGATCAACCCTGCCCGGTGGCGGCGTGTACGGCTTTCCATAAGCGCTCAAAGGGTACAGCTTGACCTGGTCCTGCAGGGCGTGCACCTCGGCATAGTCCTCGGGCGTGCCGGTGCAATAGATGCGGCCCAGCAGCCAGACCATGTTGGTGGGCGACTTGTACTCCGTGACGCCGGGCGGCAGCGTGCCTTTCCACTCCGGCCCGGTGATCGCGTAGGTCTGCGCGCCGGTTCCCGTCGTGCGCTTGCCCGGAGACTGGAACACGGTGGTCCACCCGTCCAGGAGTGGCATGAGGAAATAGCGGTCCTTCATGTCGGGGATGCTGAGCACCCACGGCTCGCTTCCGACGTCGAAGAACGCGACCGTGTAGAGGGTGTCCGCGTTCGGCGCCGTGACGTCGCGGAACGAGGCATTTGGATACTGGCGCAGCTTGATCAGCTGGCCCATCGGCGCACGGCCGCCTTCCGGAGCCGCGACGTTGGTCACGACCCGGCGGGTCATTTCCATGGTCACCAGCGGGTATCCGAAAATATAGGCGTCCGTGGCAAGCCAGAAGTCTTCCAAGCCCTCGATCGGACTCATCAAGGCTTCGCCGAAATGTGCAAGGGCCGCTGAATTCAAGGACGTCCCGGCCAGCAGGCCCAATCCGCCGACAGTGACGGCACGGCGCGTGATGGTCATGGCTCTGTCTCCCGGGGGGCTGCGTTGGAGGCGGTGTAAGCGGGTCATGCCCGGCGCGCCTTCCTCCAGGCGAAATCGACGTGCTGATGTCTGGGAGGGAGGCGCGCCGGACGAACAGCCTAACCGAACAGGCCCTTCTTCGCGGGCTGGACCGACACGGCGAGCGCTTCGCTGATCACCGCCGTGATCGTGTCGCCGACCTTCAGCATGGGCAGCTTCGCCTGCCGCTCGGGATTGGTCACGTTCATGGTGAAGACTTCCCCACCCTCCGGATTGACGAGGTCCACGCTGTGCGCGCCGAGGTCGATCCCGACCACCAGCCCGCTGACCCGCGTCACCTTCATCGTGATGCCGCCCGGCGCGTCGACCGGCCGCGCCAGCGCCTGCTGGATCTCGTCTTCGGGCGCCGTAGCCCCGGGTTGGGACACCACAAAAGCCACGGAGCGGTAATATTGCGCGTCGACGATGTCCCCGACCTTCAGCATCTCCAGGCGGATGTTCGGCCCGGCGGTCACCGTGACGGGCGCGCCCGACCGGCCGGTGAGCGTCACCTTCCGGGTGGCGGGATCGAGCGCGGTGATTTTGGCGTGGATCGTGACCGCCTCGCTTTCCGGTACGGCGTTGGTCAGGACGGGCCTGCCTTGCGCCGCCGCCTGCGGCACGACCGCCGGCAACAGGAGCACACCGCCGATCAGCGCAACCGCTGCAGCGGTAGCCTTCGGGGAGACAGCCGGGAAGACGGCGCGACGGGTCATGATTTCCTCCTGATTTGTCCTGGGCTGACTTGTCCTGGGGGGCTGATTTGTCCTGGGGCAATCCCGCCGTACGGACGATGCCGTACGGACAAGAACGCAGGATGACGTCTCCGCGCGGCGGCTGTCGGACCACGGACGGCAACCGCCGCCCGACAAGTTTGCGGAAAGAAAACGTGAGAGAAGCGGCGTCTGCGGAGGGTTTCCGTTTAGTCCGGGCAGGCCGTGCCGGAAAGGACTCTACGGTAACATCCCGTCCCCCGGCGCCCACGATCTGCTGCGGGGCAAGCGCTCAAAAAGCTGATTTTTAGAAGTGATGCTGCATGATTAAGGCGTTGTGTTGATTTGCAAAACTCGAAAATGCAATGTTCTTTGCGCCAATCGTCATTGCGCTGATAGGCGCAATATCGGTTATACGAAGTCATGAGGCAATTAATTACTTCAGTGTTCCCTCAAAACTTTGCGCCTATACTGCATATTTTTGACGACTGCACTTCTGAAATTCTGGATACGGTAACAAGATACGGTAACAGCGCCGGAACACGCGCCGCAGTGCGGTGGACAGCGCAGCGCAGCGTGAAGCGTGCGAACGAGGCGACGAGCGGGGCGAAGACAACGCCCAGGTTACCGTACCAACCTTAACCGGAATATGTCTCTGCGGTAGAACCCAAGGCAAACCGTGGTCACCAGTGCAGCAGACGCAGCACGGCAGACAACACAACGGCCAGATAGACACCGTACAGAAGAGACACACCACCCTGGGCAATCCTGGGAAGGCCCTTCAGCACTCGTTCCAAATCTCTTTCTGGATAGATCACTATCCGTACGTTCAAAGAATATTGCTCTGAAAAGCGGGTATTCGTCTGAAGAAATCCCGCATCGCGTGCGTGCCGCGCCATGACGAAATCGACAGCAACGAAGCACGGTGCCGACATGAGCATTCCAGGGTCAGCCGACCGGAACGGCGTTCCGATTCGACACAGCGGGCGGCAGCAAACCTCTCGATCGCTTTTGGTCCTGTTCGGTGCCGTCGCCACCGGCGTGATCCTGGCGGGCGTGCTCGCGCTTCAGCACGCACCGGCAGACGCTTCGTCGCCGCCGTCGTCAGCGCCTCCCGGCATGATCTGGGTTCCGGCCGGCACCTTCACCATGGGAAGCGACGACCCCAAGGGACGCGACGACGAGAGCCCGGCGCACCGCGTTCGCGTGAACGGCTTCTGGATGGACGCGACCACCGTCACCAACGCCCAGTTCCGCCGCTTCGTCGAGGCGACGGGCTACGTCACCATCGCCGAGCGGAAGCCCGATTGGGAGGACCTCAAGGCGCAGCTTCCTCCGGGAACGCCGAAGCCGCCGGACGATGTGCTGGTGCCGGGGTCGGCGGTGTTCCAGCCGACCGAAGGCCCGGTGCCGCTCAGCGACTGGAGCCGCTGGTGGGCGTGGCAGCCGGGCGCCGATTGGCGCCACCCGGAGGGACCCGGCAGTTCGATCGCGGGCAAGGACGACCATCCCGTCGTGCAGGTGGCCTGGGAGGATGCCGTCGCCTACGCGCGCTGGACCGGTAAGCGGCTGCCGACCGAAGCCGAATGGGAGTACGCCGCGCGCGGCGGCCTGGACGGCACGCGCTTTATCTGGGGCAACGAGGAACGGCCGGACGGCGCCCTCATGGCCAACGTCTGGCAGGGCACCTTTCCCGCGGCGGACACCGGCGAGGACGGCTTCAAGGGCACGGCGCCGGTCGCCTCCTTCCCGCCCAACGGCTTCGGCCTGTACGACATGGCCGGCAACGTCTGGCAGTTCACCGCGGACTGGTACCGGCCCGACTCCTACCGCCGCCAAGCCAAGCAGGGTGCGGTGGCCGACAACCCGACCGGTCCGTCCGACAGCTTCGACCCGGACGAACCCTTCGCGCCCAAGCGCGTGATCCGCGGCGGGTCCTTCCTGTGCACGGAGGCCTTCTGCTTCAGCCATCGCGCGGCCGCGCGGATGAAGGTTTCTCCGGACAGCGGCCTGCCCAACGTGGGCATCCGGCTCGTCGCCACGCCCGACATGGTGGGGCCGCAGATGGTCTGGCCGCACCGGGCCGGCCCCTGAACCCCGCCACGCGCCATCAACGACGTCAGACACGATGAGGCCACCGATGAAGCTTCCAACGCCGAACCGCCGTGCCGTTGCCGTGTTGGGGTGTCTGTTCGCCGCCTCCCTGCTTGTCCCCGTGACGGTGGCGGGTGCCGTCGCGCAGCAGGCGAGCGGTGCGCCGGGTGCGCCGGACGCCACGATCACCCTCGACGGCCGCTACCTTCCCAACCCGCCGGTGCCGTTCGGGGGCGAGATCAACTTCAACGCCGCCCAGTCCAAGCCCTACTGGCCGCCCCGCGTGGTGCCGCCGAAGGGCGCGCCGAACATCCTGCTCATCATGACGGACGACGTCGGGTTCGGGGCGCCCAGCACCTTCGGCGGCGTCATCCCGACACCGGCGCTCGACCGCATCGCCAGGAACGGCTTGCGCTACACGCAGTTCCATTCCACGGCCCTGTGCTCGCCGACGCGCGCCGCGCTCATCACCGGGCGCAACCATCACTCGGCTGGCTTCGGCCAGATCACCGAAACGTCCACCGGCTATCCCGGCTACGACAGCATCATCAAGCGGAACACGGCGACCATCGGACGCATCCTGAAAGACAACGGTTATGCGACCTCCTGGTTCGGCAAAGACCACAACACGCCGGCCTTCCAGGCGAGCCAGGCCGGCCCCTTCGACCAGTGGCCGATCGGGATGGGCTTCGAGTATTTCTACGGTTTCATTGGCGGCGACACCAGCCAGTGGCAGCCCAACCTGTTCCGCCAGACCACTCCGATCCAACCCTACGTCGGCAATCCGGGCTGGAACCTGACCACGGCGATGGCCGACGACGCCATCGCCCACATCCGCATGCTGAACGAGGTCGATCCCGCCAAGCCGTTCTTCGTCCATTACGTCCCCGGCGGGACCCACGCGCCGCACCATCCCACGCCGGAATGGATCAAGACGATCAGCGACATGCATCTGTTCGACAAGGGGTGGAACGCGCTCCGCGAGCAGATCTTCGAGAACCAGAAGCGCCTGGGGGTGATCCCGCAGGACGCGAAGCTCACGCCATGGCCTGACGACCTGCTGAAGAACTGGGACACGCTGTCGGCGGACGAGAAGAAGCTCTTCATCCGCCAGGCCGACGTCTACGCCGCCTATCTCGCCTACACCGACCACGAGATCGGCCGCGTCATCCAGGCGGTCGAGGACATGGGCAAGCTCGACAACACGCTGGTCATCTACATCAGCGGCGACAACGGCTCCAGCGCCGAGGGCACGCCCAACGGGACACCGAACGAGATCGCCCAGTTCAACGGCGCCGAGGTTTCGGTGGCCGACCAGCTGAAGTATTTCTACGACGCCTGGGGCTCGGACAAGACCTACAACCACATGGCCGTCGGTTGGACCTGGGCCTTCGACACGCCCTACAAATGGACGAAGCAGATCGCCTCGCATTTCGGCGGCACGCGGCAGGGCATGGCCATCGCATGGCCGGGCCACATCGCCGACCCCGGCGGCATCCGCAACCAGTTCCACCATGTCATCGACATCGTGCCGACGATCCTGGACGCCGTCGGCATCCCGGCCCCGGTGATGGTCGACGGCATCGCCCAGAAGCCGATCGAGGGCGTCAGCATGGCCTACACCTTCGACAAGGCGAACGCCGGCGCGCCCACACGGCACCAGACCCAGTATTTCGAGATCTTCGGCAATCGCGGCATCTACCATGACGGCTGGTACGCCAACACGCTGCCGATCAATCCCCCCTGGAAGCTGACCGCCATCCTCGATCCCGACGTGATGAACAGCTACCGGTGGGAACTCTACGACCTGACGAAGGACTGGACGCAAAACGACGACGTTGCAGCCTCCAACCCGGACAAGTTGAAGGAATTGCAGGCGCTGTTCGTGGCGGAAGCCACGAAGAACCAAGTGTTTCCGCTCGACAACACCGTCGCGACGCGGGCGGTGATGCCGCGGCCGAGCGTGACGGCGGGCCGGAGCGAATTCACCTACACCGGTGAACTCACGGGCATTCCGATGGGCGATGCGCCACAACTCCTCGGCACGTCCTACACCATGACGGCCGACGTGGAGGTGCCGGAGGGCGGCGGCAACGGCATGCTGGCGACGCAGGGTGGCCGGTTCGGCGGCTGGGGCTTTTACCTCCTGAAGGGCAAGCCCGTGTATGTCTGGAACCTGGTCGACCTTGCCCGGGTCCGCTGGGAAGGTGCCGAGCCGCTGTCGCCCGGCAAGCACACCGTCACGTTCGACTTCACGTACGACGGGCTCGGCTTCGCGACGCTGGCGTTCAACGACAGCAGCGGCCTCGGCCGCAGCGGCACCGGCGTGCTGTCCGTGGACGGCCGCCCCGTCGCCACACAAAGGATGGAACGGACGATTCCGGTTCTCCTGCAATGGGACGAATCCTTCGACATCGGATCCGACACCGGAACCCCGGTGGACGATCGGGATTACCAGGTGCCGTTCCGGTTCGACGGTCGGATCGACAAGCTGACGCTCAAACTCGACCGGCCGAAGCTGACGCGCGAGGACGAACAGCGTCTGATGGAGGCGCAGCGCAACAACCGGATGAGCGAATGATGGCGGACGAGGAACACCGAGGCGCGCCGGGAAGGGAGGCGACGATATGAGCCATGGACGTTTTGGACCGGTGCTTCCGGCATTGGCCATGCTCTTGACCGCCTGCACCAACATGGCCACCGGCTTCGAACAGCCCCGTCAGGCCCCTCCCGAACCGGGAGCGGTCGCAACTCTGGACCGGCTGTCCGCCAGCCAATGCAATCCGCAGGTCGCCTCGTCGCTGGCCGGCGCCCGCATTCCCATGGCCGACGTCCAGGGCCTCACCTATGGCCTCTACCGCGACGCCCGTCGGGGCGACGTCGTCGGTTACGACGCCTGGGTGAAGCTGAGGGATCAGCCGGGGGCCATCGTGGTGCAGTTGAACGCGGACTGCTCCCCCCGGCAAATGTACGCGAGGGACGGTGCCCACATGCCCGAACCGTCCGGTTGATCGGCGCTTCCACGGCGCCAAACGGTGGAGCGTAAGGCGACACGGTCAGTTCAAGTGCACGTTGGCGGATAACAGACTTACGGGGCATGCCCCCGCGTACGGGTGGCCCCGCATGACCCCCCGGAAAGGAGACCTCGGAAAGGAGACGACGATGCAACGATCAATGATCGCCGGCGCCTCGATGCTGGTGCTGGGAGGCTTGGCGGGGTGCTCGGACACGAACTCCTGGTTCGATTCCAGCCCGGACGCAACGACCGGCAAAACAGGGACGGTTCCGTCCGGAACAAGCGGCACGTCAACGGAGGACACCGGCGCCAACGCGTCCGGAACGAGCGCGGCGCCACCGACCACCGGCCCTACCCAGACACAGAGGGCGCGGCGCGGAGCGGGGGACGACGGAGTGCGCGTCTTTCCGGGCACGATAACGACGCCATGAGTTCGATGTGGCCCAATCATGCTGGGCGGCAGACCGCGTGGACAATGAAAGTACCATCAAGTTTCTCACCTGACGAAACCACGAACGAAAGGCCCGCAAGATGCTGAAGATCTCGCTGCGTCCCCGGTTGATGGCCGGGCTGGTGCTGTCGCCTCTGGTGCTGAGCGGATGCGTGTCCCAAAGCGCCTATGACCAGCTGCAAGCTCAGAACCAACAACTGCAATCGCAGAACCAGCAACTCCGACAGCAGGCTGCCGCTCGTCAGGAACAGGTCTCCCGGCTGCAGGGGGCCATCGCCTACACGGTGAACTCCGACCTGCTCTTCAAACCCGGCAGTTGGCAGATGACCAAGAGGGGCGAGAATATCATTGCTGACTTTGCCAAGAAACTGGCGGCGGAGCAGCAAAGCAAGCTGGTGGTGAACGGCTACACCGACAACAAGCCGATTGGTGCGGAACTCAAGCGTCAGGGCGTTGCCAGCAACCAGGAACTGTCGCAAAAGCGCGCCGAAGCGGTGATGCGATACATGATCTCGCAGGGCGTGAATCCGGATATGATTCAGGCGCGGGGATACGGCGATGGCAACCCGATCGCGCCGAACGACACGCCGGAAGGTCGGGCGAAGAACCGCCGTGTGGAGGTGACGACCGCCAGTTGAACACTGTTCCGCCGAACTTGACGACCCGGAGCCGACAAGACCAAATCCGCCCGCCTGTCATACCGACGGCACCAGAAGGCTTCTGTTGTTGGCATTTGGGGGGGCAGGCGAACGCCGGCCACCAATGGAACAGGGTGCGGCCGCGGATGGTGTCTGGATCGTCGGGGAGAACATTGCATCGGTCGCCGAGGACTTGGCCGAGAACTTGGCCGAGAACTTGATCGAGAACGTCAAGGCTCTCGATGTGGTCGTCGGCGACCGCCTCCCGGAGTAGGGGGCACTGTTCGAGCACGCTCTCGGGGGCGCCACGCGGTACATGTTGACCCACGCCGACATGCCGATGCTGATGGGGCATTGATCCGTGAACGAGCGGCAGTCCAGCGAGGCAAAGTCGGAGGAGGCCGGCATGCCGCTGACGGCGAAGGTCGCTTTCCTGCGGAATCCCGATGCCTGCCCGAAACGCCCGCGTCGGGTGCAGGCCGTGGAGACGCGCCTGTCCTGGGTCTTCCTGACCGACCGGCACGCCTACAAGCTGAAGAAGCCGAAGCGGCTGTCCTACCTGAACTTTTCGACACTCGCCGCCCGCCGGGCGAATTGCCTGACGGAGGTCGCGCTGAACCGTCGGCTCGCCCCCCGCGTCTATCTGGGGGTCGTCGGCCTGTTCGCCGGGCCGGACGGGCGGCCAGAGGATGCGGTCGATTGGCTGGTGTGGATGGTGCGCCTGCCGGCCGAACACCGCCTGGACGAGCGCATCCGGGCCGACGCGCTGACGCACGCCGACGTGACGCTGCTCGGCAACGCCCTGTCGGAGTTCTACCGCGACAGTCCCGAGGGACGGCCGTCATGTCCCCTTCCGCCGCCTGCTCGCCAACGACGGCCGCTGCCGTCCGGTGGCCCTGGCCCCGCGCGGCGACGCGGCGGTGCTGCCCTTCTTCCACGTGTTCGGCATGACCGGGGTGATGAACTTCGGCCTCGCGCTGGGGGCGGAACTGATCCTGCTGCCGCGCGTGGACGTGGGCGAGATTCTGAGAACCATCCAGCGCAAGCGGCCGACCATCCTGAGCGGCGTGCCACGCCTGTTCCAGGCGATTGCGGCCTTTCCCCGCCTGGATCGCTACGACCTTTCGTCGCTGCGGCTCTGCGTGTCCGGCGGCGACAGCCTGCCGCCCTTGTGGCTGGAGCGTTTCCAGCAAATCACCGGCGCCTATCTGGCCGAAGGCTACGGCCTGACGGAGGCGTCCCCGGTGGTCACCTGCAACCCGTTCCGGGGCCTGAACAAGCCGGGCGCGGCGGGACTGCCCCTGCCCGGCACGGTGGTGGAGATCGTCTCGCTGGAGGACCGCCACACACCGCAACCGCTCGGCCGGATCGGGGAGATCTGCGTGACCGGGCCGCAGTTCATGGCCGGCTACTGGAACGACGCCACGGCCACGGCGGAGGCGATGGCCGGCGGACACCTGCACACGGGCGACATCGGCTTCCTGGACGAGGACGGCTATCTGCACATCGTGGACCGGCTGAAGGACCTGATCGTCACCGGCGGGCAGCACGTCTATCCCCGCGCCGTCGAGGCGGCGATCCGCCAGCACCCGATGGTCACGGACGCCACGGTGATCGGGGAGCCGCACCCGGTGCGCGGCCAGGTGGTCACGGCCTTCGTTGTCCGGACGCCCGACGCCACGCTCTCGGTGGACGATCTGCGCGCCTTCCTGGCGGACCGGCTGTCCCGCTTCGAACAGCCGCAGCGGATCGAGTTCCGCGGCACGCTGCCGACCTCCGCGATCGGCAAGATCCTGAAGCGCCGCCTGATCCCCGACCCGACCACCCCCCAAACGGACCACGAGCGTTGCGGCTGAACACCGGCATTCCGCGATCAGGCCAATTCCGGACGAAACCCCAATTCCGGACGAAACCATCGTCGGCCACACGATGGTGGACGCGGACGTCATCGAATACCACGACGACCTTGAGATCAGCCTGGAACTGCCTGGCCTCGGCGCCGGAGACGTGTCGGTGCACTTGTCCGATGGCGGCATCACCCGTGCGGGCGGTGCAGCCGGACCCGTCCCTGTCCAGCTGCACCGTCGAGATGTCGATCCCTGCATCCCGGCAGCGCTCAATCGGCGAGCAGCTCGCTGATGGAGCCGCCCGCGTGAATGCGGGCAATGGCTTCCCCCAACAGGGGCGCAATGCCCAGCACGGTCACGCGGCGGGATAGCAGTTCATCGGGAAGACGGAACGGCGGCAGTGTGTCGGTGACGATGATCCGGTCGAACAGCGGGGATGCGACGACATCGGCGGCGCCGACGAACACCCCGTGCGTGGCGGCGGCGAAGACCGGACCGCACCCCGCCGCACGGCAGGCCGACGCGGCGCGCATCATCGTGGTGCCGGTGCTGATCAGGTCGTCCAGGATCACCACCGCCCGGCCCTTGACGTCGCCGACCAGCGTGTCGCCACGGACCACGCCGCTGCTGCGCGTCTTTTCCATGAAGGCCAGCCCGACGTCGCGCTTCAGGGCGTGCGCCAGGGACTCGCGCAGCCGTTCGGCCCGCTTGACCCCGCCCACGTCCGGCGAGACGATCGACAGGTCGTCGTGGTCGACCAGCGGCATCAGATGCTCGACGAACAGCGGGCGCGCTTCCAGGTGCTCCGTCCGGCACCGGAAGGCGTTCTCGAAGGCGGCGAGGTTGTGGACGTCCACCGTGACGATGCGGTCCAGGCCGACCGCCTCCAGCATGCTCGCCAGATAGCGTACGGTCACGGGATCACGTGGCTTGGTGCGCCGGTCCTTGCGCGCGTAGGCGAGATAGGGCGTGACGGCGGTGACCCGCGCGGCGGACGCGTCCCTGACTGCCCCGATGAAGAACAGCAGCCGGCACAGCTTGTCGTGCACGCTGCGCGCGGCATCGCCTTGCAGCGACTGCACCACATAGACGTCCTTGTTGCGCACCCCGACCAGCGGGCGGATCTTGAACTCACCGTCCTCGAAGGGCCGTTCCTCATGGGGGCACACCGGCACTTCCAGGTATTCCGCGACCATCCGCCCGTGCCCCCAGCCCGGGTCCAGGTCGAACAGCGCAATATCGTCGCTACCCATGGCGAACCTCCCCGTCCCGTCAATGGGCCGGCAGCACCGCGCAATCGACCGGGGTGTTGATCATGTGCCGGGTCGCCCCACCCAGGACCACCTCGCGCAGGCGGCTGTGCCCGTAGCCGCCCATGACCAGCAGCCCGGCGTTCAGCTCCGTCGCCGTGGCGGCCAGCGCCGCGCCGACCGGCCCTTGCTCCCTTGGTATCCGGCGAAGGCGTGCAGCACCTCGACATGCGCGGAAAGCGGGCGTCTTTGCAGTTAGGCTCTTTGCAGTTAGGCTGGGACAACCCTGCGCCCCGGACGCGGCGCCGGCCTTAAACCAAGTTAAGAGCCCCGCCTTTTCGCGGCCTCCAGGGCGCCCAGCGTCCGCCGGGGCCGCCCGGCCACCCGCCGCACCCGCTTGAGCAGCCCGTCGGCCAGGACCATGCCGATCACCGCCGGCAACCCCGGCAGCCAGGCCCATCCGGGCAATGGCATGGTGCCGAACAGCCGGTTGCCGATCCCGGTGTAGACGACCAGAAGGATCAGCCCGGCCTCCGCCGCCACGCCCCACCACAGGAAGCGGTTGCGCGGCACGCTTCGGTCGAACAGGGACTCCCGCTCGCTGCGGCACAGGAAGACGTTGACGACCTGCGCCACCACGATGGCGGCCAGACAGGCGGTCGTCGCCTGCCGGTACAGCGGGTCGATGGCGTCGAGCCTCTGCCCCAACGACCAGCCCCCGGCATGAAGCACCGCAAAATAGGCCGACAGGGCGGCTGCCGCCTCGAACAGGCCGAGCAGCAGATAGGCCCGCACCAGCAGCCCCGCCGTCAGCAGACTCTGCCGGCGGGATCGCGGCGGCTGTGTCATGGCGGCCCGGTGCGGCGGCTCCGCCCCCAGCGCCAAGGCCGGCATCATGTCGGTGCCCAGGTCCACCGCCAGGATCTGGATGACGGTCAGCGGCAACGGCACGCCGAACAGGCCGAAGGCAAGGTAGGGAACCAGCTCGGGAACGTTGGAGGCCAGGATGTAGGTCATGAACTTGCGGATGTTGGCGAAGACCGCCCGCCCCTCCTCCACCGCGCGGACGATGCTGGCGAAGTTGTCGTCCAGCAGCACCATGTCGGCGGCCTCCCGCGCCACGTCGGTGCCGGCCCGCCCCATGGCGATGCCGATTTCCGCCTGCTTCAGGGCCGGCGCGTCGTTCACCCCGTCGCCGGTCACCGCGACGATCTCGCCTCGCCGCTGCAGGGCCTGGACGACCCGCAGCTTCTGGTCGGCGCCGATGCGGGCGAACAGGATGTCGTCGGCGTCGAGCGCCAGCATCAGGTGGGTGTCGGACATGGCCCGCAGCCGGTCGCCGGTCACGATCTCCACCTCCGGGCCCCGCACCAGCCCGATTTCCCGCGCGATGGCCAGCGCTGTGTGCGGATGGTCGCCGGTGATCATGATGACGCGGATGCCGGCCGCGCGCGCCTTGGCGATGGCGTCCGGCACCTCTGGACGGGGCGGGTCCTCCAGGCCGACAAGACCGGCCAGGATCAGGGCGCGTTCCGGGGCGGCGGGATCGGGCCCGTCACGCCACGCCAACGCCAGCACGCGCAGGCCCCGGCGCGCCATGTCCTCCTGCAGCCGCAGCAGGTCGGCCCGCCGCCCGTCGTCCAGCGGCACCACCCCCGAGCCGTCGGCAAGGTGGCTGCACAGCGGCAGCACCGTCTCCACCGCCCCCTTGGTGTGGACGACGCGGCCCTTCGGTGCATCGTGCAGGGTGGACAGCCGCTTGCGCTCGCTGTCGAAGGGAATCTCTCCGACCAGCGGGTGCCGCGTGCCCGGCCCGGCGTGCTCGACGAGCGCGACCTCCATCGGGTCACCGAGCCAGCCGCCGTCGGAGCGTTTCAGCGTGTGGCAGTGGCGCTCCACGGCGGCCAGCGCCTCCGGAACGCCATGCGTCGCCTTCACCGCCATGCGGTTCTGCGTCAGCGTGCCGGTCTTGTCGGTGCAGATGACCGTGGCGGAGCCCAGCGTCTCCACCGCGGGCAGATGGCGGATCAGCACGTTGCGCTTCGCCATGCGCCGGGCACCCATGGCCAGCGCCAGGGTCACCGTGGGCAGCAGCCCTTCCGGCACGTTCGCCACGATGACGCCGATGCCGAACACGAAGGCCGACCACAGCGGCAGTCCGGCCTGCATCCCGATCAGGGCCAGCGCGACGCCGGCCACCGTCGCCAGGATGCCGATGATCCGGCTGACCCGCGCGATCTCCGCCAGCAGGGGCGAGCGCTCGCGTTCCTCGCCCTGGGTCAGGCGGGCGATGCGGCCGAACTCCGTGTGCGCCCCGGTCGCGAACACGACCGCCCGCCCCTCCCCCGCCACCACGGTGGTGCCGCCCAGCACGAGGTTGTGCGCCAGGAGGTGGTCGCGCTCCTCGGTCGGCTCGGCGTCGCGGGACACCGGGTTGGCTTCGCCCGTCAGCGTGGAGGTGTTGACCCGCAGGCCCTGCGCGTCGATCACGCGCGCGTCGGCGGGCACGCGGTCGCCCTCGGCCAACAGGATCAGGTCGCCCGGCACCAGATCGGCCGCCTCGCGGACGGCGACGGCCCCGTCGCGCACCGCCTTGACCCGTTGCGGCAGCAGCTTCGCAAGCGACGCCAGTTCCCGCTCCGCCTTGTGGTCTTGCCAGAAGCTGAACAGCCCGTTGATGACGATGACCGCGATGATGGCCGCGGCCAGCACGCCCATGCCCCCGCCCGGGTGGTGGATCTCGGCGATCAGGGCGAGTCCCGCGGCAATCCACAGCAGCACCGCGAAAAAATGCGTGAAGCTGCGCAGAAAGCGTTCGCTCAAGGAGCGCCGCCGGACCGATTTGACGACGTTGGGCCCAAACCGGCCATGACGCCGGAGGGCTTCCGCGTCGGTGAGCCCGGCCGACCCGCTGCGCAGGCTCGATAACGCCTGCTGCACCGAAAGCGTCTGTATCCGCATGACTCCTCCGGCGCGGCGCGCGGTTGGTCACTGGATGGAGGGACGCCGAGCAATCCGTTTCAGGCTGCCGTCGGTGCGGCGGGCGAACACCTGCACCTGATGGCCGAGGTCGCACACGCGCTCTGCGTCGTGCAGGGCCGCTTGCAGCGCCTCACGCCGGGAGCGAAAGGCCCCGCCGCAATCGCCGCCCTGCATCCGCACGGTCCACGCCTCCCGCTGTGGTTCCACGATGTAGTTCAAGTGCAGGCAAGACCCCATGACACCACCCGCCAATTCGAAACACACCGATGCGCCGATCCGGCCGGAATCTTGCGGCAAGGCCCGGCGATGCGCCTTAATCTCGGTTAAGGACCCGTGAGGCGATCCGCCTCCTGGGCGAGGCGATCCAGAATCGGGGCGATCTCAACCGTCAGCGGGGCGCAGCCCGCCAAGCCGCGCAACGGATCGGGCAATGTGGCCAGTTCCGCCGCCGCATAGGTCCGGATCACATCGAGGCCCGGCAAAGGGGCCACACGGCGGCCAGCCCGCATCACCGGCACCAGCAGAGGCCGGCCCGGTTCGCCGCTGCCCGTGACGGACAGCCGGTCGGCTTCGATCCGTCCGTCGGGATCATAGCGCCGGAAGACCTGCTTGCGCCCCGGCCATGTCGCCTTGCCCGTCGACCGCTTGCGCCGGGGAAGGCCGGCGTACTCGACGAGCTTGTAGGCACAGTCGAGCGCCGGCGCGTCGCTGGAGGTCGTCAGGCTGGTTCCGAC
Source organism: Azospirillum mesophilum (assembly GCF_053470405.2). Classification (NCBI taxonomy): domain Bacteria; kingdom Pseudomonadati; phylum Pseudomonadota; class Alphaproteobacteria; order Rhodospirillales; family Azospirillaceae; genus Azospirillum; species Azospirillum mesophilum. The sequence goes on from NZ_JBPXMQ020000017.1 coordinate 98,715, forward strand.
GCCGAAGCTGTCGATGGGCGCCCCGCCATCGACCAGGGCGGCGACGGTTGCCTCGTCCAGGGCACCGCTGGCAATGATCTTGGTGCCGGTCAGGCCGCCGTCGTCGAGGATGGCCCGCACCCGGCGGGAAAGCGCGGCCAGATCGCCGCTGTCGAGCCGCACGCCGTCGAGCCGGATGCCCTCGGCAGCCAGGCTCCCGGCCAAGGCGACGGCCTTTCGCGCGGCGGCCTTGGTGTCGTAGGTGTCCAGGAGCAGAACGAGGTTGCGCGGACGGGAGCGGGCGAAGTTGCGGAACGCCTCCATCTCGCTGCCGTGTGCCTGGATGAAGGAGTGCGCCATCGTTCCCACGACCGGGATGCCGAAGCGCATGGCCGCCGACACGGTCGCCGTTCCAGCAAACCCGGCGAGATAGCTCGCCCGCGCCGCCAGCAGCGCGGCTTCGGCGCCGTGGACGCGCCGTAGCCCGAAATCGACGAGGGGGTGGGCACGGGCCGCCAGCGCCAGCCGCGCCGCCTTCGACGCGATCACCGTCTGCAGGTGGATCAGGTTGATGAGGCGGCTTTCGACGAGCTGCGCCTGAGGCAGGGGCGCCGTCACCCGCAGAATGGGTTCGCTGGCGAAGAAGACCGTCCCCTCGGGAAGCGCGTCCACATCCCCGGTGAAGCGGAACACGGCAAGCTCCGCAACCGCCGCTTCGGAAAGGCCCCCGTGATCGCGGAGCCACGCAAGCTCCTCCGCCTCGAAGCGGGCGCCTTCCAGGAATGCGACCGCCTGTTCGAGGCCGGCGGCGACCAGGAAGTTTCGCCCGGCCGGCAGCGTGCGCACGAACAGCTCGAACGAGGCCGGCTCGGTCAGGCCATGCTCGGCGTAGGCCTGGAACATCGCCAGCTGGTAATAGTCGGTCAGCAGAAGGCTGTCGTCGTGTGGCATCGTTCCGGCGCGGTTAGAACGAAATGCTCCAAAGGTCGCGCACGTCGCGCGGCAGAGACCGCGCCACCTTCTCAACCTCCTCGACCGAAATGTGGGCGGCCGGAAGGTCGAACACAGCGGCGCTGAGACGCGCCGGGTCCGGCTCCGGGTAGCCGTGCATCTCGCTGAGGATCACGTCGTAGAAATGCTCCAGCTTGCGGTCGTCCTTGTGGAGCCGCTCCATCAACTCCTTCAACCGGCTGTTCGTCAGATGGAGGGTTTCATCGAAGATGGGCAGGCAGGCCGTGCTCATGGAAGACTCCCTTCGGCGGATGGGGCCAGCGGATGGCACGCCGTTCAGTCGCGCCGCCAGGAGATACGGGCGGCATACTCGCCCTCGTCGTAATGGAGATCGAGGTCGCCACCGTAGGCGCTGTGCAGGGCCTCGCCGATGCGGCGGGGCAGATGGATGTCCGTGGTGGTGACCGTGATGTCCTCGTCGCGCCCCTTGATGTCCATGATCCGGTGCAGGGGATGCTCGGCCTTTTCCAGGGACTCCTGGTGCCGGACGGCGGCCAGGATTTCGTCCTGATGCGCCGCGATGAACCCGCCGGTCAGCGACAGGGTCGCGGCGGGATAGCGGTCGTTGATGCGATGGCAGGCCGGGCACAGCGCCTCGACGGCCTCGATCGGGCGAAGCCCCCACGTCCAGCGTCCATCACGATAGACCGCGCCGCATTGCGGACAGACGCCGGGGTCGGATGTCTTGCCCGCCTGCCTGTACGGATCGTGCATGTGTTCCTGGAGCAGCCGGTCGCGCCGGACCGGGTGCGGATGGTGGTCCCTGGATTGCTCGCGCATGGTAACCTCACCCATGAAGGCGGGACGTGCCGGAGAAGCCCGGCACTCCCCGGCCCAGTGACCCTCAGCGGCCGGCGATTTCGATCTTCCGCTTGCCGGGCTGGCTCGGCCCGGTCTTGGGCAGCGTGACCATGAGGACGCCGTTCTTCATGGACGCGGTGATGCGGTCGCGGTCCACGTTGGCGGGCAGGCGGAACGACCGCGCGCACAGGCCGTAGCGCCGCTCCGAGAAATAGCGGTTGGTGCCCTTCTCCTCCTTTTCCTCGTTCTTTTCGGCCCGGATGGAGAGGACATCGTCCTGAATACCGACCTCGACAGACGTCTCGTCCATGCCGGGCATTTCCATGGTCACCCGATATTCGCCCTCGCGCTCATCGACCTCGGCCGGCGGCGCGAAGGCCATGGCTTCCATGTCGGTGCGCAGCAACGGTTCCAGGTCGAACGGCGAGCGCCGGCTCCAGGGGAAGCGGAGCATTGATGAGGCTTCGTCGAACAGCCGGTCGACCTCGTCGCGCAGAGCCAAAAGAGGATGCCGGTTGCGTTCGGCAATCTCCTTGGCGGCCGCGCCGGTGGAGGCGACCTCCTGCTTGACCTCCTGCTTGGGCTTTTCCGTCACGTTCGTTTCGGCCATGGATGCCTCCTGTTCCTTGAGAGCGGGCGTGACGGCTTCTGTATCGCCCCGATACCCCGTGCCCACGTTAACCTGGATCAAGCAGCCCCAAGCCGCGGCCGAACGATGAGGAGGTAACGTCACCTCCTGTTCCCGGAGGCCGTCTTAACCTGTGTGAAGAGAGCCCACCGGAAGCGCGCGTAAACAGGTCACGCTGTGGCACGCAAGGCCAGACCAAGCACCGGGAAGCATGAGGTATGAGGTGGTTTCCGACCAGGAAGGGAGCACGTCACGATGCCCGGATCAAAAGCCATCGGCGGCCCAAGCTCGGCGGCCCAAGCCTGCCGTTCCGGTTCCGTGATCGGACCGACGCTGGCCGGCGCCTTGCCGCGCGGCGGTGTCGCGGTGGGGTTGGAGGTGGCGCGGGCGCTCAACGCGCCGCTCGATGTCGTGCTCGTGCGCAAGATCGGTGCGCCGCGCGAACCCGAAGCGATTGGTGCAGGCGGTGCCGGTGGCGCCACTGGACACCTTGTCCGAGTTGCAGGCCGAAGCCGATGAGGTCGTCTGCCTACAGGTGCCGTCCCCATTCGGCGCCATCGGCGCCTTCTACGAGGACTTCCGCCAGCTCGACGACGACGACGTCCGCCTGCTGGACGAGGCCGCGAAGGAACATGCCGCCCGGCCAGCGGCCAGCCAGCCGTAAGGAGACTGCCCATGGCATCGCCTCGCTTCATCAGCATCTCCGTCGCCGTTCTCCTGTCCGCCGGCCCCTTCGCCTGCCAGACGCCGTCGCACGCCGCCTGCGAGACCGGAACCCCGGCACCGGCTGGAACGGCCGCCCGCGCGGAGGCGCCCGGTGCCCAGCCGACCGCCCCCGTCTCCCAGGCGTTCGCCGCCCTGGATCGGGATCACGACGGAACGCTCACCGCCAACGAGCTGACCGCCGGCCAGGATCAGGTTCTCCGCCTGTTCGACACCGACGGGGACGGCAAGGTCTCGCTTCAGGAGTTCATCAGCGCGCCGCTCGGCCCCGTGGGCAACCGGCCCGGCGCGCCGCAACGCATCGCCCAGGTCCGCACGGCCCGTTTCCAACAGCTCGACCGCAACGGCGACGGCGTGCTGACCACCGACGAGTTCGCCCGCGTCACCGTCGCGACCGTCATGGAACTGCGCGACATCAATTGCGACGGCCACCTCTCCTTGGGAGAGCTGGCCGCCCCGTTGCCGCAAGCTCCACGCTGACCTGAGCCATGGTGGCGGCGGCACCCATCAAGACTGCGCTCGGCTTCGGCGGACGGTTCCTTGGCCTTGCCGGAGGCTACTGGTCCGGACCGGGGGCGTGGCCCGCCCGCCTCCTCACCGCCGCTCTACTGATTCTGACCATGGCGCAGGTGCTGGTTCCCGTGCTGATCAATCTGTGGAGCCTGCGCATGTTCGACGCGCTGGAGCAGCGCTTCATGGACCGCCTCCTGGCCGTGGGCGCGGCGGCCATGGGCATCATCGCCTTCAGCATCGCCGTGACGGTGGCGCATCTCCGGGTCAAACGGCGGCTGCAGATTGACTGGCGGGCCTGGCTGACGCAGGCGCTTCTGGACTCCTGGCTGGCGGACGGGCGGGAGCATCGGCTTGCCGGGATGGCTGGGGATCTCGACAACCCGGACGGCCGCATCGCCGAGGACATCCGCATCGTCACCGAACTCGCCATCGACCTCGGCCATTCGCTGACCTACTGCATCCTCCTGCTGATCAGTTTCGCCAACATCCTCTGGATGCTGTCGGGCACGGCGGAGGTTACGGTGGCCGACGTCACGGTCGTCATTCCCGGCCATCTCCTCTATGCAGCCCTGCTCTTCGCCGCCGCCGGGACCACCGTCGCCATGATCATCGGCCGCCCCCTGGTGCGCGCGGTCGAGTTGCGTCAGGCCCGCGAGGCCGATTTCCGCTTCGGCCTGGCGCGAACGCGGGAGAGCGCGCGGAACATCGCCCTGCTGCACGGCGAACCCGGCGAACGCGACCGCCTGTCCGGCCTGTTCGGTGGCGTGCGCGGCGGCTGGGACAAGCAGACCTACGCGCTGGTCACGGTGATGACCTTCAGCGCCTCCTACACCGTGCTGTCCGCCGCCTTCCCGATCCTGGTGGCGGCGCCGCGCTACATCGCCGGGACGATCACGCTGGGCGTGCTGATGCAGACCGTGCAGGCGTTCCAGCAGACCGTGGCCGCGCTGTCCTGGCCCATCGACAATCTGGCGACCGTCGCCCAATGGAAGGCCTCGGTCGAACGCGTGCTCGGCCTGCGGGACGCGCTTCGCCAGCTTGAGGGCTGCGTGGACGACACCGCCCGCCGCGCCTGAAAGGCGCTGTTGCCGCCGCGCCTGAAAGGCGCTGTTGCCGATGCGCCTGAAAGGTGCCGTTGCGCTCAGAAATGGTCGCACACGGCCTTGCGGACGCGGCGGATGTCGTCGTCGATTTGCTCCGGCGTGGTGTGCGGCCCCAGATCGTCGAAATGCAGGTGCTCGACCACCGCGATGCCGCACAGGCCCATGATCGCGGCGTCTTGCGTGACCGTGAAGGCCCGCATCTCCCCCGTCGCCTCCAGATAGGCCATGGGGGCCGCGGAGCTGGTGACGATCAGCCCCTTGCGCCCGCGCAGCTTGCCCTCGATCTCCTCCTCCTTTCTCACCTCCCAGGCAAAGCCGTAGGTGAAGACCCGGTCCACATAGCCCTTGAGCATGGCCGGCATGCCGGCCCACCAGATCGGGAACAGGAAGGTGATCGCCTGGGAAGCGGTGATGAGGTCCTGCTCGGTCCGGATGTCCTCGGGCACGGGAGCCGTGCCGGCCAGCTCCTCCTCCGACAGCACCGGGTTGAAGCCCATGGTGTAGAGGTCGCGCACCATCACCTCGTGCCCGCATTGCTCCAGCTCGTCCACATAGGCTCCCGCCGCTTGCCGGATGAAGCTGCCGGAACGCGGGTGCGCGAAAACGACGACGTGCTTCATGGCGTTCCTCCCCGTTCACTGCCTTTGTTCAGGCGACTTCCCGCGGTGCGCGGCCGAGCCCCTGTTCCAGGTCCACCACGGCGCGCAGGGTCTTCAGCACGCTGTCGGGCGTCAGGCTGATGGAATCGATGCCCAGGCGCACCAGGAACTCGGCGATCTCCGGATAGTCGGAAGGCGCCTGCCCGCAGATGCCGCAGGGCCGCCCGTTGCGCCGCGCGCCCTCGACCGCCTGGCGCAGGAAAGCGAGCACGCCCGGATCGCGCTCGTCGAAGTCGAAGGCGACCAGCGGGCTGTCCCGATCCACGCCCAGCGTCAGCTGGGTCAGGTCGTTGGAGCCGATGGAGAAGCCGTCGAACAGCTTGGCGAACTCGTCCACCAGCAGCACGTTGTTCGGAATCTCGCACATCACGTAGATCTCCAATCCGTCGCGCCCGCGCTCCAGCCCGTGGCGGGCCATGGCGGCGATGACGCGCTCCGCCTCCTCCAGGCGGCGGCAGAAGGGCACCATGACCTTCACGTTGGTCAGCCCCATGGCCCCGCGCACGCGGGCCAGCGCGCGGCATTCCAGCGCGAAGCCCTCCTCGTAGGCCGGGTGGGCGTAGCGCGAGGCTCCCCGGAAGCCCAGCATGGGGTTCTCCTCGACCGGCTCGAACGACCGCCCGCCGATCAGGGAGGCGTATTCGTTGGTCTTGAAGTCGGACAGCCGGACGATGACCGGACGCGGATAGAAGGCGGCGGCGATGGTGCCGATCCCTTCCGACAGCCGCTCGACGAAGTAGGCGCCGCCGTCGGGATGGTTGCGGATCAGGCGGACGATGCGCGCCCGGTCATCCACGTCCGCCACGCGCTCCGGATGGACCAGCGCCATCGGGTGCGCCTTGATGGACTCGTTGACGATGAACTCCATGCGCGCCAGCCCCACGCCGTCCACGGGAAGCTGGCCGGTCTGGAACGCCTGATCCGGGTTGCCGAGGTTCACCATGATGCGGGTCCGTGGGCGCGGCAGGCGGCCGAGATGGATGTGTTCCACGCGGAACGGCACGGCGCCGTCATAGACCTTGCCCGTGTCGCCCTCGGCGCAGGACACGGTCACCGTCTGTCCGTCGCGCATCGCCTCGGTCGCGTGATCGGCCCCGACCACGGCGGGGATGCCCAGCTCGCGGGCGACGATGGCGGCGTGGCAGGTGCGCCCGCCCCGGTTGGTGACAATGGCGGCGGCCGTCTTCATCACCGGCTCCCAGTCGGGCGTCGTGGTGTCGGCGACCAGCACCTCACCGGGGCGGAAGGCCGAGAGCGTGTGCGCGTCGCTCACCACCCGCGCAGGGCCGGTCGCGATCCGCCCGCCCACCGCCCGGCCGGTGACGAGCACCGTTCCCTTCGCCTCTGGCACGAAGCTCTCCAATTCCAGCGCCGCGCGGCGGGAGGCGACCGTCTCCGGCCGCGCCTGGACGATGTAGAGGCCGCCGTCCAGCCCGTCCTTGGCCCACTCGATGTCCATGGGCTGGCCGTAGTGGTCTTCGATCCGGATGGCGTCTTCGGCCAGCCGCAGCACCTCCTCGTCGGTCAGGCAGAACCGCTCCCGGTCGGCATCGGGCGTCGGAACGGTGCAGGTCGCCTCACGCGTGCGGCCGGGCCGGTAGATCATCCGCACCTGCTTCTCGCCCAGACGCCGCCGCAGCACCGCCCGGTGCCCCTGCCGAAAGGTCGGCTTGTGCACGTAGAACTCGTCGGGATCGACGGCACCCTGGACGACCGTTTCCCCCAGCCCGTAGGCGCCGGTGATGAACACCGCGTCGCGGAAGCCGGACTCGGTGTCCAGCGTGAACATCACCCCGGCCGAGGCCAGATCGGAGCGCACCATCTTCTGCACGCCGACCGAGAGCGCGACCTTGAAATGGTCGAAACCCTGGTCGATCCGGTAGGAGATGGCGCGGTCGGTGAACAGAGAGGCGTGGCAGCGGCGCACCGCGTCGAGCAGCATCGCCTCCCCCGTCACGTTCAGGTAGGTCTCGTGCTGGCCGGCGAAGCTGGCGGTCGGCAGATCCTCGGCCGTGGCGGAACTGCGGACCGCCACGGTAAGGCCGTCTCCATACTCACCCAGCAGATGGCGATAGGCCGTGCGGAGTTGAGCTTCCATGGGCGCGGTCAGTCCGGCGGCATAGACGATTTCGCGGGCGCGGGCTCCGGCGCGGGCGAGGCGGGCAACGTCGCTCTTGTCCAATCCGTCGAGCAGCGCGTGGAGTTCCTGCCATGCCCCCGCCTCGGTCAGCGCGTCGCGGAAGGCGACGGCGGTCAGGGCGAAGCCTTCCGGCACCGCGACCCCCAGGGGCTTCAAATGGCGGTACAGCTCACCCAGCGAGGCGTTCTTGCCGCCGACCAACGCAACGTCGTCGCGGTCAAGTTCGGAGAACCAACGGATGTAGGTCTCGTCCGACATGCCCGTCTCCTGTTTGTGCATTCCGCACACTGTGGCCGGGCAAAGGGAACGGCGCCTTAATCCAGTTTAACGCGGAGGGCGCTTCCGGCCCGCAAAATGGCCCCAACAGGACCGGAGAGAGGCCATCCATGATCGGCACGTTCGCGCAGCGGAGCCGGATCGCCTACTTCTCGCCTACTTCTCGATGAAAGCCGCATGCGCACCGCGCGAACCAGTGTCTCGGCGCGGGCGTCGGAGGCCCAGCGATACGGCGACACCACCCAGGACCAGTCGAAAACACCCCCCTCATGAAGGGTCTGGACGATCAGGCGGCCGCGCCCCGGCACCGGGATGTCGGCACCGGAATGTCGCTCGACACGCGTCCATAGCGGATGACGTGAAAGCGATCCGCCGCATCGCCTTCGCGGGCGATGTGCTGACCGGCTTCGGCATCACCCGCATCACAACACGGGGCTCCAATTCACCCGCCGACTGCCCGCGAACCGTCAACGGCGCGTGGATCGCGCCGTCACCGGGCGTACACACCCATGAGTTCGGCTTCGGCCACGGCGTGCTGGCGGGCAAGACGCTCGACATCCCGGCAGCCGGTCTTTCCGCCGAGACCGAGGGTCGGAACATCCAGGGCATAGAGCCGAAAGCGGTAATGGTGGAGCCCATGCCCGCGCGGTGGGCAGGGCCCGCGCCAGCCGGGTTTGCCGAAGTCGTTCACCGCCTCCCGCAGGCCCATATGGGCGCGGTCCGGCGCCTGTTCCGGCAGTTGGCGGGCGTCGGCGGGAAGGTCGTAAACGGCCCAGTGGTAGAAGGTTCCCGACGGCGCGTCAGGGTCGGTGCAGACGAGCGCCAGACTGCGGGCGTTCGGCGGTACGTCCGCCCATTCCAGTGGCGGCACCGCGTCACCGCCGTCACAGGTGTAGCGGTTCGGAATGCGGTCGTTGCTCCCGAAGGCGCGGCTGGACAGTTGCATGGCGTCCCTCCTTCAGCTTTTCAGCCCCCGGCCTCGGGCCATTCCAGCTGCTGGGCGGAATGGCCCAGGTAAGTGCGGGCGATGGCATCGGCGGTGGTGGCAAGCAGGGCTTCGCGTTCGCCGTGCCGTTCCTGGCAGCCCTTGCGGTGCATCACCAGCACGAGTTCCCGCACCCATTCGCGGGTCTGCTCGCCGTCGCCGAACAGGCTGCGGAACAGGCGGACCGAAGCCAGGGCGTCGGCGACCAGCTGGTGGTCGGCGCGCTCGCGCTGCAGTTCCTCGTTGGTCAGGATCATTTCAGCCTTCCTTGCCGATCACGGCTTTCGTCAGAATTCCATGCCGCCCATGCCGGGCGACGGCGGTGCGGATTTCTTCTCGGGGATTTCGGCGACCATCGCCTCGGTGGTGATCAGCAGCCCGGCGATCGACGCCGCGTCCTGGAGCGCGATGCGCACCACCTTGGTCGGGTCGATGATCCCGGCCTGCACGAGGTCGCCGTATTCGTTGGTCTGGGCGTCGTAGCCGAGGTTGGTGTCGGCCTGCCCCATCAGCTTGCCGACGACGACGGACGCGTCCACCCCGGCGTTGGCGGCGATCTGCCGGGCCGGCGTCTCCAGGGCGCGGCGCACGATGTCGATGCCGACGCGCTGGTCGTCGTTGGCCGGCTTCACCCCCTTGAGGGCGCGTTCGGCGTAGAGCAGGGCCACCCCGCCGCCGGCCACCACGCCTTCCTCGACCGCCGCGCGGGTGGCGTGCAGCGCGTCGTCCACGCGGTCCTTGCGCTCCTTCACCTCGGTCTCCGTCGCCCCACCGACGCGGATAACGGCGACGCCGCCAGCCAGCTTCGCCAGCCTCTCCTGCAGCTTCTCCCGGTCGTAGTCGGAGGTGGCCTCCTCGATCAGGTGCCGGATCTGGGTGCAGCGGGCCTTGATGACCTTGCGCGCGCCGGCACCGTCGATGATGGTGGTGGTTTCCTTCTCCACCCGGACGCGCTTGGCTTGGCCCAGCATGTCGATCGTGATGGAATCGAGCTTGATGCCGAGTTCTTCGGAAATCAGCTGCCCGCCGGTGAGGATCGCGATGTCCTCCAGCATCGCCTTGCGGCGGTCGCCGAAGCCGGGCGCCTTCACCGCGCAGACCTTCAGCCCGCCGCGCAGCTTGTTGACGACCAGGGTCGCCAGCGCTTCCCCCTCCACGTCCTCGGCAACGATCAGCAGCGGCCTGCCCGACTGCACGACCTGCTCCAGAACCGGCAGAAGCTGCTGCAGGCCGGACAGCTTCGTCTCGTGCAGCAGGATGTAGGGGTCCTCCAGCTCCGCGATCATCTTGTCGGCGTTGGTCACGAAGTAGGGCGAGAGATAGCCGCGGTCGAACTGCATGCCCTCGACCACGTCGAGGTCGGTCGCCGTGCCCTTGGCCTCCTCCACGGTGATGACGCCCTCGTTGCCGACCCGCTCCATGGCGCGGGCGAGGATGTCACCGATCTCGCGCTCGCCGTTGGCGGAGATGGTGCCGACCTGGGCGATTTCCTCCATCGTGGAGATTTTCTTGGACCGCGCCTGGATGTCCGCGATGGCCGCCTCGACGGCTAGGTCGATACCGCGCTTCAGGTCCATCGGGTTCATGCCGGCGGCCACGGCCTTGACGCCCTCGCGCACGATGGCCTGGGCCAGCACGGTGGCGGTCGTCGTGCCGTCGCCGGCTTCGGTGCTGGTCCGGCTGGCGACCTCGCGCACCATTTGGGCGCCCATGTTTTCGAAGTAGTCGGGAAGCTCCACCTCCTTGGCCACCGTCACACCATCCTTGGAGATGCGCGGGGCGCCGTACGGCCGCTCGATCAGCACGTTGCGCCCCTTCGGGCCGAGCGTCACCTTCACCGCGTCGGCCAGGATGTCGACCCCGTGGAGCATCCGCTCGCGCGCTTGCGTGGAAAACCTGATGTCCTTCGAGGCCATGGTCCTCTCCTGTCGCTGCGTCGGACGGTGACTTGCCCGGTCACCGTGTTTCGTCCGGAATACCCACGAGGCCGAATTCCCTCATGATCGGACATTCCGCGTCGTTGATCCCGACCTCGGTTCCCGGCCGGCGCCGGACCCGGGGTGCACGGCCGTCTTGGCGAGAAGGTAGGCGACCGCACCGTTGAGCGTGGTCAGCTTGGGGTAGTCCACCTCCGGGATGGCGATCTGCAGCCTTCGGCACAGGGCGGTCATGACGTTCAGATGGTCCATGGAGTCGATGTCGAGCGCCTCGCGCAGGTCCGCGTCGGGGTCCAGGCGGGAGAGATCGGCGTCCGGGGCGACGTCGCTCAGTTCCTCGGCTACGATCACGCGCAAATCGTTGGGGGTCATAGCGCTTCAGGCTCCTGCAGGAGGCGGTCGATGTCCGCCAGGAAAAGGCTGCCGCGGTGGCCGTCGCTGACCCGATGATCGGCCGCGAGCGTCAGGGTGACCAGCGGACGGACGGCAAGCCGCCCGTCCACGACCCAGGGCCGCTCGGCCGGCCGGCCGAAGCCGACGATGGCCACTTGGGGCGGGTAGATCACGCCGAACACGCCGTCGACCCCGCGGTCGCCAAGGCTGGTGACGGTTATGGTCGGGTCGCCCAGCTCGGAGCTGCGCAGATGCCCGGCCCGGGTGCGGGCCACCAGATCGCGGAACCGCTCCATCAGTTCGTCGAGGCCGAGACGGTCGGTGTCGTGAATCGCCGGAGCGGCGAGGCCACCGCCGCGGATCGCCACGGCGGCGCCGACGTGGATGCCCTGGCCCGGCTGGAAGGCGCCGTCCCGGTGATGGCCGTTGAATTCCGGCAGACGGCGCAAAGCGAGCGCCACGGCCTTGAGCTCCAGCGCGGCCAACAGCAGGCGCCGTTCCGGCGGCCGGTCGGCGTTGACGGTGGCGAGCCAGCTCTGCGCCTTGGACAGATCGACGGTGGTGCTCAGGTAGTAATGGGGAATCTCGCGCTTCGACCGGGCCATGGCCGCGGCGATGGCTTGGCGCATCTCCGCCAGGTTCAGCCCGGCGGGGCGGCGTGCCGGCGCCGCGACGGCGCGTTCCACGTCGGCCAGCAGGATGGCGCCGCCCGGTCCGTGGCCGCGGAGGCCCGACAGAGCGATGCCATGCCGGGCGGCCAGACGCCGGGCGACCGGAGACACCGGCCGGCGCCCCTGCCCCACCCCGTCCGGCAGCGGCGCCGAAGCCGGCTCCGACCGCGCGGGAACCGACGGCACAGGAACCGACGGCACAGGGGACGGGGCAGCCGCCCGCTCGACGGCTTCGGCGGCCGGCTCTCCCCCGGTGCCCGCGATGGTGGCGAGCGGCGTTCCCACCGGGAGGGTGGCCCCGGGCTCGGCCAGGATTTGCTGGACGACGCCGTCCTCGAACACCTCGACCTCGATGGCGCCCTTCTGCGTCTCGACCACGGCGATGATGTCGCCGCGCCGAACCGGATCGCCGGGCTTCTTGAGCCATTCGACCAGCGTGCCGGCCGCCATGTCGGCTCCAAGCGAGGGCATGCGGAAGGTTGCCATCGCCCAATCCCCTCACGACGCCGCCAGGGTGGCCTTCACCGCGGCCACGACGGCGTCGGGCTGGGGCAAGGCCGCCTGTTCGAGATGGCGGGGATAGGGGATCGGCACCTCCGCGGAGCAGACGCGGGCGACCGGGGCGTCCAGGCTCCAGAAAGCGCCCTCCATGATGCGCGCGCTCACCTCCGCCGCGAGGCTGCCGGAGCGCCAGCCCTCGTCCACGATCACCGCGCGGTGCGTGCGGGCCACGGAGGCGAGGATGGTGTCGGCGTCGAGGGGCCGCAGCGTGCGCAGGTCGATCACCTCCGCCGAAACGCCCTCCCCCGCCAGCGCCTCGGCCGCGGCCAGCGCCTTGTGCAGCGTGCCGCCATAGGCGATCAGCGTGACGTCGCGCCCCGGCCGCCGCACCGCCGCGCGGTCGATGTCCACCGGCCCGGCGTCGGCGCGCAGGGTTCCCTCCATCCCGTAGAGCATGACGTGCTCGAAGATGATGACGGGGTCGGGGTCCTGAAGCGCCGTCCACAGCATGCCGCGCGCGTCCTCCAGCGTCGCCGGCGCCACCACGCGCAGGCCGGGGACATGGGCGTACCAGCCCTCCAGGCTGTGCGAATGCTGGGCGGCGAGCTGGCGGCCAGCACCGGTCGGAATGCGGATGACCAGGGGAACGCTGCACTGGCCGCCGGACATGTGACGCAGCGTGGCGGCGTTGTTGACGATCTGGTCCAGCGCCAGAAGGCTGAAATTGACCGTCATGATCTCCACGATCGGCCGCATGCCGCCCAGCGCCGCCCCGATGCCCGCCCCCACGAAGGTCGATTCCGACAGCGGCGTGTCGCGGATGCGCTCCGGCCCGAACTCGTCGTAAAGCCCCTTGCTGACCGCGTAGCAGCCGCCGTAGCGCCCGACATCCTCGCCCATGAGGAAGACGCGGCGGTCGCGGTTCAGCGCGTCGCGGATCGCGTCGCGCACGGCGTCGCGGTAGGTGGTGGTGCGGACGGAACCGTCCACGGGGGCGGCGGTCAGCGTGACCTCGGTCATGGCACAACCTCGCGGGTGTAGACGTCGCGCGTCAGATCCCCGGCCGGTTCCCAGCGTCCGGCCTCGGCGAACGCAATGGACGCCGCGACCTCGGCGGCGACGTCCCGTTCGATGGCCGCGCGATCGCCGTCGTGGAGAATGCCGGTCTGCCGCATCCAGTCGGCCAGCCGGTCGATGGGATCGTGGCGCTTCCACTCCTCGATCTCCGCCTTGTCGCGGTAGAGCTGCGGGTCGAACATCGAATGGGCGCGGAACCGGTAGGTGCGGCATTCCAGGAACTGCGGCCCCGCGCCGTCGCGGATCGCCGCCACCATGCGGCGCGCCGCCGCCTCCACCGCGACCACGTCCATGCCGTCCACCGCGTCGGAGGCCACCCGGTAGGCCGCTGCCTTGCGGTGCAGGTCGGGTTCCGACTGCGCCCGCTCCAGCCGGGTGCCCATGGCGTACAGGTTGTTTTCGCAGACGAACAGCACCGGCAGGTTCCACAAGGCGGCAAGGTTCAGGCTTTCGTGGAATTCGCCCTCCGCCACCGCCCCGTCGCCGAAGAAGCAGGCGGTGACGGCCGGCCGTCCCTGCATCCGGTCCGCCAGCGCCAGCCCGACCGCCAGCGGCAGCCCGCCGGCGACGATGGCGTTGCCGCCGTAGAAGCGGGCCGCGGCGTCGAACAGGTGCATGGAGCCGCCGCGTCCGCGACTGCAGCCCTCGGCCTTGCCGTACATCTCCGCCATCACCGCGTTCATCGAGACGCCGCGTAGCACGGCGTGCCCGTGCTCGCGGTAGGTGGCGACAACCGCGTCCTCCGCCGTCAGGCAGGGCATCACGCCGGCCGCCACCGCCTCCTCCCCGATGTAGAGGTGGAGGAAGCCGCGGATTTTCTCCTGCTGGTACAGCTCGCCGCAGGCTTCCTCGAAACGGCGGACCCGCAGCATCTGCCGCAGCAAATCCAGCAGATGCTCGCGGGTCAGGTGCGGCTTGGTGCCGGCATGGGCATCAGCATGGGCATCACTGGCATGGCCGTCACCGCTGTGGGATTCCACGACGTCGCTCATCGGTCGTCCGCCTCCAACGTCGAAAGGTCGCCTTCGGGCAGGCCAAGCTCGCGCGCTTTGAGCAGCCGCCGCATGATCTTCCCGCTGCGCGTCCGCGGCAGCCCCGCGCGGAACTCCAGCGCCTTGGGCGCCACCGCCGGGCCAAGCCGCTGGCGCGCGTGCCCGAGCAGTTCCTTGCGCAGCGCAACGGATTCGGTCCATCCCGGCTTCAGCGCGACGAAGGCCTTGACCGCCTCCCCGGCCACCGGGTCCGGCAGGCCGATCACGCCGGCTTCGGCCACGGCGGGATGCTCCAGCAGCGCGCTCTCCACCTCGAACGGGCCGATGAGGTGGCCGGCCGACTTGATCACGTCGTCGGCGCGCCCGACGAACCAGACGTAGCCGTCGGCATCCCGCATCGCGAGATCGCCGGTGAGGTACCAGCCCCCGACGAAGCAGCGGCGGTAGCGCTCCTCCTCCCCCAGATAGCCGCGGAACATGGATGGCCACCCCGGGCGCAGCGCCAGTTCGCCGACCGTCATCGGCGCGTCAGCCACCCGCACATCCCCGTCCGGCGTGCGCGCGACGATCGCGGCCTCGATCCCCGGCAGGGGGCGGCCCATCGACCCGGGCTTCACGTCGGCAGAGGCAAAGTTGGCGATCATGATGCCGCCGGTCTCGGTCTGCCACCAGTTGTCATGGAACGGGCGCCCGAAGGTCTGCTGACTCCACACCACGGCTTCCGGATTCAGCGGTTCGCCGACGCTCGCCATGAACCGCACCGAGGCGAGGTCGAAGCGCTGCGCCAACTCGGCCCCGACCTTCATCAGCATGCGGATGGCGGTGGGAGCCGTGTACCAGACGGTGACCCGCTCGCGCTGAAGAATGCCGTACCAGCGTTCCGCGTCGAATTCGGCCTCGTCCACGATCATGGTGCAGCCGACCGTCAGCGGCGCCACGATGCCGTAGGAGGTGCCGGTCACCCAGCCCGGATCGGCGGTGCACCAGAAAACGTCGTCGGGGTGGAGGTCCAGCGCCGCCCGGGCGGTCGCATGGTGGGCCACCACCGCCTCGTGCACGTGCACGGCGCCCTTCGGCCGGCCGGTCGTTCCACTCGTGAAGTGCAGCAGCGCCATGTCCTCCGGTCCGGTGAACGCGCAGCCGGTGGTGGGCGCGACGTCAGCGAGAGCAGCCCGGAGGTCGACGCAACCCGCCGCCTCTCCGGTCGCTCCTCCGACCAGGAGGACGTGCCTCAGCCCGGGCAGCTCATGCCGCCACGGTTCCACCTTGCGGCGGTACAGCGCCTCGGTCGTCACCAGGACACGGGCGTCGCCCAGCGTCAGGCGCGTGCGCACCGGTTCCGGCCCGAAGGCCGCGAACAGGGGGGCGAACACGCTGCCGTTCCGCAGGGTGCCGAGCGCGGCGACATACAGCTCCGGCACGCGGCCGAGCAGGCTGAACACGCGCTCGCCCCGGCCAACGCCGAGCCCGGCCAGCAGCGCCGCGAACCGCCCCGTTTCCTCCGCAAGTTCGCCGTAGCGGAAGTCGCGAGCGGTGCCATCCTTTCCGAGCCAGCGCAGGGCCAGGCGGTCACCCCGCCCGGCGGCGATGTGCCGGTCGAGCGCCTCGTGGGCGATGTTCAGGCCGCCGCCCGGCAGGCCGTTCACATCGGCACGCGCCTTGTCCCACGTGAAGGACGCGCAGGCCGCGGCGTAGCTCTTCAGGTTCGCGCGTTCGGTGTCTTCGGGGCGCTTGCGGATCGTCTCCCAGGGCATGGCGCCGTCCTCTCCGCCGTCATCGGCCCACCTGCCGTCCGGACAGAGTACGCGCATCCTGCCGCTACCATCTTAACCCAGGTTAGGACCCGCCCTGCTGGGGCAACACGGCCGTAATGTCGCCGACCGACCCCAAACCGGTCATTCGGTCATTCGCGACGAAGGTTCCGAACTCATCCTCGATCCACATCGCAATTTCGGTGACGTCAAGGCTGTCCGCGCCCAAGTCTGCCAGCGTCGATTCGGCGGTCACGTCGTCTGTGGCGACGCCAAGGGACCTTGTTGCATCGAGGCGGTAGGTTGCGGGACTGGGGGCGGCGCGGTAGAAGGCCTCCCCTTCGCTGCCGTCTCGGTCCGATCATGCCGTTCAAAGTCAACGCGTCCCGCCGCCATCGCCTTCCCAGGCAGCGCTATCGGGTTCGCAACTGGGCGGACTATGATGCGGGGCTTCGGGCGCGCGGCAGCCTGACGATCTGGTTCACGGCCGACGCGGTGGACCGCTGGCGGGCGGAGACGCGGACCACCCCCGGCGGTCAGCGGACCTACTCGGACCTGGCGATCGCGACCGCCCTGAGCTTGCGCGCCCTGTTCCGGCTGCCGTTGCGCCAGACCGAAGGCCTGGTCGGCTCCCTCCTCCAACTGCTCGGGGTCGAGTTGGCCGTTCCGGACCATTCCACCCTCAGCCGCCGCGCCAAGGCCGTGTGCCTGCCGGCCATGCCGGCTTCACCAAGTGGAACGGTACAGTTGCTGGTCGACAGCACCGGCGTGAAGCTGTGTGGTCCCGGCGAGTGGCTGGTCGAAAAGCATGGAACCCAGCGCCGACGCGCCTGGAAGAAGCGGCACGTCGGGCTTGATGCCGTCAGCGGGCGGATCGTGGCGGCGACTCTGACCGACCACGATGTCGATGACGGCTCGCAGGTCGGTGCTCTGCTGGGCCAGGTTGAGGAGCCCCTTGCCGCGTTCGTGGCCGATGGTGCTTACGACCAGACCGGCGTGACCGAAACCGTGGCGGAGCATACCCCGGACGCCGCCGTGGTCGTGCCGCCCCGCTCCACGGCGGTGCCGAGTGCGAACGCCGCGACCAACCCGACGCAGCGCGACCGGCCCCTCCGGCACATCGCCAAGCACGGACGGATGGCGTGGCAGAAAGCCTCCCGGTACAACGTTCGCGCGCTGGTCGAGGCGTTCTTCAGCCGCTGGAAGCGCGTCATCGGTGACGGCTTGCGATTCCGCACCGAGGATCGGCGGAACACCGAGATCGCCATCGCGGTCCGGATCCTGAACCACATGCTCGACCTCGGACGCCCGGACTCCGTCCGCGTCGCGTAATCAGAAGGCCGGAAAAGGGGTTCCTGCGACCGAAATCACCTTGCTGCAACAAAGTCACAGTACACCGTTCCGTTCATGCGCACGGTCCAATTTTCCGGCTTGACGGCGATTTAAAAGTGAGTGATCACTTTTTAAAGAAAGGACGCCGCCATGGGACGCAAGAGGGTTATCGACGACACCGCGCTTCTGGCGCACGCGCGCGCGGTTTTCCTGGAACGCGGAGCCTTCGGCACGACCAAGGACATTGCCCAGCGCGCGGGCGTTTCCGAGGCGGTCATCTTCCAGCGCTTTCCAACCAAGGCTGCTTTGTTCCTCGCCGCCATGCTGCCACCGGACGTCGATGCGGACGCCATCGTGGCTTCGAAAATCGCGGACACGCGGGCGGCGCTGGTGGAGACGGGCCGGCGCCTGCTCGCCCATTACCGGACGATCATCCCGACGGCGGTGCATCTGATGACCAACCCGGCCATCAGCATGGCCGAGGTGGCAACGCATTTCGGGGAGGATCCGAACAGCCGGATCGTGTCCGCCCTCGCCGGATTCCTGAAAGAGAGGACCGAGCAGGGCTTGCTCCGTGTCGAGAACCCCATGGCATCGGCCAGCCTGCTCATCGCCGCCATCCACAGTCTCGCGCTGTTCGAGATGATGGAGTTCCACCAGGGTGACGACCTGACGCACGCCGTCCCGCTGTTCGTGGACGCGCTGTGGTCCGGCCTGGTGCCCGGCCCGGCTCCGAACGACGGTTCCTGAAGAGGGGCTGACCCGCCCTCCGACCGACGCCTCGCCTTTCACAGCGACAGGACAACACCGATGCGCTTCCAGCCGCATGACGCCCCCGTGCGCCCTGTTTCCGACCAGCCGATCTCATTGCGTGGCGTTTCGAAACACTACGCGACACCCGCCGGGCCGTTTCCGGCGCTCCGGAATGTCGATCTCGATGTCGCCGCCGGGGAGTTCCTGGCCATCGTCGGTGCGTCTGGCAGCGGAAAATCGACCCTGATCAACGTGATGACCGGGATCGACGCGCCGACCTCCGGCGTCATCCGGGCCGCCGGAAAGGAGATCCAGGATCTCGACCAGGAGCAGTTGGCGGTCTGGCGCGGACGCAGCGTCGGCGTGGTGTTCCAGTTCTTCCAACTGCTGCCGACCCTGACCATCGCCGAAAACGTCATGCTGCCGATGGACTTTTGCGGAACGTTCCCGCCGGCCCAACGGCGCGAGCGGGCGATGATGCTGCTCGGCAGGCTCGGCATTGACGCGCAGGCGGACAAGTTGCCGGCCGACCTGTCCGGAGGCCAGCAGCAGCGCGCCGCCATCGCCCGCGCGCTCGCCAACGACCCGCCCATCCTCGTCGCTGACGAGCCGACCGGCAATCTCGACAGCCGGACCGCCGAGGCGGTGATGGAGCTGTTCGCCGGCTTGGCGGCGGAAGGCCGGGCCATCGTTATGGTCACTCACGAACGGGACCGCACCCGCCATTTCACCCGCGTCGTCGAGCTGAGCGACGGACGGGTTGTAAAGGGCGATCGCGCGGGAGCGGCGGCATGAGGATCGCTCCCCGCTGGCGCAAGCTGCTCCGCGATGCCGACGCCGTGCAGGGCCGAATCCTGATGGCCATCGCGGCCATCGCGATCGGCGTCTATGCCGTCACGGCGATCGCCGCCGCCGGCAGCATCCTGCTGCGCGAGATGACGCGCAACTACGCCGCCACGAACCCGGCGTCGGCCCTGATCGACCTGGGCAGCGTCGATCCCGCGCTGGTCGAGGCGGTGCGGCGCGATCCGGTCGTCGCGGCGGCGGAGGCCACCGCCATCGTGACCGCCCGTGCCGCGCGCGGACCCGACGAATGGGTGCGCCTTCTGCTGTTCGTCATTCCCGACTTCGAAACGCTGTCGGTCAACACGGTCTTTCCCCAGCACGGCGCTTGGCCGCCCCCGCCGGGAACGATCCTGCTGGAGCGTGAAGCCCTGACCTTTCTGGGCGCCACGGTCGGCGGATCGGTCACCGTGCAGACGCCCACCGGTTCCAAGCAAGCGGTCACCGTGTCCGGCACGGTGCATGATCCGAGCCTCGCCCCGGCTTGGCAGGAGCAGACCGCCTACGGCTATCTGACGCCGGACACGCTGGCCGCGCTTGGCGGGCCACCAACGCCCGACACGCTGAAGGTCGTGGTGAGGGACGCCTCCGACCAGACACGGGTGGACGCGGCGGCCACGGCTCTGGCGCGGACCCTCCGCGCGCAGGGCCTCACCATCCACCAGATCCGGATTCCGCCCACCGGCCGTCACCCGCACCAGACGCAGATGACCGCCGTACTGGCGATGTTCCTGATTTTCGCCCTGCTCGCCCAAGCCCTTGCGGCCAGCCTGACCGCGTCGATGATCGACGGGCTGCTGGCACAGCAGGTGCGGCAGATCGCGGTGATGAAGGCCATCGGCGCACGCACCGGACAGGTCGCCGGGCTTTACCTGACCGCCATCCTGGCGATGGCCGTTGTCGCCGTTGCCGTCGGCCTGCCGCTCGGCCTGTACAGCGGCGGTCGCATCGCCGGGGTGGTCGCGGCGCTTCTCAACTTCAACATTGCCAGCGCCGAAGTCCCGGTCTGGCTGATCCTGGCCGTGGGCGCCTGCGGCATCCTCATCCCGGTCGCCTTCGCCTTTGTGCCCGTCGGCAAGGCCGCGCGGATCACCGTGCGGGAAGCCCTGTCCGATCAAGGGATCGCGCGTGGCACAGGGACGGCCGACCGGATCATCGGCGCTTTGACCAGACTGTCCGGCACTTGGCTGTCCGGGATTGACCGCACGCTGCTTTTGGCGATCCGCAACGCCTTCCGCCGCCGTGGCCGGCTGGCGCTGACCCTGCTGCTGCTGAGCGCCGCCGGCGGCATGTTCCTGGCGAGCGCCAACGTCCAGAAGGCCTGGGACGCGTACATCGCCGCCTCCGCCCAAGACCGCGACTATGACTTGGAACTGCGGATCGACCGGCCGGTGCCGACGGCAGACCTGCTGGCCATGGCCGCAGAGGTGCCCGGCGTCGTAACGGTGGAACCCTGGAGCGTCACGGCCGCCGCCCCGGCCCGCGCGGACGGGCTGACCGTCGTCCGGACCTACCCGGACGGCGGGCACGCCAACCTCGAATTCCGCTCTCTGCCGGCGGCGGATCGGCTGTCTCACCTCGTCCTGCTGGACGGCGGAGTGCCAAATGACGCATGGGCGGCGGCGGGCGACGATGGCGCCATCCTCATCAACCAGAGCGCACAAATCCTGCTCGGCCACCCGAAAGCCGGCGACACGATCGCTCTGACGGTCGAGGGCCGCACCGCCTCCTACCGGATCGCCGGGGTGGTCCGCCAGATCGTGACACCGCCCGCCGTTTATGCGCCTGCTTCGGCCTATCAAGCGGCAACCGGCACCCAGGGCCGCACCGATGCCATGCGCCTCGTGACGGATCGGCATGAGGCCGCCGCGGTGGACGGCATCGCCAACACCGTCGAGGCGCGGCTTGGGGAAGCCGGGATCCGCGTTCTGCGCTCCCTGTCGGAAGCCCAGTTCGACCGGGCGGTCGGCGATCACGTCAAGGTGCTGGTCGTTCTGCTGGTCATCATGGCGGTGCTGATGGCCGTGGTCGGGCTCCTCGGCCTCGCCTCGGCACAGGGCAGCAGCGTCGCCGAGCGCACCCGCGAACTGGGCGTCATGCGCGCCATCGGCGGCACCACGCCGGTCATCGTCCGCAACGTCATCGCCGAAGGCGTCGTCATCGGACTGATCAGCGTCGTTCCCGCCCTGCTGCTGGCGCTGCCGCTGGCCGCCGGCATCGGCCGTCTGGTCGGCACGCTGTCCTTCGGCTTGCCGCTTCCCCTCACGCTGTCGATGCCGGCGTTGGAGCTGTGGCTCGGCATCGTCCTGTTCGGCGCGGTGTTGGCAAGTCTCGTGCCCGCCCGCCACGCCGCCAAGCTCACCATCCGCGAAACCCTCGCTTACGCCTGACACGATAGGAGCCTGTACCATGAGCAAAGGACTTCGAACCGCCGTGATCGCTTTCATCCTTTTCGGATCGCTGCTCTACGCAGCCCACAGCATCGATTTGCTCGGCCTGGTGCGAATCCTGCATGGGCGGTGATGCCAAGGCAGGACGCCGTCGGGCATGTCCGGATGCGATACGTCCTTGGCGGCATACATCCTGAGCTGAGCGGCAACCTTGGTTTTGGTCAGGTCGCGCGGACTGGGAGGTCGGTAGGCGGAGTTGGCCAGCTCGGGTTTCGCCTTCAGGCGCTCGCGGACGACCTCATCGGGTGAGTAGCCCTTGAGGACGCGTTGCCGGCGGGCGTTGTAGGCAAGCTTGTAGCCGCGCAGCAGGCGCCCAAGGGCGTTGTGCGTGCCGATGCACATGATCAGCACCTCCCGTCCGATGCGGCCGTTGAAGCGTTCGACCATGCCGTTGGTCTGCGGCGTGTAGGGCTTGGTCGTGCGGTGCTGCACGCCCAGGGCGCGGCAGGCGGCCTCGAAGCCGTCGGCGGTGAAGCAACTGCCGCGGTCGGTCAGCACGTGGGTGATGCGCAAGGGAAAGGTGGCCACGGCCTCTCTGAGGAAGGCGGTGGCGCAGGTTTCGGTTTCCTCGTCCTTGACCGCTAGGTGGACCATGCGCGAGGCGCGGTCGATGGCAACGTAGAGATAGCGTTTGCGGGCCCCGGAGCCGATCACGTGTAGCTTCGGCAGGTGCTTGATGTCGATGTGCAGGAAGCCGAGGTCGTACTCTTTGAACCTTTTGGTGCCCTTCTTGGGCGTGGCGGTCGGGCAGGCGCCCCAGGCCCTCGGCCTTCAGAATGCGGGAGACGGCGTCGGCCAGCGGCGCTGTCCGTTCAGCGGCGGCCGACTCCGCCGTGGTCCAGCCCTTCACCGCTTGCGCAACATGCTGGACCCGCATGGACTGAGATGATGTGGTGGACGGCCCTTTCACCAAATGCCGGTGAGCAGCGTTGACCGTCGAAGAAACCACCTCATAGGAGCCGACCATGGGCGTGACGACAATCGGTCTGGATCTGGCGAAGAATGTTTTCCAGGTTCATGGCATCGACGGCGACGGGAAGGTTCTGGTCCGGCGGCAGTTACGACGGGGCGAGGTGCTGAAGTTCTTTCAAGGCCTGCCGACGTGCCTGGTGGGGATGGAGGCGTGTGGCACGGCGCACCACCGGGCGCGGGAAATTGCGGCACTGGGTCATACGGTGAAGTTGATGCCACCCGCCTACGTCAAACCGTACGTGAAACGGGGAAAGACCGACGCGGCGGATGCCGAGGCGATCTGCCAGGCGGTGACCCGGCCGACGATGCGCTTCGTGGCGGTCAAGGCCATCGATCAGCAGGCCGCCTTGATGCTGCACAAGACGCGTGACCTGCTGGTCCGGCAGCGGACGATGCTGATCAACGCCTTGCGCGGTCACCTCGCGGAATTCGGCATCATCGCGGCCAAAGGCCCAAGTGGGACGAAGGCCGCGATCAAGGCTTTGCACGAGGCGCAGGATCGTCTGCCGGAACTGGCGCGACGGGCGCTGCACGGCCTCGTCGATCAGCTCCGCCTGCTCGGCGAGGAGATCGACCGGCTTGAAGCGCGTATTCTGGAGTGGCATCGCGCCAGCGACCTCAGCCGCCGTTTGGCGACGATACCCGGCATTGAGCCGATCACCGCCAGTGCGATCGCCGCGGCGGTGCCGGATGGGACGCTGTTCCGATCCGGTCGGCAGTTCGCCGCATGGCTCGGCCTGACGCCGAAAGCCAACAGCAGCGGCGGGAAGGACCGGCAGACGGGGATCAGCAAGCAAGGCGACGGCTACATTCGCCGCCTGCTGGTCGTGGGCGCCACGGCGGTCATGCGGCTGGCCCGCCAGGACAACGCGGCTCGCTGCTGGGCGGCGAAGCTGCTGGAGCGCAAGCCGGCCAAACTCGCCGCCGTCGCCCTGGCCAACAAGACCGCGCGCATCGCCTGGGCGGTGCTGACGCGCGGCGGGATCTACGCGGCACCCACCACCGCATAGTCGAGGTTCGGCTCGGCAGCGGACCAAGGCCCTGCCGAGACGGATGGCGTAAGGGTGGTGAGACGTGATGACGAACCGGTCAGACCGGGGATCGACCAAACCCACGGGGACCAAGCGCCTGGGAGCGCGCTGAGGTGATTTGGGCGTTGATCCGCGGACTTCATCAAGGCCAGCGACCAGAGGTCGCGACGACAGGCCGGACACATGGATGCACCCGACCAACCGTCAACACGAACTCTTCTCTTGCGCCGAGAGGGCCGTCCACACATGATCCTGGGCGTCACATTTCGAAACGGCATCGAGGTCACCGAAGCCGCGTCACAGAACGCCGCCTGACCAGACCGTCACCCAGTTTCCCGCATAGCTCTGCCAATTCAGCCGCCCAGTTTCGGCGATCCGCTGAAGGTGCCGGTCGCGCTGCGTCGGCGCGGTTTCGGCGGTGTCGCTGAGCACGGCGCCGACGCGCGGCGGCACCACGACTGCAGCCTCCGGATGGCGCGCCTGCATGTCGGCGTAAACGCCCAAACAGTCGTAGGCGCCGTCGCCCAGGAAGGCGGCGATCGGGTCAGCCACCTGATCCAGCAGCGGCCCGACCTGTGCGGCGTCATCGACCGCCCGGTCGGTCAGAGCCGCGGCAACAATCCGGCCGCTTGCCACATCCATGCCGATGTGCAACTTCCGCCAGGATCGCCGCTTCTTCGTGCCGTGCTTTTCGATCAGCCATTCGCCGGGGCCGCACAACTTCAGCCCGGTGCTGTCCACCAACAGGTGGATCGCGCCGCCGGTCGGGCGTCGCGCCGGCAGGACCACGGTCCGGGCGCGTCGTCCGAGCGTGGTGTGGTCAGGTACCGGCAGGTCGAGGCCGAGCAGATGCAGGATCGAGCCGATCAGCCCCTCGGTTTGGCGCAGCGCCAACCGGAACACCGCGCGCAGCATCAGCGCCGTCGTGATCGCGAGATCCGAATAGCTGGCCTGACCGCCCGGCGTGCTCCGCGGTACCGCCCTCCACGCCGCGATCGCCGCGTCGGTGAACCAGACGGTCAGGCTGCCCCGCCGCCGCAACGCTGCATCGTATTCCGCCGGGTTGGTCACGCGCCGCTTCGGTCGCGGGATATGATGGCGGCGGGCGGCATTGGCCTTGTGCGGCATCAGGAAACCATCGGAGCAGCGGAACGGCGGCCCCTCTCTATCGCCGCCAGCGCCTCGCTGCAACACGCTGTTCTGGGCTTGACCAAGCGCCTCGATGGTCCGGTGGAACAGGCGCATCAGCCGGCCGACGTCCTTCGTCTTCGCGATGCAGGTTTTCTCCTTACTGTTCTTCGCGCGCGTGAACGCACCGCCGATCAGCTTGTCGGCCAGATCGAGCACGGCGTCGGTGAGCCGAACCTCCAAATCGAGCAGCAGGGCCACCAAGGTCGCGCGCCGCCGGTGCGGCGCATAGTGGTCGATCAACCAGGTGGGCGAGGCCATGCCCTCGCGGGCAAGCTGGCGGAACCGGTTTTCATCGACGCGCGCCTGCGCCTCGGCACCCAGTCCCATGCGGCGGACGAAACGGAGCTTGTCGATCACATCCCGCACATTGTCCGCCTTCGGCGCCGTTGGAATGGTTTTCACCCAGGCGAGCGGGGTGAGCCCGGTCGCGGGGTCAACCACCAGCAATTTGTCGAGGGCGGCGAGTTGCTGGTCGCTCAAGCCGGTCAGCAACGCGTCAGCCGCCCGCTTGCGGGCGCGGGCGCGTCCCGCGATGGCCGCCCGCTCGATCACCGCCGGCATCGGTAGAATGATCTTTGCCGCTCGCAGCGCCGCGACGACGCCCGCCACGATCGGCAATCCCTGGTCGGTGGCCCAGGCCTCCTGCGCCGCAGCCTCGATCAGGAGCGGCAGGTCGGTCGTGACCGGCGGACGCAGGCCGAGCGCCGCGGCGGCATCGCGGGCGTGGTCGGTCATGGTCTGCGGTCGGCTGGCGTATTCGGCAAAGGCGGTTGCCGACAGATCGAGCCGGGCCGCCATCCAGGCAACGAAGACGTCGATCGGCTCGCCGATGTGCGCCAGCGGCAAGCCGGGGTGGCGGAGCAGCGCCAGCTGGACGGCAAAGCCAAGGCGGTTGGGATTGCTGCGCCGAATGGCCACGAGGTCGAGGTCCGCCCGGGTCAAGGTGTAATGGCGCACCAGGGCGTCCGGATCCGTGGGAACGCCGAACAGCTGACGGCGCTCCTCCTGTGTCAGCAACGGGCGTCGAGCCACGTGGTCTTCCCCTGTCCAAAAAACGTCGGCGGCGACTGTGGACAGGAAGGATTAACGGGACGTATTTTGTGGACGGCTGCGTGGCGGCCCGGCCCGGCTGTCATTTTCAGAAGGCGACTGCACGGAATGTCAGGAGTCCGTTGCACTCAGATTGCAGAGGTGAAAGCAGCTTCGAGTCATTTGGACGGGCTCGCCTTTCGGCGATACGTGTTGACACAGGGTTTGCCACGTAGTGTCGACTTTCGATTGATTCCGTCTATTCATTCCGTCTATTCATCGCTCGGTGAGCTTGCCTGCAAAAAGCGCCACCGCATCGGCCAGCACGCGGGCGGAGCCCGTCTGGCGGCTCCAGTGGTGCCAGAACAGCGGCATGCTAATCGGCTCGCCTGCGGTCAGCTCGCACAATACGCCTCGCTCAAGCGCGTCTTTTGCCTGCGGCAGGGGTACCAGACCGTACGCCAGTCCGGCGCGCACGGCGCCAAAGAGCGCGGTCGAATCCGGAATGACATGACAGGGATAATCGCCCTGCTGCAAGCCCCAGGCCTCGCGCAGCCAGCGACGATGAATGCTGTCCTGCTGGCCGTAAACGGCGGCGGGCGCATCGGCCAATGCATCGGCGCCCAGCCCGGCAGGAAAACAGCGGGCGACAAATTCCGGTGTAGCCACCAGCACATACTGCATTACACCAAGGGGTATAACGCCACAACCGGCTATCTGCTGGGGCTGTGTGCCAATACATCCGAGTACCTCACCGGAGCGCAACTGGTCGAGCGTTTGAGCCTCGTCCGCCACCACACAATCGAGCAGAATCCGCGCCGCCTGCAGGCTGGGGGTGATCGCGGCGATAAGACCCAGCGCCAGACTGTCCGCGTTCACGCCAATGCGCAGCGTCAGCCAGTCGGAGGCAGCCGTCTCCAGCGTTTCCTGCAGTTCGGCTTCTAGCAGCCGTACCTGCCGCACATGCGCCAGCAGTTTCTGCCCTGCCGCTGTGGCGCGCACCGGTGTATCGCGCACCAGCAGCACCGTTCCGCTGCGCTCTTCCAGCTGGCGGATGCGCTGCGAGATTGCCGACTGGGTCAGGTGCAGGCGCTGCGCCGCGCCTTCGAAACTGCCGGAGGCCGCAACGGCATCCAGCGCTTCGAGCAATTTGTAATCGAGCATTAGCCAGCCTGCATGCCAATTAGAAAAGATCGTTTTACCACGGCGCGGGGGGTTGATTGAATAGCATCATGACAAGAAACCGTGAGGAAATGAGCATGAAGCCCGTCAATGGACCGCAACTGGTACAGATCGCCCGCGAATACGGCACGCCGTGCTGGATTTACGACGCTGCCATCATCCGCGAACGCATCGGCCAGCTGCGCCAGTTCGACGTGATCCGCTTTGCGCAGAAGGCCTGCTCGAACACGCACATCCTGCGTCTGATGCGCGAACAGGGTGTGAAGGTGGATTCCGTTTCGCTGGGCGAAATCGAGCGCGCTCTTGCTGCCGGTTTTTCTGTTGGTGGCGTGCACAGCGATATCGTGTTTACCGCCGACCTGCTTGATCGCGCCACCCTGGCGCGCGTGGTCGAACTGAAAGTGCCGGTGAACGCCGGCAGCCCGCAGATGCTGGAACAGCTCGGCCAGGCCAGTCCCGGCCATCCGGTATGGCTGCGCATCAACCCGGGCTTCGGTCACGGCCACAGCCAGAAAACCAATACCGGCGGCGAAACCAGCAAGCACGGCATCTGGCATGAGCAACTGGATGAAGCCTACGCACTGATCGAGCGCTATGGCCTCAATCTGGTAGGCCTGCACATGCACATCGGCTCGGGGGTCGATTACAGCCATCTCGCCGAAGTCTGCGACGCGATGGTCGCCCAGGTGAAGGCCAGCGGCCACGACCTGCAGGCGATTTCGGCCGGCGGCGGCCTGTCGATTCCGTACACCGTCGATGGCGAGCGCATCGATACCGCGCACTACTTCAGCCTGTGGGACAAGGCCCGTTGTGAAGTCGAAGCGCACCTCGGCCACCCGGTGACGCTGGAAATCGAACCGGGCCGCTTCCTCGTTGCCGAATCCGCCAAGCTGATCGCTGAGGTGCGCGCCAAGAAGGACGCTGGCAGCAATCACTTCGTATTGTGCGACGCCGGTTTCAACGACCTGATGCGCCCGGCCATGTATGGCAGCCATCACGAAATCAGCGTGCTGAAGCCCGACGGCGCAGCCCGCACGACCGATCAGCGCCCGACCGTCGTTGCCGGACCACTGTGCGAATCGGGTGACGTGTTCACGCAGGAAGAAGGCGGAACGGTCATTCCACGCACCTTGCCGACGGCGGAAATCGGCGACTGGCTGGTTTTCCATGATGCCGGCGCCTACGGTGCATCGATGTCGTCGAACTACAATACCCGCCCGCTGACCCCGGAAGTGCTGGTTGATGGCGGTGAAGTCAGACTCATTCGCCGTCGTCAGACGGTAGCCGAATTGCTGGCATTGGAAAACTGTTGAAACGCGGGGTATTGGCCTGTAGTCAAAAATTTGTTACTCATATCTCAAAATCCCATTTGTATGCATGCATGCAAAATCATGGTCGCGATAACAATTTTTCGCCATCCGGGCGCAATTTCCCTTTCGGGGAAATATGCCTATACAGGGTCTGCCGTGTAATGCCGAGTTCCCGGCATAGATCACCAACCTTCGTTTCTGGCGTATCCCTCCGGCGGGCGCCGCCTTGTGAGGGAGTTTGGAAGCTGAATCATTGGGGCTGTCCTTATGGCTATCCCTATGGCAGTCCCTATGGCTATCCAACGTGTCGAGGTGATCACGGGTCAGGAGCAGCGGCGGCAGTTCACCGACCAGGAGAAATTGCAACTGGTCGAAGAGGCGTTCCAGCCGGGTGTCAAGGCGACGGCGGTCGCCCGGCAGCGTGGCGTGGATGTCAGCCTGCTGTACCGCTGGCGGCGCCAGTTCTTTGGTGAGCGGCCGCGGCTGCCGGCCTTCCTGCCGATCACCGTCACGACCGACGAAGCAACGCCGGAGGACGTGGTCGATCCACCCCCGGTGACCTCGGCACCGCCGGCCGGCGCCATCGAGATCGAGTTCGCGACCGCACGTCTGCGCCTCACCGGCCCGGTCGATCCGGCTCTGGTCGCCACGGTGATCGCCGCGCTGTCGGGACGGCCGGCATGATCCCGGTCCCCTCGGGCGTTCGGGTCTGGCTGGCCGGCGGGGTGACGGACATGCGCTGCGGGATGAACTCGCTGGCGCTCAAGGTCCAGGAAAGCCTCGGCCGCGATCCCCACGCCGGCGATCTTTACGTGTTCCGTGGGCGCCGCGGCGATTTGATCAAATGTTTGTGGCATGACGGGCTCGGCATGTCTTTGTACGTGAAGAGGTTGGAGCGGGGGCGATTCATCTGGCCCAGCCCGGCCGATGGCGCCATCGCCATCTCCGCCTCTCAGCTCGCTTATCTTCTCGACGCCATCGATTGGAGAAATCCGCAGCAGACTTGGCGGCCACGCGCGGCGGGATAGGCTGCGGCACAGTGAATCAACCCGCCGCCACGCGGCGGAAACGCGAGGGGTTCGGCGGGGTTTGCGGTAAAATCCCGCCCCATGGACGCCCTGCCCGACACCGTCGATGCCTTGCGCGCCGCGCTCGTCGAAGCGCGGGCGCGGGCCTGCGCGGCGGAGGCGGAAGCCGCCCAGGTCCGGGCCGAGCGCTCCGGCGACCAAGCCCTGATCGCCACCCTCAAGCTGCGGATCGAGAAGCTCCAGCGCGACCTGTACGGTCAGCGTTCCGAGCGGACCGCTCGGCTGCTCGACCAGCTGGAATTCCAGCTGGAGGAGGAGGAGGCCGACGCCAGCGAAGACGAACTGGCGGCGGAAACGGCGGCCAAGGCGACCGGCAAACCCGGGATCACCCGCAAAAAGCCGGTGCGCAAGCCGTTCCCGGCGCACCTGCCGCGCGAGCGCGTCGTCGTACCGGCGCCAGCGGTGTGCCCGTGCTGCGGCTCGGACAAGCTGTGCAAGCTGGGCGAGACGATCACCGAGACGCTGGAGAGCATCCCGCGCCAGTGGAAGGTGATCCAGACGGTGCGCGAGAAGGTCGCCTGCCGGGCCTGCGAGACGATCACCCAGCCGCCGGCGCCGTTCCACGTCACCCCGCGCGGCTGGGCCGGCCCCAGCCTGCCGGCGATGATTCTGTTCGAGAAGTTCGGGCAGCATCAGCCGCTGAACCGGCAGGCCGAGCGCTTCGCCCGCGAGCGGGTTCCGCTCAGCCTGTCCACCTTGGCCGACCAGGTCGGCACCGCCGTCGCGGTGCTGAAGCCATTGCACGATGCGCTGGAAGCCCACGTTCTGGCAGCCGAGCGGCTGCACGGAGACGACACGACCGTGCCCGTGTTGGCCAAGGGCAAGACCGACACCGGCCGGTTGTGGGTGTATGTCCGCGATGATCGGCCTTTCGGGGGCGGGGCGCCACCGGCCGCGCTGTTCCACTACTCGCGCGACCGCGGCGGCGAGCATCCCAAGGCGCACCTGGCCGGTTGGACGGGCCTGCTCCAGGCCGACGCCTATGCCGGGTACAACCGCCTGTACGAGGCGGAGCGACGGCCCAGCCCCGTCCACGACTGCCTGTGCTGGAGCCATGCGCGGCGCAAATTCTTCGAGTTGGCCGACATCGCCACGACGGCCAAGCGCGGCACGACCGCCACGCCGATCTCGCCCCTGGCGTTGGAAGCGGTGAGGCGGATCGACCGGCTGTTCGACATTGAGCGGGAGATCGCCGGGCGCTCGGCCGCCCATCGCCTGGCGGTCCGCACCGAACTGTTCAAGCCCTTGGTTGACGAACTGGAAGGCTGGCTGCGCACGCACCGGGCAACGATGTCCAAGCATGCCCCCGTGGCCAAGGCGATGGACTACCTGCTGACGCGGTGGGAGGGCTTCACCCGCTTCCTGTCCGACGGCCGTATTTGCTTCACGAACAATGCGGCGGAGCGGGCGTTGCGCGGCGTCGCTCTGGGCCGACGGTCCTGGATGTTCGCCGGTTCGGATCGCGGGGGCCGGCGCGCCGCCTTCATGTATGGCCTGATCACGACCTGCAAGCTGAACGATGTCGATCCCCAGGCATGGCTGGCCGACGTCCTGGCCCGCATCGCCGACCTGCCGCAGCACCGCCTCCATGAACTCCTGCCGTGGAACTGGCGCCGGGCGGCGGACCTGGAGGAGGATGCGGCATGAAAGCTCCGCGTCGCCCCGCCGGACCATCGGAGACCGAAAAGGCGGCCATCATCGCGGCGTGCCAGAGCTTCATCGACGAGGTGCTGACACCCCGTTTCCTGCCGGGCATCCGTCCGACCGAGTTCAACTACCCCATCGACATCTTTGGCAAATGGCATGGAAACCGCTACCGGTTCCTTCAACGGTACCGATCCGGTTTTCCGGAGAACCTTGGCGAAGAGTTTGACAGCCCGTTCGCCCGCCTCGACTGGAAAGGCCGGGATCGCTTCGATATCCAATGGTTCCGCCATACCGGAACGTGGCACTGCCTCTACCGCGACGTGTCGCTGGCTGAAGCCTTGAAAATTCTGGAAACCGACGGGACTCTGCATCCCTTATAGCGCCATCCCCGCGGCGCTCACCGGATGAATACGATCATCTGGAATCCCTGACCGCGCAGCACCTCGTGCAGGCGCCGCCGCGGCTTTTCGTCGTGCGTCTGCACGAAGCCGAAGAACCGGTTGGCCCGCTCCTCCGGCACCGCCTTGCCGGCGATCACCTCGAAGCTGGTCGTTTTGTCGTTCCAGCTGCGCACGTAGCCGCCATCCAAGCCGACGACGATCGGCCCCTCCGGGTCCGGCAACTCCCGCCAATCGGCCGGGCATCCGTCGACGAGCGAGAAGCGCTCCTCCCCGAGGGCATCCGCTTGGCCTCCTCCAGGGATAGCCCGAGGTCTTCCACCCGGTCGCCCGGCTTGGCCAGCTCAAGGATCGCATCGTCGGCGACCACGGTCCCGTTGTCATCCTCGATCTGCAGCCGTACCCTGACCCGCATCCTCGTCTCCGCCGCTGGCTCACCAGATCTGCTGGTGCATCAGCCGCTTGTGCTCCTCGGCGCGGAAGCGGTCATTGACCTGGATTCGGCTGAACTCCTTGGGCCGGAAACGTTCGCGCTCCCGCGTCCGCGCGACGGCCCGCTCGAAGCGGTCGCGGATGTCGGGATCGTCCAGCACCGCGGTGGTCCGGTCGCGGACGACGGCGGCGAGCACGTCGGTCATCTCCGCCAAGTCCTCCCAGGCGTCCCAGCCCGTCAGGTCGTCCTGACGCTCACGGTAACCCGCCGGCCCGCCGCAATCCTCCGGAGGGCAGGGATGATCGCCGCCGATGCAGACCGGGTAGACGGCGTCGGGCGGCGCGGCGAGCCGGTCCTCCACCCGGATCTCATGGCGCCAGAAGGCGCCCATGTCGTAGGTGTAGCGCAGCTTGCCGCCGTTCCGGAGCCGGAAGGTGTCCAGAGCGACCTGGGGCGGGGCGAGGGCCAACTCCGTCGACCCATAGCCGACCGCGCGGATGTCAAAGCGGTAGAGGTGGATGCCCTCCCAGCCCAGCGCGACCTGGAGGATGCCATGCAGTTCCGTATCCGTCAGGAGCGCCCCATCTGGCCGACTTGGCGCTAAGGCCAGTAGCCTCCCGCGCGAACCGATCATCAGCGGGAGGCGGGGATGGGATCGACGGTGGCGGGCTCGGCCGAGTCGTTTTGGCGGGGGCACGTTGAGGCGTGGCGGGCGAGTGGCCGGAGCCGCAGCGATTACTGCGCGGCGCAGGGGCTGTCGCGCAAGACCTTCGGCTGGTGGGCTTGGCGGCTCGATCGCGACCGTCGG